>JAEDEQ010000056.1 GCA_016293225.1 Clostridiaceae bacterium
CCTGATTGTGTGAACCCGGGAAAAACCGGTGGTTCACATTGCTCCGTTTGCGGTGCTGAAGTGAGCAAACCCAAAACTGTTCCGGCAAAAGGGCACACGCCTATTGCGGACAAAGATGTTGAACCTGATTGTGTGAACCCGGGAAAAACCGGTGGTTCACATTGCTCCGTTTGCGGTGTGGAAATTGAGCCTGCAACTATCATTCCGGCAAAAGGTCATGCAGTTATTGAAGATAAGGGCTTTGATTCAACATGTACAAAAAACGGCAAAACAGATGGTATGCATTGCTCTGATTGCAAAACAATAATTGTTGAACAGAAAGTAATTGCAAAAAAGCCGCATTTGTATAGAACAACAATATTAAAAGCAAACGCTACAAAGAAAATTAACGGACAAATTATTTCGGCTTGTGCGGTATGTAAAAGTAAGAATAAAGTTACTATTATTTCCTATCCGAAAACAATTCAGCTTTCATACAAAACCAAAACATACAACGGAAAAAAAGCAACACCTAAAGTTGTTGTAAAAGATTCAAACGGCAAAATCATTGCCGCAAAGAATTATACTGTAACATACAAAAATAACATAAAAGTTGGAAAAGCTACTGTGATTATTACTTTTAAGGGTAATCAATACACAGGGAAGATTATTGGATATTTTACAATACAGCCTCAAGGTACATCAATCAAAAAGATTTCAGCCGGTAAGAAAGCTTTTGATTTATCATGGAAAAAACAAGCCAACCAAACAACTGGATATGAGATTCAGTACTCAACATCAAAAAAATTCACAAAAAAGACCACTAAAACAAAAGTTGTTACAAGCTGCAAAACAACAAAAGCTACGATTGGCGGCTGTAAAAAGAACACAACCTATTATGTTCGCATTAGAACTTATAAAACAATAGGCAATCAAAAATATTACTCAGCTTGGCAAAAAGGAGTTATGAAAGTAAAAACTCGCTGAGTAATTCAATAACAAAACGCACCTCGGCTGCCCGTTCGGGCAGCCGAGGATTTTGCTATTCGCAGCTATCACCTTGTCAGCACTCCGCCGTCGGAATAAAGCAGCAGCAGAACGTCCGCCTCCTCGCCGGTTTGAACGTCAATATACACAAGCGCCTGCTGTCCGCTTTTGCTTGACACATGAAACTCATAGCAAAGCCTTTCCTTTCCGTCCTTGCCGGGTATCACCGCAAGGGCGCTGCTTTTGAGGGTCAGGAGCGGCGAAAGCTTTTTCTGCGCGGCCCTGAGCGTGATTTTTGCAGCCGAAAGCTTCCTTTCACAGTGGTTCATAAGAAAACCGCGTGCGTCAACGGCGGCAATTTTTCCGCTGTCGAGCGATACGGCAACCTTGATGAGGTCGGCGTAAAAGGTCACGACGTTTTCCCTGTATGCAAAATTGATTGTGCAAACGCCGTCATAGGTGCTGTAATAGCTCTCCTTCATGTTGGGGTAACCGGCCTTGATGAGAAATTCCTTTGCGCGCTTTGCGGCCTGCTCCTCTTTGAGCTGCGCTTCAAGCGAGTGCTCGGGATTTGTCATATAGCAAAGGAAGCCGCCGTTTTTGGTGATAGCAATGCTCTTTTCGCCCTTTGAAAAGCAGAAAAGCTCAAGTGCGCCCGTTTCATCGCCGTCAACGTGCAGCTCGGTTTCGCGGCATTCAAGGAAAGCGGCCGCTTTCTTTTTAGCTTCGTTTTGCGTAATCTGCTTTTTCCCTTTAACAAAGAGCGCCTCGCGGCCGAGTACGCTGTCCGCAAACGGGCCGTCGTAAATGAGGGTGGGGTAGTCGGCAAGAGCCTGCGCAGTGTCGTTCATACCGTCGGAAAAGTACCCTGCGTTTTCCTTTGCGCCGAGAGTCAGCGTTGAACCGGCTTTTTCAAACGATACCGTGTCGTCATACGTTCCGGAAAGCAGCTTGTCCATGCCGGCGGAAAGGGAGCTTGAGTATTCGTACAGCGCCGAAAGGGCGCGGCGGTCGGCTTCGCTCAGCGTTTCATTTTTTGAAAGCTTTTTGTCAAGCGCAAGCGTGTAGTCTCCCACCTGGGAAAGGAATTTGTAAATTCCATCGCTCTGGAGCGTTTCGCTCGTTATCTGGCCCAGACCGACCTTTGCCGCGGCGGCGCTTTTGTAAAGCTCGGTACCGAGGGAGCTGAGCATCGGCTCGGAGTTGCAGAACAGGCTTTTTTGAAGATTGACCGTGATTGAATCAAGGTTTTCGCAAAGCTCGCTGACTGCGCGGCGCGAGGAGGCGAGGGCGCTGGTTTTATATTTGTTTGCGCGGACTGCAAAAACTATTGTTGACGCCGCAAGCATCACACAGAGAAAGCTGAGAAAGCTTATCGCTCTTATCCATGCTCTTTTCTTTGTTGGTTTCATGTATTGATCCCCTTTTTAGGTTGTTTGATGATTTTTTCTGTCATCGCCTGACATTATCATTGACCGGAAAAGGGAAAAAATTCATATAAACGTCTTTTTGGAAAAGAGGCAAAAAACGCCTGAAAAGGCAGGCTCGGCTATATTGTGAAGCAGAAAAGCTGTAATTTTCAATAAGCATTAAGGCTTGCTTTCTTGAAAATTACAGCTTACTTTTTAACTTTGCGGTCTGCTCCGGCTTTTGCCGGCCTACTTCACCGTTACCGCAACGGTTTTTCCTTGCTCGGAGCGGACAACTCTAAGTCCCTTTGCCTTTTTATATGCCCTTATTCTGAAGTAATAGGTCTTTCCCTTTTTGAGCCCCTTTTTCGCGGAGAAAGACGTGTTTTCGTTTCCTTTTACCGTGGCAAGCTTTTCAAAGCCGGAATCAGGATTTTTTGAAACATAGACCGTATAGCCGGAAACATATTTTTGCTCTTTCCACTTGAGCGTGACGGCGCCTTTGGAGCTTTTTGCGCTTTTAATCACCGGCACGGCAGGCGTTGTGAGGACGGTTTTGCTTGCCGAGTAGGTTGAAAGGAGCTTTTCTTTTTTGAGCTTTTTATATGACCGGACAACAACTTTGTATTTCGCGCCCTTTGAAAGCTTATTAAAGCTAACGCTCGTTTTTGAGGTGTCAATGCTTTTGACAAATGAATTTTCTCTGAAGAGATACACCCTGTAGCCGTCGGCGCCCTTTGCCTTGCTCCAGCTTGCGGCAAGCGTGCCGTTTTTGAGCGACACATTGAGCTTTGACGGACTTGCGGGAAGAATGCGGAAGAATAGAACCTTTTTTCCGCTGTGGCTTTCACCCTTGAGGGCTACGGTTACGCTGTATTTGCCGGTCTGCTTTCTGCCCTTTGAGTAGGTCAGGGTGTAATCAACGCCCTTTTTGAGCGTTTTGCCTGAGGAGTCTTTGACTATGACGGAGGGCGTTTTTCTTTTGCCGTCATATACAAATTCGCTGTGCGAAATATATACCGTGTCAACCATCGGTATGACCGTGCGCGAAATGACCGAGCCGCATACGCTGCATACGCTGTTTTTCATGCCGTTTGAGGAAAATGTTGCCTTTTTTGCAATAACGGTTTCGGGCGTGTGCGGTTTTTTTGGCGTTTGCCTGCGTTCGCCGTCCTCAAATCCGCAAACGGTGCAGTGCTTGCGCCCGGCAATGCCGAACGAGGAGCAGGTGGCGTCAATATCGGGATCGGTAACCATTCTGTGTCCCGTTGTGCGTATAGGCTCGCCGCCGGAGACATAGTCAGTGCATTCAAAGCGGTAAATGCCTTTCTGGTGACCGTCCGAAACGCAGTCCGCCTCAACTTTCGGAATTATTGCAAAGCTCTGCGCGCTGTGATTGCAGGAGATTGGAGAAAAAACAAAGCTGTTTTTTTCGGCGTAGGCTTCAACCGCGTTTTCGTTTGCCGTGTCATGTCCGTAAAAAACAAGGCGGCCGATTCCGTTTCCGTTACCGGAAAAGGCGTTTTCCTCGACCGTTTCGGGCAGAGTGTTCATGATAACGCTCGTAAGGCGGCAGTTTGCAAAGGCCTTTTCACCGATAAAGACAACGCTGTCCGGAATAACAACGCATGAAAGAAGAGAGTTTGCAAATGCAGAGTCTTTGATTTCGGCAAGGCTTTTCGGCAGTGAGACAACCTTCAGCGGACAGGAGAAAAAGGTTTCCTTTTCAATCGTTTTAACGCCGTCCGGAATTCGGATTTCCTCAAGCGCACTCTCGGAAAAAGCCTTTTCGCCGATTGAAGCAAGGGTATCCGGCAGGCTGATTTCCATGAGCGAGCTTGCGCTGAAAGCCAGTGCGCCGACGGAAGCGGTGCTTTCGGGCAGCTTTATGCTTTCAAGGCTTTTGCAGCCGTAAAAGGCTCTTTCCGGAACAGACTGAAGATTTTCCGGCAGTCGGACGCTTTCAAGCTTTACGCAGCCGGAAAAAACGCCGCTTTCAAGCGTCACCGAGTCCGAAAGGAAAACAACCTTTCTGAGTGCGGCGCAGCCCTCAAACGCCGCTTCGCCAACGGCTTTAACGCTTTGCGGAACGGTTACCTCGGAGATGAAACAGCAGTTTTTGAAAGCCTCTTTTCCAATTTCGGCAACGTCCAGCTGCGAGCCGAGCGCTTTTATTGAGGACGGTATTTCAATTATGCCGGAGATGTCCTCATCAACGCCGGTGATTATTGCCTTTCCGCCGTCAATTTCATATGTATAGTCCTTATACGAAAACGAGATTCCGCTTTCAGAGTCTGCGGCAAGGGCAAAGCACTGAAAAACACAAACTAGCAGCACCGCCGCAAAAAAAACGGCAACGAGCCTTTTTATCAAGCTTTCCTTTTTCATCAGAACACGCTCCTTCCATATTACTTATTATCTTATCATATCGGGGAAAGAAAATCAATTTAAAGCTGATTTTTCCCCGTAATGCACCCGTTTCGCTTGACTATTCCGGCAGATTATTATATTATACAAAGCGGATATTTGTTGGCGGACGGCTGCTTTGCAGACGTAACCGCAGGAAAAGGAGCAATCTGATGAAAAACACAGAAAAAACAATGGAAAAGCTTGTTGCCCTTTGTAAGGGCAGAGGCTTCGTATACGCAGGAAGCGAAATTTACGGCGGACTTGCAAACACATGGGACTACGGCCCTCTCGGCGTTGAGCTGAAGACCAACATCAAAAACGCATGGCGCAAAAAGTTCATTCAGGAAAGCCCGTATAATGTCGGACTTGACAGCGCAATTCTGATGAATCCGCAAACGTGGGTGGCTTCGGGTCACCTCGGCGGTTTTTCCGATCCGCTCATGGACTGCCGCGAATGCAAGACCCGCCACAGAGCGGACAACCTCATTGAGGATTTTGACGGAACAAATGTTGCCGGCTGGTCGAACGAGGAAATGATGAACTACATTAAGGAAAAGAGCATTCCCTGCCCCAACTGCGGAAAGCACAATTTTACCGATATCCGCCAGTTCAACCTGATGTTCAAAACCTTCCAGGGCGTTACCGAGGACAGCAAGAATGAGCTTTATCTCCGTCCGGAGACCGCTCAGGGCATTTTTGTTAACTTTGCAAACATTCAGCGCACAACACGCAGGAAAATTCCGTTCGGCGTGGCTCAGATAGGAAAATCATTCAGAAACGAGATTACACCGGGCAACTTCATTTTCCGCGTGCGTGAGTTTGAGCAGATGGAGCTTGAGTTCTTCTGCAAGCCCGGAACCGACCTTGAATGGTTCGATTACTGGCGCGCATTCTGCCGCGACTGGCTTTATTCACTCGGAATCAAAGAGGAAAATCTCCGCCTGCGCGACCACGGAAAGGAGGAGCTTTGCTTCTACTCAAAAGCCACAACGGACTTTGAATTCCTTTTCCCGTTCGGCTGGGGCGAGCTTTGGGGCGTTGCCGACCGTACCGACTATGACCTCACTCAGCACATAAAGACCAGCGGAAAGAGCCTTGATTATTTTGACCAGACCACGAACGAAAGATACGTTCCCTATGTTATTGAGCCGTCGCTCGGTGTTGAAAGGCTTTTCCTTGCCCTCATCACTCAGGCTTATGACGAGGAGGTTGTTGACGCGGAAAAGAACGATACAAGAGTTGTTATGCGCTTCCATCCGGCTATTGCTCCGTTCAAGGCGGCCGTTCTTCCGCTTTCCAAAAAGCTTTCCGGCGAGGCGGAAGAGGTTCTTGCAATACTTCGCAAAAAGTTCAACGTTGATTTTGACGACACCGGCTCAATCGGAAAAAGATACCGCCGACAGGACGAGATCGGAACGCCGTTCTGCATTACCTATGACTTTGAGTCAAAGGAGGACGGCTGTGTAACCGTACGCGACCGCGACACCATGGAACAGATAAGGCTTCCGATAAGCGAACTTTGCGCATACATTGAAAAAAAGCTTGAGTTCTGATTCCGGACAAAATTTTAAAGACTGCCCTTCTTTTCGGCGGTCTTCTTGAATTAAGCGGACGCAGAACCGGATTGATTGACGAACTTTCGGCTTTTGGGCAAACAATAAAAGATTATTAAGGTTTATAATAAATATACATTTTACATTGATTTGTAATTGTATTCAGAAAGGGGAAATATTTTATGGAAACAGCAGCAATGGCGGTTTTAAGCAGAATAGTTGCAATTTTGGTATCAGTTATTTTTACGGCATCGGGTATTGTGTCGCCGGCTCTCTCTCAGCAGGTCAGACCCAAGGACGAAAAGGCGCTTCAGCTTTCCTTTGCAACGCTTTCGGATTCTCATCTGACAGATGCGGGCGTTGCAAGGCAAACAATGCTTTCGCAGGGCTTTCGCGACCTTGACGGAAAGGTTGACGCAATAGTTGCCGTCGGCGACATGACCGACCACGGAGAAAGAGCGCAGTATCAGAACTTTTACAGCTGTGTTGAAAAGAGCATAAAAGCTTCAAAGTTCATTCCCGTTGTCGGAAATCACGACACATGGACAGAGAACCTGCGCGAAAAAAAGCCTACATACGAATTTCTCAGAGCTTATAATAATTACACGGGCAAAAAACTCAAAACGCCTTATTTCACCCAAAAGGTTAACGGCTATACTTTTATTATAATGTCCACCGAAAGCGACAATACGGCAGCCTACATATCCAATACGCAGATAAAATGGCTTGATAAGGAGCTTAAGAAAGCAACGGCAAAAAAGCAGCCCGTTTTTGTTTTCTGCCATTGGCCGATTAACGGGGTCTGCGGACAGATGGAAATAGATCCCGATATGGTAATGGGCGAACAGAGCAATAAGGTTAAAAAGGTTCTTGAAAAGTATAAGAATGTCTTCTACTTCTGCGGCCATGTTCACGCAGGACTGCGCGGCGAGGTTTCAAACAAGCTTTTCGGCCATCAGTCGGTTGAAACAATCAAAGGCGTCCATTATATCAACCTGCCGTCATATATGTATTTCAACGCCGAGGGCTGGGCCAGCAATAACGGCGGCAACCTCCTTTCGGGCTGCGGATATATTGCAGAGGTATATAAAAACGAGGTTGTTATTCGCGCAAGAAACTATGCGCTCAAATTCTATATGCCGGTTTACGAGAAAACGATAAAGCTTGTAAAATAAACAGCAAATTTTAATTTTAAGAAAGGGGTAAAATTAATGAAAGCAAAATTAACGGCTGCTTTCAACAAAGTTATTGCATTATTGGTGCCAATAATTTTCGCCTTGTCAAACATTTTTTCAACAGGTTTTTCTTTGCAGGTCAAGCCTAAGAATGCAGAAGCGCTTCAGCTTTCCTTTGCGACGTTTTCAGATTCTCATCTGGCCGGCGATGAGGACGGCGCAAGGGTGAAGGTGCTTTATCAAGGTCTTCGCAACCTTGACGGAAAGGTTGACGCAATAGTTGCCGTCGGAGATATGACAGACCACGGAGAAAGAGAACAATACGAAACCTTTTACAGGTGCGTTAAAGAGGAAGTTACTTCCTCAAAGTTTATCGCCGCAGTCGGTAATCACGACACATGGACAACGGGCAAAAACGGAGAAAATACTACCTATGAATTTCTCAGGGCCTATAACGAATACAGCGGCAAAAACCTCACAGAGGCTTACTATACCGAGGAGGTCGGCGGCTACACCTTTATCGTGCTTGCCACTGAGGCGGACAACACCTCCGCTTACCTTTCCGAAAAGCAGATAAGCTGGCTTGATTCTGAACTTAAAAAGGCAACAGAGGGCGGAAAACCGGTCTTTGTCCTTTGCCACTGGCCGCTCGACGGAACCTGCGGACAAATGGAAATAGACTCGGAGCATGGAATGGGAGCGCAGAGCGCTGAGGTTCAGGCGGTTCTTGAAAAGTATAAGAATGTCTTTTATTTCAGCGGTCACCTTCACGCAGGACTGCGCGGAGAGCTTTCAAATAAGATTTTCGGTCATCAGTCGGTTGAAACAATTAACGGCGTTCATTACATCAACCTGCCGTCGTTTATGTTCCCTAACACCAGGAGTCTGAAAACCGGCAAAGGAGGGAACATTCTTCCGGGCTGCGGCTATATTGCCGAGGTATATGAAAACGAGGTTGTTCTTCGCGCAAGGAACTATCCGCTCGGCTTCTATATGTCGGTTTATGAGAAAACAATAGAGCTTGTCAAATAATCATCGCCTTTTGAATATGGCGTAACAAAGGAGAAAACACGATGGAGTACATTAAAAAATTTTTTAGCGTGGTGCTAACCCTTCTTACAACAGTCTCAATGGCCTTTGCCGGCTTTAACGACTCAAGGAGCAACGAACCGTTCAGGGTAAAAGATGACAACGTGCTTTTTAACGTCACGCTGCTTTCGGACGTTCATATTGATTACCGCGAGCTGTTTTTGCAGGCGTCGTTGCGCCTCGGCGTAACAAGCCTGAAAAAGTCTCAGTCTCCTGTTGACGCGGTTGTCATTTCGGGAGATCTGACAAATTACGGCGACAAAAAGTCAATGAACACAATGTTCAAAACGGTCACCGAGTGTATGCCGGACGGCACTCAGGCTTTTATCACGACCGGAAACCATGATATCGGCCATTCGTCAGAGGTTGACCTCACGGCAGAACAGGCAAGGCAGAATTTTATTGAACTGCACAACAAATATCTCGGTGAAAGCATAGATAAAATTTACTACAGCAGGGTAATTGACGGCTACACCTTCATCACACTGAGCGACGAGTCCGACGACTCCTGGGATACGCCGGAAATTTCCGATACCCAGATTGCATGGCTTGATTCCGAGCTTGCAAAGGCAACTGCCGCGAACGGCAAGAAGCCCGTTTTTGTTGTCTGTCATTGGTCAATCAACGGAACAAACGGCCAGCAGATTGTTTGGGAAAACGGTGCAATGAACGATTGCAGCGACAAGGTCAGGGCTGTGCTTGAAAAGTATTCAAATAAGAATGTTTTCTATATCAGCGGTCATGTTCACACCGGAGTCAACAACGATGAGCTTCACAAGTATTTCGACGTTTATAATGTTGAAGAGCAAAACGGCATTTTCTATGTTAACCTGCCCGCCTTCGGCTCGCTCAACCGCTACGGCGTACCCTGGCCGGGAACCGGAATGCAGATGGAGGTTTATGAAAACGAGGTTGTTTTCAGGCCGCGCAACTATCTTTCAAACAAGTGGTACGGCAGCTTTGAATACTCCGTAACGCTTCACTGAATAAACAAAAGGAGAAAAAGGAGAAAATACAATGAAGTCAATTATTTCGTTTTTTACCGCGTTTGTTGCAACAATCACAATGCTTTGGAACACGGCGATGACAAAGGTTGACCCTGACGGACTTCGCTATATTGCGCTCAATGCGGCAAAATCCTATTTTATCAGTCAGACAAATGACGAGGTTGAAGCACTGAAAGAAAAAACGGGCGGCTTTATGAAGGGCGTCTGCCACCCGAACGAAAACTATGAGCAGATTAAAAATGCAAACATCGAATGGGTTCGTTTTGACTGCGGAAGCCTTCCGTTTGATAAGGACGGAAAGCTTTCAAAGGGATATCTCGATTTTAAGGAGAGGGCAAAATCTTATGCCGACCGCGGCTTCAAGGTCATGTGCATCACTCCGTATCCGTCAAAATACATTGACGCCGGTCTTGACCCCCGTGATGAAAAGAACAAGGCGGAAATTCAGCGTATCGCCGCGTTTTACGCAACGGATCTTCAGGGTATTGTTTCCGCATTCCAGATTACAAACGAGATGGGCATTGAGCATTTCACGCTTCCGCTGACCGTGAAAGAGGCTGCGGACTTCATCGGAATGCAGGCAGAGGCAATGATGGACGTTAAGGGTAATATCATTGTTGGCTTCAACTGCGGCGGAACAAAGCTTTATAATCTTTGCACCTATATGAAGCCGTATCTTGAGTTCTGCGATTATGTTGGCATGGATGTTTACCTCGGTTGCTTTGAAAGTGTTTTCAAGGAACTTTGGGCGCAGGACATCATTCTCCGCGGGCTTTGGGCATATACAAACAAGCCTATTATCCTTTGCGAATTCGGCTATATCGGCTACGGCGACGTTAAAACAAAGGAACAGAAGGACGAGATACTCAAGGGCTACGGCTTTGAAAACGAGGAGGCCGCGCGCAAGGATATCATGACGCTCATTAACCGGCTGCCGGAAACCTTCAAGAATCATATGCTCTCGCTGGAATATAAAGACGAGGAGGAGCTTGCAAGCAAGCTTTTTGACACCGAGCTTGCCAACCACCTTTACAAGGAGATTCAGGGCGGCTATCAGCTCACCGATTACCGACACACGCCTGAGGCTCAGGGAAGATTCTTCAGGGATATTTTCAAACACATTTATTCGCTCGATTTCCTTTGCGGCTCGTTTGTCTATTGCTATTCCGACAGCCAAGCCTGCTACATCTGCGGTCAGGAGGACTGTCCGGTTGAAACCGGCTGGGGTCTTGTTGACCTGCACGGAAATGAAAAACCTGCCTATTACGCCGTTCAGAAAGCGTACGAATAAAAATAAGGCTGCCGCAATCGGAAAGACTGCGGCAGCCTTAAAAATTTGGTTATCTGCTCAATAATGTAAAAGCTTTTGCTCCTGCGCTTTTGGAAAAAAACTTATTTTGTCAGGTCGGTCATCTTCATTCCGGTGAATTTTTGTCCC
>JAEDEQ010000142.1 GCA_016293225.1 Clostridiaceae bacterium
CGAACCCCGGACCGACCGGTTATGAGCCGGTTGCTCTAACCAACTGAGCTAATGGCCCATGTCGTTTTGCTGACTTTGGAAGTATACCAAAATATCCTCTTCTTGTCAAGGCTTTTTCTTAAATTCACCAACTTTTACTCCTCCTTTTCTCCTTTTTTTCAGTTATTTTAACACAGTTGTTATAAATCTCCCGAAAGTTATGCAACATTTGTTAATTTGTTCATATTTATTTATATATTTCTTAATTTTTTTTTATTACCATTATTGTATGCCAAAAAGATAACCGATTGGAGGAGAATCGGTTTTCCGGTGCAAAAACAGAGAAAATATGGAGTGAAGAAAACATGATCGGTTCCGGAAATTACACGATGTGTGAAACCGGAGATATGAATTGCTATGAATTCTATCTCGAAGCCACCAAACAGTATGGCGATTACGACGCTGTTCAACATATGGATTTGCGCGTGAAACGCTCACAGTTTATTGACGACATTGAGTCGCTCGCCGCTTACTTCTACAGTGAACTCGGACTCAGGCGCGGCGATGTCTACACAATTTTCTGCCCAACCAATGTTGAAAGCCTTGTCGGGTTCTATGCCCTCAACAAGCTCGGCGTTATCGTCTCGTTTGTTCATCCCCTGCTCCCGACGGAAATGCTCAAGGAGTATGTTGAATCTGCCCATTCAAAGGGCGTTATGATTCTTGACTTGCTTTCAAAGGATCACGTTAAAACCCTCAACAAGCTCGGCGTTCCCGTTCTGCTTTGCAGAAATTCGGATTATGCCGCTCCGGTTAAAAAATATGCAACCCGCGCCGGCGAGGGTATCCTTGAAGCAATCTTTCCGAAGTTCAAAAACTGCACGAGCTTCTCGGCTGCAATCAAAAAGCACAGGGGAGATAGAGTTGAGGGTGTTAAGAACAACTCTTCGGATATCGCCGTCTATCTCAACGGCGGTGGCACCACCGGAAAGAGCAAGACCATCATGCTCACCAACAAGAATGTCAATGAGGTTCCGTATAAGACAGCATACATAGACGAAATTCATGAGCCGGGCGAAGAAGCTGAAATTATTATTCTTCCTTTCTTCCATGCTTTCGGTCTGTGCCTTGCCGCCCACATGGCTCTTTGCAATGCGGCTCGGGTTATTCCTCTCATGAAGTTCAACGCAAAGCTTGTCATTAAGCTTTATAAAAAGAACAAAATTATTGCCCTTGTCGGCATTCCCAATATGTTCAAAAAGCTTTATCATACCGAGGGCTTTGACGGTCCGCACCTTTCAAACACAAGAATGATGTTTGTCGGCGGCGACGATCTTTCGCCCAAGTTCCTGCAGGATTTCAATGATATGCTTGAACGCAACGGAACCTCGGCAAGACTCAGACAGGGCTACGGCCTTACCGAAGTCTGCGCCCCCTGCTGCGCAAACACAAACTGGGTAAACAAGGACGGCTCCATCGGAAAACCGTTTGAGGGTGTCCGTATGGAAATTTGGGACGACAACTGCAACCGCGTTCCCAACGGCGAGGTCGGAGAAATCTGCGTTACGGGCTCAACCGTTATGGCCGGATACTACGACGGTACGGGCGAAAGAGGCATTGGCCTTTACTATGATAAGGAGGGCACTCCCTGGGTCAGGAGCGGCGACCTCGGTTATCAGGACGATGACGGCTTCTTTTTCTTTGCCGGACGCAAAAAACGCCTTATCATTATTTCCGGCTACAATGTCTATCCCGTTGATATTGAGAACCTTATGGATACTCTCCCCTTTGTCAGAGAGAGCTGCGCCGTCAGAGGCGAAAAGGACGGCCGTCCGCTTGTCAGACTTTATGTTTCGCTCAAGGAAAAAGGACTTGATCAGGACGAGCTGCGCGAAAAAATTATCAAAACCTGCGAGGACAATCTTGACAAGTTCTCCGTTCCGCGCGAAGTTATCTTTATGGACGAGCTTCCGCACACGCCACTTGAAAAGGTCGATTTCATGGCGCTTGAAAAAATGGCAGTATAAGCTGTGTAAATACTTTGCGGGTGCCGCCTTCAACCGGTACCCGCAGCTTTATTTATGCTCATAATTTTAAATAGTTTTTTATATTGTTCATATCACGTTCATATTGGCGACACAATGT
>JAEDEQ010000006.1 GCA_016293225.1 Clostridiaceae bacterium
CCCTTATCGACAACGGCCGCCGCGGACGCCCGGTAACGGGCCCGAACAACCGCCCGCTCAAGTCGCTTTCCGATATGCTCAAAGGTAAGCAGGGACGCTTCCGCCAGAACCTTCTCGGTAAACGTGTTGACTATTCGGGCCGTTCGGTTATCGTTGTCGGACCGGAGCTTAAAATTTATCAGTGCGGTCTTCCGAAGGAAATGGCTCTTGAGCTTTTCAAGCCGTTTGTTATGAAGCGCCTTGTTGAAACAGGCGTTGCAACACACATCAAGACCGCAAGGAAAACCGTTGACCGCCAGGAAAAGTGCGTTTGGGACGCCCTTGAGATCGTTATCAAGGATCACCCCGTAATGCTCAACCGTGCGCCGACTCTTCACAGACTCGGAATCCAGGCGTTTGAGCCTGTGCTTGTTGAGGGTAAGGCTATTAAGCTTCATCCCCTTGTCTGCACCGCATTCAACGCCGACTTCGACGGTGACCAGATGGCTGTTCACGTTCCCCTTTCCGCAGAGGCTCAGGCTGAGGCTCGCTTCCTCATGCTCTCCTCGGGCAACCTGCTCAAGCCCTCGGACGGAAAGCCCGTTACCGTTCCCACTCAGGACATGGTTCTCGGCTCATACTATCTTACCCTTGTTAAGCCCGGCGCAAAGGGCGAGGGCAAAGCCTTCCGCGACGTCAACGAGGCTCAGATGGCTTATGACGAAAAGGTCATTGATCTGCACGCGCTTATTAAAATCAGAATGGAAAAGGAGATTGACGGCAAGAAGGTTTCAAAGCTTGTTGAAACCACTCTCGGCAAGGTAATCTTCAACAATCCCGTTCCGCAGGATCTCGGCTTTATTGACCGTTCCGATCCGGAAAATCTTTTCCGCCTTGAAGTTGAGTCTCTTGTTAACAAGAAGATGCTCGGAAAGATCATTGATAAGTGCATCCGTGTCCACGGTGTTGCAAAAACCGCTGAAGTTCTTGATAACATCAAGAATCAGGGCTATAAATACTCAACCAAGAGCGGTATCACCGTTGCCGTCTGCGACGCCACCATTCCGGAAACGAAAAAGGATATCCTTGCCGAAACCGAGGCTATCGTTGACGAGGTCAACAGGAAATATAACAGGGGTCTTCTCAGCAACTCCGACCGTTCAAGGCAGGTTCTCAAGGCCTGGGACGTCTGCACAAGCCGCGTTGCGCAAGCCCTTACCACGAACTTTGATAAATTCAACCCAATCTATATGATGCTCGACTCCGGCGCCCGCGGTTCGGAAAGTCAGCTGCGTCAGCTTGCCGGAATGCGCGGTCTTATTGCAAACACTGCCGGTAAGACCATTGAGGTTCCCATCAGAGCAAACTACCGCGAAGGACTTAACGTTCAGGAATACTTCATCTCCTCGCGCGGCGCCCGTAAAGGTCTTGCCGATACCGCGCTGCGTACCGCCGACTCCGGTTACCTTACCCGCCGCCTTGTTGATGTTTCGCAGGACGTTATTATCCGTGAGGAGGACTGCGGCTGCACAGAGGGTCTTGAGGTTTACGACATCATGGACGGCAACCGTGTTCTTGAGCCGCTTACAGAAAGGCTCAAGGGTCGTTTCCTGCTCAACAACCTTGTTGATGAGGAAAGCGGCGAGGTCATTATGGATAACGACCATATGCTCACCGAAGCCGACGCGGACAAGGTTGACGCATACCTCACCGCAAAATATAACAAAGCCATTGAGGGCGGCATGAGCAAGGAGGAAGCCGCGCCGATACGCCATATTACCATCCGTTCGCTCCTCACCTGCTGCTCGGATCACGGCGCCTGCATCAAGTGCTACGGCTCCGACCTTGCAACAGGAAAAGCCGTCACCATCGGCGAGGCAGTCGGCATTATTGCCGCTCAGTCAATCGGTGAACCGGGTACTCAGCTCACCATGAGAACCTTCCACACCGGCGGCGTTGCTTCCGGTTCGGATATCACACAGGGTCTTCCCCGCGTTGAAGAGCTCTTTGAAGCCAGAAAGCCGAAGACTCTTGCAATGATAAGCGAGATTGACGGCGTTGTTTCCTTTGAAACAATCAAGAAAAATCCGCACATTGTTGTTACCAACGAGGAGACCGGAGAAAGGAAGGAGTATTTCCTCACCTTCGGCGCAAGAGCAAGAGTCTCCGAGGGTCAGCACGTTACAGTCGGCGAAACGCTCACCGAGGGTTCCGTTGATCTTCGTGACGTTCTCAACGTTCTCGGCGTCAGCGCCGTTCACGACTATCTTATCAGCCAGGTTCAGTGCACATACCGTACTCAGGGTGTTGATATCAATGATAAGCACATTGAGGTCATTGCACGCCAGATGATGAAGAAAGTCAAGATTGAAGATCCCGGCGATACCGACTTCCTGCCCGGCGCAATTGTTGACAAGCGCGACGTTAAAAAAGCCAACGCCGCCGCAAGAGCAAAGGCCGAGGAAAACGGCGTTGAAGCGCGCGAGGCAACCGTTACTCCGGTGCTCATGGGTATCACCAAGGCTTCGCTTGCAACCGATTCGTTCCTTTCCGCAGCGTCGTTCCAGGAAACAACAAGGGTTCTCACGGACGCCGCCATCAAGGGCAAGGTCGATCCGCTGCTCGGACTCAAGGAGAACGTCATTATCGGCAAGCTGCTTCCGTCGGGTACCGGCATGAAGTGCTACAGCGATGTTGAAGTTGTTGACAAGTCTGAACCGAGAGAGATGGAGCTCATCTTCTCAAACGCATTGGGCAGCGATAACAAATAATAATACGATAAGCCGTTATTCAAATCGGGTAACGGCTTATTTTTTTATAACTCTTTTGTGACTTTTTCCTGTTTTAAAATGTTTTATTTATGAGGGAAATAATAGAAGTACTGAAGCCCTATAAACAAACAAGTACTACATCAAAAAGAAAAAGGAGTAATAGGTTATGAAAAAGTTTAGAAACATTATTGCACTTACCCTCGTTTTAGCTATGCTATTTGGCTTTACTGCATCGGCAACCGTGATTTCATCAGCAAATTCTGTTGTGAATAATGATAAATATGAATACCCGATAACACCTCAAAAGACACCGGAGATATGGAGAAGCTTCAGCACACATCAGGAAATGCTTGAAGCCTGTGAGATTCCAAAAGATACGCTTGAAGCAATGTCAACAAAAAGTCTTTTGCTTGCCTGCCTTGAATATCCGCTTGCCGGTGACGCCCTTTGCTATGACAACGTCTACGCAGGCTTTGAAAGCGTCATGAATAACAGCAACGCGCTCACAGAACTGTTTTCAAGAGCGGATTTTTCAGATGCTTTGGCTTCGCTTTTTGAAACAACAACAGCCGTAAATCTGAAAAACAACACCACAGGTTTTGAATGTATCACACAGTTTCTCAGTCTTATAACAGCACATTCCGTCAAAAACGACTTGATAAGCCAAAACGATGAAAAAAGAATTATTGACAACATAGATGCTTTTGTAAAAGGCTTGTCAAATGACAACCTTTCAGCGAGCATCAGAAGTATTATGGCAGCTGATAATTATAATTCTAAAGCAAGTTATATTACTTTAAATGGCAACCGGAACTTTATTGCAGCAAAAAGAAAAATATCACTCAACTATAAAGTTTAATTTTATTAAAGGGGAGAAAAAGCATCTTGAAGTCTAAACAATATGCGGACGAAAGACAGCTAAAGTTAAAAACTGCATTTGAAACATATTGTGATATGGTTTTTCGTCTGGCGCTTTCACGAACGAGGAATCAAACATATGCAGATGATATTTTAGGTGAGGTATTTTTAAAGCTTACCGAAAACATCGGAAAATTGAAAAGCAACGAACACATAAAAGCATGGCTTATCAGAGTCACCATCAACTGCTCTAATAATTACCTGAAAAAAATCTGCCGAGAAAATGCTTTTCCGAATGAAGACATTCCGGTATTTGATGACCCGGAATTCGGAGAAGTTTATTATGCTGTTCTTGCATTGCCAGAAAACTACCGAACAGCAATTCATCTTTATTATTATGAAGATTTAACGATAAAAGATATTTCTATCATTTTAAATCAAAGCGAATCTGCAACAAAAATGCAACTAAAAAGGGCAAAAGAAAAACTGAAAAGTATATTAGGAGATAATTACAATGTTTGCTAAAAAATATAAAAAAGCAAATGACAGCATTTGCATAAGTGATGTGCGAAGAGAAGAACTTCTTTCAATTATCAGAAATGAATCCACTGAAAGGGAGCGAAAAAGGAATTTGCATATCGCAAAGCTGTTAATAGCAGGCTTTGTGATTATTTTTGTAACCTGTTGTTCAATTGTAATAGCAGACAAAATCAGAACAGTAAAAGTTGACGAATCAACAAATGAAGACAGTTCTTTTCAAAATGAAATGTTTTTCAATAAAATTCCGCTTCTCAGCAATGAAATAAACAGTGATGTACAATTTAATGTTGCCGGTGAAGGCGAGTACAAAAGAAGTGAGCTTCCGTCATTCTTGTCTGATGTTTTGCCCGTTTTTCCGGAAAACTATGCTAAAACCGAAGAGTTGTTTGATGCTTATTACAGTAAAAATTGGAATGAATTCTATATAAATACAACGACAAAATTAGGCGATAAATCTGTTTCGGTTTATGCCGAGCGTAAAGGAAAAACCGCCGATGTGATTCCGCAGAACTGGGTCAGCTGTGATCTGGACAATTTAAAATACGATGTTTATTTTGCGGCGGATTCAAAAAATGTTTTTTCAGCAAATTACATTGCCGATGACGGGATATTGATAGGTATAACGACGGATGAGCTTGAGAGAAGTGAGTTTGTTGAACTTATTAAAAAATGCCTGAAAGCGAGTTGAAGTTGTTGACAAGTCTGAACCGAGGGAGATGGAACTCATCTTCTCAAACGCATTGGGCAGCGATAACAAATAATAAACCTGACGGTTTGTTGAATTAAAAAGCAAACTAAAAAATAAGCTATAAATTACAAAGAGCAAGCATGTACGCTTCCCGTAATTTATAGCTTTTCTTTATTGATAATAATTATATAAGCCGCTATTCGGCAGAGCTTTGAGCCTCCTGCTGCGGACGGTTACACAGCTGAGAAAAGAGCCGGCTGACATCAATTTCTCCGGTTGCAAGGCCCGGAACCTCCTTATACGCCTTACAAAGCGCAAAGCTGATGCCGGAGCCTATTTTCAATATCTCTTTGCTGCTGAAAGGACTGCTGCCTGAAACGAGCATTGCCGCAAAGCCTTGGGAAACTATAAGCATATTGAGCAGATAGCTTTTTGCCGAAGCTTCGTCCATTTCATAAAACTTCATGACCGACTGCACCACGCGCGGATGCAAATCCCCCGGCAGACTGAAGGAGATGCTCTTGTTATTGCTGCGGCTTGAAAGGAAAAGGAATCTGTAAAGGCTCGGCTCCTCCCTTGCAAAGCTGATATACCGCTCGCAGAAGCCCAGAAGCGGCACTTTTTCCTCAAGTCCGCTTTCGGCATATTCACGGTAGAACACGCAGGCCGCTTTGAAAGCCTCGTCCTTGAGCTCGTCCATCGTTTTGAAGCAGGTAAAAATTGGCTTTGTTGAAACTCCGAGGCGCGCTGCAATCTCCCTTGCCGTGAGCGCGTCCTCTCCGCTTTCACGGATAAGGCCGAAAGCAGCAGAGACTATTTCCTCCCTTGAAAATTTTGCTTTTGGCGGCACGGCGTTCCCTCCTGTTTGTGCTTATTATGAAATGTATGGCAGCGGGTTAACCTTGCTGCCGTTTTTGAGAATTTCAAAGTGAAGATGCGGACCTGTTGCGTTTCCTGTTGCGCCGATACGTCCAATCTGCTGACCCTGATAAACCTTCTGACCGGGATAAACGCAGATTGAGCCCCACTGCATATGGGCATAGCGCGTCTGATATCCGTTGCCGTGGTCAATAACAACCGTGTTTCCGTAGCCGGTTGAGCCTGCATATGCTGTGACAACGGTTCCCGAAGCGGAGGCAACAACCGGTATTCCGGCCGATGGGCCGCCGCGGACAATGTCAATTCCTCCGTGGTAGCTCCAGCCCGAGATTGAAGCGCTGCGGTAGCCGTAGCCGGAGGAAAGGCTGTAGGCGCCGCGCGTCGGCCACGCAAAGCCGGAATAATAACCGTAAGACTGATAATAAGAGTAACCCGAGTAACCGCTGTACGGCGACTTTGTTCCAACAAGGGTAATTTCGTTTACGGGCGCCTTGGTCTGCTTTTCGGAAACAACGGTGGAATACGTCCGCACACCGTTGATATATGTAACAAGGGTGGTTATCTGCTTTTCGCCGTATTGTCCCTGCCGGCTAATCTTTTTGGTACCCTTGAGCATTGAAGAGCTCTCTTGCGTAACCTTTTCATATGGTATTTTCCGAACGGAGGTTTCGGCCTTCATAACCTTGACCCTGACGTAATCGCTCTGCGCTCGGACAAGGAGCCTTGTGTTGCGTTTGAGCTTTTTTGAAAAATTCACGCCGGGATTGAGCGCGTAAAGCTTTCCGAGCGAAAGGCTGTGGCGCTTTGCAACCGAAGAAGCGGTATCGCCTTTTTTGACTTTGTAATACTTGGCGCTCGTTTCAGGGCGGCTGAGGGTTGTTTTTAGCTTGTAGGAGTCCCAGATGGTCTTTTCGTTATCGGGATAAAGCCCCTGAACATAATCTATCTCCTCAACAAAAGCAACAACGCAATCGCTGTCCGCAGTCTTTTTGACCGGAGCTATAATCGAATCAAAAACCGAGGCGGCGTCCGCTTCGTTTCTGACCGCGCAGAGAAATTCTCCGTCGATATAAATTCCGCACGCCCTCACAAGCGCCGAACCGGAGGCGGAAAGCAGCTTTTCGCAAATCATGCTGCTGTTTGAAAGCTCGCCTGCGCCAACCTTTTTGAGGGTATATAACGGCTCGGCGGAAATCGGCGCAAAGGAGGAGCCGCTTTCACCGATATCGTCCGGAAGCATTTCAAGCGCAAGAGCCTTTGCTTCTTCAAAGGTATCCTCCTGCTCGATATATCCGAGATGCTCGCCGCCGAGGGTAACGTCAAGAGCAAGCACGCTTCGGCGGCTGTCCGAAAGCGTTAAAGCAAGAACAATGCACGCAAAAACGGGAAACGCAGTGTTAAAAAGCGTTTTCCAAATCTTGTCGTGCCGCGTGAATGAAAGCAGAAAATACTTTGCAAGCGCACGAAGCAGCGACGCCCTTGCTTTTTCGTTCTGCGTCCTTGCGCCCCTTTTGATTGCGGAAAGCTCCTCCCTTATCGAGCGCAGCTCATTTACGAAGCCGCCCGGGGCGTTGACGAAAAAGAGGCGAAGATGCGCGAGAGCCCTTTTTGCGCCCTTGAAAAGCATTGCAAACGGAAAAGCAAAAATGAAGCCGAACTTTGAAACAAAGGAGGTCACAAGCCTTATTGTGCTTTCGCCCACAGCTTCGGTGAACATTGCAATAAATGAAAGAACCTGAAAGACGTTTATCTTCCGGTGCGCTTTTCCCTGCTTTGCCGCGACCGGCTCGGCAAGTACGGGTGAAAGACCGATGTCATACTCAATGGGAATGATAACATCGCAATCGAAATTTTCGTCAAATTCGGGGTAGCCGATGTCGTCGTCCTCAAAAAAGCTTTCGTCAAACAAAAGGTTTTCATCGGCGTCCTGCGGCCTTTTTCCGTCCGGACTCATTGCTTCACCTCGCTTCGCTCAGAATACATAACAAGTTATTTTATCACATCTTTAAGCTTTTTGCAAATCTGTCAGCCGATACTTTGTCAGCCCCTGCAGCCGCGTTCAAGCGCCGACAGATTGCGCTGCATCAGCGAAAGATAGGTTTCGCCGTTTTTAAAATCGTCCGCAGAGATAACGTGGCAGGACCAGAGCGTTTCAACCTTTGCTCCGGTGCTGTCGGCAATCGACCTTGCAACCGAGCCTGTGCTCAGATCAACTTTATAGATAACCGGTATCTTTTCGTTTCTGACCTTTTCGGAAAGGAAAGCTATCGTAGTCGGGTTTGCGTCGCTCTGAGCCGAGCAGCCGGGAAACGCGGCGTAAAATTCAAGCGAATATTCGTCCGCAAGATATTTGAACGGGAAACGGTCGCCGACAACAAAGTGCCTGCCGGCCGCTTTTTTTGAAAACGCTTTAAATTCTTCATCAAGCGCGGAAAGCTCTTCAAGGTACTGCCTTGTCCGCTCCTCATAGCCGTTTTTATTCTCCGGGTCACGCTCGCAAAGCGCCTTGCTGATTGCAAAAACTATCCTTTCGGCGTTCTTCGGCGAGGTCCAGACGTGCTCGTCATACTCCGCGTCTTCGGCAGTGGATTCATCGTCATGTCCGTGTTCGTCCTCTTCCTGCATACCCTCAAGCATTTCCTCCCTGAGGTTTTCGGTAACATCCATCATGCGCACAACCGAAATTTTGCCCGTATCAATCGAGGAAAGCATGGACTTTACCCATTCGTCGCTTTCTCCGCCGCCGTAAACAAAAACGTCGCACTCCTCAATCTTCATGATGTCCGCCGCAGTCGGCTCAAAGGTATGGCTTTCCTCCCCCGGAGCAAGCAGCATTGAAACCTCGGCGTCCTCCCCTGCAATCTGCCTTGAAAAATCATAAGGTGCAAAGGTTGTTGCAACAACGCTTGCTTTTTCCTTTTTATAGACCGTGACAGAGCCTGTCAAAGGAACTGTAAGAGCCGTGGCGACGGCAAGAACAGAAATCAAAACGGCAAGCGCCTTTTTTAATTTTGCGCCGAGCCTTGACGAAGTGTGCACCGCGCGCAAAAGCGAAAAGACCCCAAACGCAAAAATGTTCACGCAGACAACGCTTGCCCCCGTCGGCGCTTCAAAGCGGACGGAAACCAGAAGTCCCGAAAAAAAACACAGCACCGATACCGCGGCGCTCGTAAGAATGACCGAACGGTAGCTTTTGCAAAGGCGCATTGACGTAACCGCCGGAAAAATTATCAGGCTTGAAATGAGCAGCGCGCCCATCATTCTCATGCCGATAACTATTGTTACGGCGGTCAGCGCGGCAATGAGCATATTATAAGCCGAAACCTTTGTTCCCGTTGCCTTTGAAAAGCTTTCGTCAAATGTTACGGCAAAAATCTCGTTGTAAAAAACAATGTAAAGCGCAAGCACGGCAATGCTCAGAACCACGCTCAGCGCAACATCGGCGTTTGACATGGTGAGTATGCTGCCGAACATATAGTTATAAATGTCAATATTCATTCCGGTTGTCAGCGAGGTTACCATCACTCCGACCGCAAGCGCACCGGTTGAAATCAGGGCAATGGCGGCGTCGCCCTTGATTCTTCCGCTCTCGCTCATGCGCAAAAGCAGGAACGCCGCAACAATAACAACGGGCAGTGAAAAATAAAGCGGCGCAACGTTTGCCGCACAGGCGATTGCAAGCGCGCCGAAGCCGACATGGGAAAGTCCGTCGCCGATCATTGAAAAGCGCTTTAAAACAAGACTGACGCCGAGAAGCGCCGCGCAAAGCGAAAGCAGAACGCCGGCAACGAGCGCACGCTGCAAAAACGGCTGTGTAATTATCAGGTTAATTGCCTCAGGCATTCCTTTCACCTCCGGAAAAAGCCTTGTATACGTCGCTGCTAAGATACTCGCCGACCGTACCGAAGAAAGAACCGTCCTTTTTCATGTGCAGAATATGGGTAGCATAATTAACGGCTGAATAAAGGTCATGCGAAACCATTATGACAGTGATCCCGTATTCGCGGTTGATTCTTTTTATTATGCGGTAAAAATCGGCGGTAACAACCGGGTCAAGGCCGGTCACGGGTTCATCGAGCAAAAGCAGCTTTTTTGTTGCGCACAGCGCACGCGCAAGCAGCACCCTTTGCTGCTGTCCGCCGGAAAGCTCACGGTAACACCTGCCTTTAAGCTCGGTTATGTCCAGCTTTTCCATGCTTTCTTCGGCAAGCTGCTTTTGTGCCTTTGAAAAAAAGACGCCTTTTTTTGAAGCAAGGCAGCCGCTCAGCACCACCTCATATACCGAAGCGGGGAAATCCTTTTGCGCCGCATTCTGCTGCGGAAGATAGCCTATCTCGCGCTTTTTCAGCCCGTCGCCCATGTGCAGATGGCCGCTATGTGTTTCAATAAGGCCGAGCACGGACTTCACAAGAGTGCTTTTTCCGCTTCCGTTTTCACCGACAATACAGAGATAATCGCCCTTTTCAACGCGGAAATTCAAATCCTTTGCAACAATGTTTCCTTCATAGCCGAGCGAAACGCCCTTGCAGTCAATCAGAGCCATTTTTCTCATCGCCTTTCATGCAGTCGGCGCAAATTCCGACAAGAATTGTTTTTTCATTATCAACGCAAAAGCCGTGGTCCTTTAAAAGGTGTTCGTTTGCATCCTTCATAAAGCCGCAGCCGAGGTGGACAAACTTTCCGCACTTTCTGCATCTTAAATGTATATGCTCGGAGCATTCGTTATGGTCGCCCACAAACTGGAACGCCGAGCTTTTTTCACCCTCGCGCAAAAAGCGCCTGACCTTTCCAAGCTCGGTGAGCGAGTCCAGATAGCGGTAAACCGTGGTGCGGCCGACAACGCAGCCGCGCTTTGCAAGCGCCTGCGTAATTTCGTCAACAGTCATGCTTTTTTCCGCGTTTTCACGCAGACAGCCGAGGATATCCGAACGCTGGCGCGTTTTATATGAAGTTTTTTCCATAAACGTTCCTCCGAAAAAACAAAATTGAAATTGGAATTCAATTTCATATTATAGTCCTTTCATCTTCTTTGTCAAGGTTTCCGGGCAAAAAGGCAACCATTCATAAAAAATATTTCTGAATGAGCAAAGTTTTTGTCAGCTGTGTCAGCGGCTTTTTAAGCTTTTCTGTTGACTTTTACCTTTTAATCTGTTAAAATCAATTAGAAATCAATAATCAAACAAATGCAATGACGGAATTATGCTTTTCTTCTTGAGCTTTCAGAGAGCCGGCGTTCGGTGCAAGCCGGCAGTCAAAGGAAAACGCAGTCTCCTTCCCGAGCAGAGCCGCCCAACGTTTCCTTTCTGTGTAAGCGGCTACGGACGCCCCGTTATCATGGCTAAAGACTTGCTTGAGAGCGGCCGCTTTAAAGGCGGCAATCAAGGTGGTACCGCGAAGAACATTCGTCCTTGAAACAGCATTACGCTGTTTCAAGGCTTTATTTTTTTCAGGAGGTTTTCAATGATGAAAAAGTTAAGGATTGCAGATTCAACGCTCAGACAGGCGGCAAAAAACCGCTCCCATTCGCTGAGCTTCAAAGAAAAAATTGAAATTGCAAAGCTGCTTGACAAGCTTGCGGTCGATGTAATTGAGCTTGCGCCGATTGAAGACGCAAAAACCGACTCGCTTTTGACAAAGTCAATCTGCTCCTCAGTGGAAAACAGCATTCTTGCCCTCCCGTGCGAGCTTTCCGAAAACGGAATCAAAACCGCGTGGGACGCGCTTTCAAAGGCAAAAAAGCCGCGCCTTCAGCTTGTTGTTCCAACCTCAACCGTTCAGATGGAATTTGTCTGCAAAAAAAAGCCGCCGCTTGTCCTTTCAATGATAAGTATCCTTGTTCCTGAGGCAAAAAAGTATTGCTCCGACGTTGAATTTGTTGCCCGCGACGCAACAAGGAGCGAGCGCGAATTCCTTTATGAAGCGCTCAAAACCGCCGTATCCTGCGGGGCAACCTCGGTAACGCTTTGCGACGATGCAGGAATCATGACAAGCGAAGAATTTTCGGCTTTCATCGCCGAGGTTTATAAAAATGTTCCCGAGCTCAAAGACATTGACCTCGGCGCTCAGTGCAGCGATGAGTTTTCGTTCGGCTGTGCGTGCGCCGTCTCCTCCGCCCGCGCAGGCGCAAAGGAAATCAAGACCGCCGTCTGCGGCGAAAGCACCGTTTCCGCCCAGGCGTTCACACACTTCCTTTCCGCAAGGGGCAGTGAATTTTCGCTCGCAACCTCGGTTAAAACCACAATGCTTGAGCGCATTTCCGACCAGATTTCAAGAATCATCAACGCCGAAAAGAGCAAAACAACGCCCTTTGAAACAGGCGTTGCAAGCTCAAACCAGAGCTTTGTTCTCAGCGAGTACGACACACCCGAGCAGGTTGCCGCCGCGGTTAAAAGCCTCGGATACGACCTTTCGGACGAAGAAAACGCAAATGTTTACGAAGCCTTTTCAAGAATCAGCGATAAAAAGAGCGTTACCGCAAAGGAGCTTGACGTAATTGTTGCCACGGCCGCGCTTCAGGTTCCGTCAACCTACTTCCTTGAAAGCTACGTTGTCAACATCGGAAACATCATCACTCCGACGGCGCACATCACCCTTTCCAAGGGCGGAAAAAGCTTCAGCGGTCTCTGCGCCGGAGACGGACCGGTTGACGCGTCCTTCCTTGCGATTGAAAAGATAATCGGCCGCCACTATGAGCTTGACGATTTCCAGATTCAGGCGGTTACCGAGGGACGCGAGGCAATGGGCAGCGCACTTGTCCGCCTGCGTTCAAACGGCAAGGTCTACGCCGGAAACGGAATTTCAACAGACGTTGTGGGCGCAAGCATTCGGGCTTATGTCAACGCGCTCAACAAAATTGTTTATGAGGAGGAAGAGGAATGAAGCTTTCTTTTTCAACAAGGGGCTGGAACGGCTATGAATGGCAGGACTTTGTTTCCGCGGCAGAGGAGCTCGGCTTCAAGGGCATTGAGCTGAACAACTTTGCCGGCACTGCTTTCACCGAAAAAAACGGCCCGTTTCATAAGTACAATTCAGCTTCAACGCTGAGAACGCTTTTTGACAAGGGCATTTCCCTCGTCTGCGCAGACACCGGCGTTGACATCTCCTGCGACGAGGTTGACGAAACCACCTCAAGAATTGAAGAATATATTTTTCTCGCTTCCTCGCTCAAAATTTCTTATCTGCGCCTTTTTGCTACCGGCGACAGTGCAGAAAGCGATGAAAATGTCCGCTCTGTTCTTTCCTCGGTTGTTCCCACCGCGGCAAAAAAGGGCATAACAATGCTTGTTGAAACCTCCGGAATGTTCAGCGATACAAAAAAGCTGCTCACCCTCCTCATGGAGTATGCCGACGATCACCTTGCCGCCCTCTGGGACGTTTATTCGCCGTATTACATAGGTCATGAGGATTCGGAGGAAACAATCAAAAACCTCGGCGCCTATGTCAAGCATGTTCACATGAAGGACAGCTTCCTTCAGAACGGCGAGCGCCGCTTCTGCCTCATCGGAGAGGGCGATCTTCCGATTAATGAAATTATGAACGCGCTTTCCTGCGTCAATTACGACGGCTTTATCTCGCTTGACTGGAACCCTAAGTGGATGCTTGAAATGACCGATATGGAGGTTGTTTTTGCCCACTTTGCAAGCTTCATGGAGCAATTCCAGACCCCGTCAAGGAAAAAAGCGTTTCTCTATTCAAACAAAGCCGGCACGGGAAAATTCGTTTGGAAAAAGGATTTGCTGATTGAAAAAACCTTTCCGCAGGTTCTTGACAAAATGGTTGAAGAATTTCCCGATCAATATGCCTTTAAATATACAACGCTCGATTATACCCGAACCTACTCGCAGTTTAGGGACGATGTTGACGAATGCTGCCGTGCGCTTTTGTCGCTCGGAGTTAAAAAGGGCAGCCACGTTGCTTTGTGGGCAACAAACATTCCTCAGTGGTACATCACCTTTTGGGCAACAACAAAGATAGGCGCCGTTCTGGTAACAATGAACACCGCCTATAAAATCCACGAGGCGGAGTACCTCCTGCGCCAGTCGGACACGCACACGCTCGTTATGATTGACGGCTACCGTGATTCAAACTATGCCGCAATAATCAACGAGCTTTGCCCCGAGCTTCGATCAACGGAAAAAGGACAGCAGCTCCACTCAAAAAGACTGCCGTTTTTGCGCAACGTCATCACCGTCGGCTTCAGGCAAAAGGGCTGTCTGACGTGGGAGGAAGCGATGGACAGAGCGCAAAACGTTCCGCTTTCCGAGGTTAAAAGAATTGCCGCAACGGTTGACCCGAACGATGTCTGCAATATGCAGTATACCTCCGGAACAACAGGCTTTCCTAAGGGTGTTATGCTCACGCATTACAATGTTGTCAACAACGGAAAATGCATCGGCGACAGAATGGACCTTTCAACCGCAGACAGAATGATGATCCATGTTCCGATGTTCCACTGCTTCGGAATGGTTCTTGCAATGACCGCTTCAATGACTCACGGCGTGTCTCTTTATCCGATGCCGTACTTCACCCCGAAGCCGTCGCTTGCCTGCATCAACAGCGAAAAAATCACCTGCTTCCACGGTGTTCCAACAATGTTCATTGCAATGCTTGAGCACCCCGATTTCCCGAAAACGGACTTTTCGTATATGCGCACGGGAATCATGGCCGGTTCCCCCTGCCCCATCTCCGTCATGCGCGACGTTGTTGAAAAAATGCATATGAGCGAAATTACAATAGTTTACGGCCAGACGGAGTCCTCTCCCGGCTGCACAATGAGCAGCACCGATGACCCGCTTGAGGTCCGCGTTTCAACGGTCGGACGCGCCATGCCGGAAATTGAATGTAAAATTGTTGACCCGGAAACCGGGGAAGAGATGCCTGTCGGCGAAACAGGCGAATTTGTGGCGCGCGGCTATAACATTATGAAAGGTTACTACAAGATGCCGAAAGCAACCGCCGCCGCCATTGACAAGGACGGCTGGCTGCACACCGGCGACCTTGCCTGCAAAACGCCCGAGGGCAACTACAGAATCACGGGCAGGCTCAAGGACATGATAATCCGCGGCGGTGAAAACATCTATCCCAAGGAGATTGAGGAGTTCATTTATACCCACGAAAAGGTCAAGGATGTTCAGGTTATCGGCGTTCCGGACGAACAGCTTGGCGAGGAAATCATGGCCTGCATCATCCTCAAGGACGGCGAAACACTCACAGCCGATGAAATGCGCACCTATATCCGTGAGCACATGGCAAAGCACAAGGTTCCAAAGTATATTGACTTTGTTGATTCCTTCCCGATGAATGTTGCCGGAAAAATCCTCAAGTACAAAATGCGTGAGGATGCCATTGAAAAATACAACCTCAAAAAGGCAAACTCAATTGAAACTGCGTAACGGGAGGCGGCATAATGTATCCGATTATTGATTGCCACTGCCACATTTATCCGGACAAAATTGCAGTCAAAGCCTCGCAGAACACGGGCGCATTTTACGACATGGACATGAACTACGACGGAAAGCTTTCAACGCTCGAGCGTCTTGACGAAGTCGGCCATATCAGCCACTCGGTTGTTTTTTCCGTTGCAACAACGCCGAAGCAGGTGAAGTCAATCAACGAATACATCGCTTCGGTTGTTGCCGAAAGCGGCGGAAAAATGACCGGGCTCGGAACGCTCCACCCCGAAAGCGAGGACATTGCGGGCGATATCCGCCACCTCAAAGAGCTTGGACTGAAAGGCATTAAGCTTCATCCGGATATTCAGAAGTTCAAGCTTGACGATTACCGCTGTCTGAAAATTTATGAGCTTTGCGAGGGTGAGCTGCCCGTTCTCATTCATGCCGGCGACAGCCGTTACGATTACTCAAACCCGAACCGCCTCAAGCCTATCCTTGAAATTTTTACGGGTCTTCAGGTCATTGCGGCCCACTTCGGCGGCTGGTCAATCTGGGAACAAGCCTGCAACGAGCTTTGCGGCTATGACAACCTTATGGTTGACTGCTCCTCCTCGTTACCGTGGCTTGACAAAGAAACCTCAAAGCGTATTATCAAAAAGTACACTGCGGACAAGGTGCTTTTCGGAACGGATTATCCGATGTGGGACCCGAAAAATGAGGTTGAGTATTTCCTGAGTCTCGGTCTTTCCGACGAGGAAAACAGTAAGATACTTTTTCAGAACGCGCAGAAGCTTTTCGGAATAAGCCTTTGAAGTCTAAAAAAACAATACTCACCTGCAAAAAAGTAGCCGCCGAAATTGGCAGCTGCTTTTTTTGTTATGAAAAAATTGTTATTCTCCGAGTGCCTCTTTCAGCGCTTTTGCAAGCTGATCGGGGCAGGAGGTCTTTTTAAAGCCGCAGGTGATACCCTCAAGCTTTCTGACTGCTTCATGTGCGTCCATTCCCTCAACAAGGCTTGAAATGCCCTTGGTGTTGCCGTTGCAGCCGCCGTTGAAGCGGACGTTTTTTACCTTTCCGTCCTCAATTTCAAAAGAAATTCCGCGTGAACAAACTCCTGATGTCTTATATGTATATTCCATTTCTATCCGTCCTTTGATATTTTTGTTACCAGACTATTGAAACATTCAGGCCGTCAACGGTGTAGGAAATGTCACGGTGAATGTTGTTATCAATTCCTTCGCAGAAAGCCTTGAGCATTTCCTCGTCCTTCATCTCGAGCGTTGACTTCAGGGTAAGATCCCTTGCGGCATAAAGATCCTTTGAAAGCTTGAAGCCGTTAATCCACCAATGCGGCTGCTCGGACTGCTTGAGAATAAGCTCATCACCGTGATAAATCTCAAGGCTCATTTTAATCATTTCTTCATCATTCGCCGTGTTATAGAATGTTCCGAACGAGCCTTTTTCGCGGTTATAAAGACCGACTTCACCGCCCATGCTTACGGCGTAAATTCCCTTCCAGAGCTGAACCATCCATTCCTTGCCGGCATAATCAAACTTGATTCGCCTTGTGTTATAGAAGAAGATCGGAGTAAGATAGCAGAAAAGGTCATAGCCGAAGCAGAAGCCGAAATCACGCATCCAGCAGTCAACAACAGCGTATACGACAAGGTCGTCCACATTGAAGTTGAAGCCGATGCCGAGCATTCCCTTTCCGTCCTTGGCGTAAAGCTCGCCGGTACTCTTGTCATAAATTACGCTTGAATGGAGATAGTCATGCAGACCGTCGCCGTATTCAACATCAAGCATAATTTCCGCACGGTTTTCGTCAACCGGGTTCAGGAAGAAGCGGCAGCTTTTAAAGGTGCTGACATAAGCTCCGAGGAAATAAAGCAAAGCGCCGTTAGCGGTGTTGCCCTTTGCATACTCCGCATCCCTTGCCGCAAAAATCTTGGTGCGCAATGCAATCGGATCAATATTGAACGCCTTGTTGAAGAAGTTTGTGGTATCGCTTACATCCGGGAATGACTTAACGATACCCTCAACATCAACATAGGAGTCCTGCCTGATAGTCTCGCAAATTTCATGGATGCCCTCATCAAAAATTGAGTTAAACTTTTCTTTTTTGTCAAATTTCTGAAGAAACACAAAAAGGCTTCCCGTGGGAATCATGATGATTGACATCACAAAAGCAATAATTTTCTGGTAAAATCCTGTCATAATAAATACTCTCGCTTTCCGAATTGAGATTGAATTATGATAACATTATTTTAAAGAAAAATCAATAGGTTTACACTTTTTTATAAGTTTTAATTTGTATCTCCGGCAGAATCACAAATTTTCAATTTCGCCGTGCCGGACATAAATCCGCTTGATTCGCGGCATGAAATTGCAGAGCACTTCATAGTTGAAGCTGTCGCTCATTTCGCCAAGCTCCTCAGCGGAAATGACTGAGCTGCCGTCCTTTCCGAGAATGACCGCACGGTCGCCTACGCTCACCTGCTCGATATCCGAAACATCAACCATTATCTGATCCATACATACCTTGCCGACAACGGGAGCCTTTTTACCCTTTATCAGGACATAGCCCCTGTTTGAAAAGCAGCGGTTAAAGCCGTCGGCGTAACCGATGCAGACCGTTGCAATCTTCCTCTCGCACGGAGCCGTATATGTCTGACCGTAGCCTATTTTTGTTCCCTTTTTAACGGTTTTGACGTATACTATGTGGCTTTCCACCTGCATTGCGGGAATAAGGTTAACGCGCTCTTTGTGAACCTCCTGCGACGGATAAAGCCCGTAAAGTGAAATTCCGAAGCGAACCATATCGAAGCTTTTTTCGCCCTCAATAACGGCGGCGCTGTTACAGATGTGCTTTATCGGTATGTCTATCGAGCGTTTTTCAAGCAGCTTAATGAAGCTTTCAAACCGCCTTGTCTGCTCGTTTGCGCTCGTTCTGTCCGTTTCATCGGAGCAGGCGTAATGGCTGAAAAGTCCTTCAACAAAAAGGCCGGGAAGCCTTTTCAGCTTTTCAACCGCGTCCGCGCCGCTTTCGTCATCGGGAAACCCTATTCTGCCCATTCCGGTGTCAACGGCAACATGAACCTTTGCCGTTCTGCCCATGTTGAGTGCGGTTTCGGAAAGGAGAACTGCGCTTTCAAGGTCATAGATAGTTGCAGTGATATCGTTTCTGATAAGATCCTCATATTCAAGCGGACTCGTATATGAAAGAATGAGCATGGGAGTTTTAACGCCGGCGGCGCGCAGCTCCTCGCCCTCATTGATTGAAGCAACGGCAAAGTAATCACATTTGTTTTGCAAAAAGAGCGCTATCCGGTGCGAGCCGTGACCGTATGCGTCCGCTTTAATAACGCACATCGTCTTTACGTCGGGACTCAGCAACGATTTAAGTTCGTTAAAATTATTTTCAATAGCGTCAAGATCAATTCTTGCAAAGCTTCTGTAATATGACGGTTTTTCTTTCAAAATTACACTACCTTTCGTGGTATAAACCGGCTGACTGCCGTCTTGCGGCCTCAGCCGTTGAGGAGCCTGAAGCTCTCCTTATTGGTCTTATAAAGCCTCTTGTAAACTGAATAGTTTTTATCGTACGCAGCCTTGTTTGAGGGGTCGGGCTTAAAGACCTTGTTGCTCTTGATGAGCGTTCCTGCTTCGGAAATTGAATTTATTACCCCGATTCCGACGGCAACAACAACAGCTGCTCCGACTGAACCGACATTCTGCGGACTTTCAACCGTTTCAATCGTTCTGCCGAGGCAGTCGGCAAGAATGCGGCTGGTTGAATCGTTGAGTGCGCCGCCGCCGACAAAACGGATTGTGTCCGAAGTTGATATCTTTTTGTCCTGTGTTTCAAGCATCCAGCGCATGTGATAGCAGACGCCCTCAACAACGGCGCGGATTATCTCGCTCTTTCCGGTGTCAAGGCTGATATTAAAGAACATTGCCCTTGAGTTCGGGTCTTCAAACGGACAGCGGTTGCCGTGGAACCACGGGGCAAAAACAACGCCGTTTGAGCCTGCCGGAACTTTTTCAATAACATCAGAAAGATACTGATAGAGATTGGTGTATTCGCTCTCCATATCCTCGGCAACATGGGTCTTTTTGAGATAGATGCCTATCTCGTCCAGAGCAAGGTGGTTCTTGACCCACTCAAGGCATTTTCCGGCCGTTTCAAGCTCGGCAAAGTAATTGTAAAGTCCGTCCTGCGCGCCGACGATTGCGGCAATCATTGAGGACGCGTCAACAACGTTTTTGTCAACAACGGTTGAAACCCAGCCGGAGGTGCCCATATAGATGTGCGTATCGCCCTTTTTGACCGCGCCTGCGCCGACTCCGATGAGCGTTGCGTCGCCGCCGCCGCCGAAAACAGCCGTACCCTCCTTGAGTCCGAGCTCTTCAGCCGCCTTTTTTGTCAGACCGCCGACCTTGTCGGTGCTTTTAACAATCGTTGCAAGGTGGTTCATGTCAACACCGAACATTTTGCACATTTCACTGCTCCAGCCCTGCTTTCCGGGGCGGACATCATAAAGCAGCGTTCCGAAGGCGGAATCGGGAGTCATGATGAATTTGCCCGTCATTCTGGCAATGAGAGCTTCCTTAACGTCAAGCCACTTGTAAACCCTTTTGAAGTTTTCGGGCTCGTTGTTCTTTACCCAGAGGTATTTATAAACCGGATCCTTAACGCTCAGCGCGGCCGCCTTTGTTATTGAAAGCGATTTGAGAAGCTTGACAACGTTTCCGCCGGCAACCTTAAGTCCGTACGCCATGTTTTCCTTAAGCTCTTTCCTTGCGCGCTGATCCATATAGCTCATTGCTCGGCGGACGGGAAGTCCCTCCCTGTCAACAAGAACAAGACCCTGCATCTGTGAGCAGAATGAAATTCCGTCAATATCTCCGGGTTTTACGTCGGTCTTTGAAAAAATCTCCTTTGTTGTACTGCACATTGCGGACCACCATTCATCCGGGTCCTGCTCCGCTCCGCCGTCGGGAAAAACATAAAGCTCATAGCCTTCGTTTGCATCGGCAATAAGCTCAATGCTTTTGTCAATTTTGAAAAGGCAGGTCTTAACTCCTGTTGTTCCTATATCATATGCAAGGGCGTACTTCATATATTATCACATTCCTTTCGGATAAATATTAGGTTTAAGCGCGGCCTTTACGAATTTTATGATATTTCTGACGGCAAACTCGTCCTTTTGGAAAATGTCGTCGCCGGCATATATCTTGTATCTTTCGCAATAATAGTCGCAGGCATAGGAAAACTGGAACGTAACAAGCAGATTGTCCAGCAAAAATGCCGCCATTCCGGGATCAATATCCGTTCTGATCTCTCCTGCAATCTGGCCTTGAATGATTGCAGTTTTATATGCGTTTGCGGTAATGGTCTCCATTCTGTCCGCAAGCTTTTTTCCAAGCTCAGCGTTGCGCTCTGTGGTGAACTCGTTATAAAGCTTTATCATAACGGCGTTTTTCCTTGAAAAGGAGATTGCCTCATGCAAAAGCTTTTCAAGCTTCACAATAACGTCATCGTCCGTTTCATTGATAGCGTTAAGAATTTCCTCAAGAGAGGAAATGCCGTAATTTACACTGGTGAGGAAAAGGTCAGACTTTGTGTCGAAATATTTATAAAGCGAGCCGACGCTGACCTGAGCTTTTTTTGCAATGGTGTTGATGTTTGCGTTTTCAAAACCCTTGGTTGCAAATTCGTTGACCGCAACGTCAAGAATGGTCTTGCGCTTTTCTTCGGAAATGTTTTCAAATGTGGCCTTGTGGTAAACCTCTTTTCGTTCTGACATCGTGCTTTCTCTCCTAAAGTAACAATGAGTAACCACTCTATTTTATCAACAACTGACAAAAAAAGCAAGTAATATGAAGCAAAAGGTTTTTTGTGTCTGAAAAAACCGCAAATTTTAAGAAAAGCCTGCCCCATATCCCGCTCAATCCGGCAAAAAAACGGCCGTTATCCGCAGCAATTGACTTTTGCGGATAACAGCCGGCTGTTGCTTTTTCTTTTGTTCTGTCAGACCTTTCTTATGCTTCGGTAACAAGGAAATAATTTTTGATGAAGCTTTCCGTTTCACTGTTCATTCTCTCACGCAGCTGCGCAAGGCGTGAATCCATAAGCAGAACAAGCTTTGAGGTGCGCAGCCTTTTCTGCGTAATCAGAAGAGAAAGAATGGCGTTTAAGGAATAAATTTCAAGCGATCTGATTTTCAACGGAACAGCAATGAGTCTGATTTTAATGCTAAACATTGTTTGATTACCTACCTTCACTGTTTTAAATTAAGCAGCCGTTTCAGCGCTCGGACAAGGCACTCGATACGGTGGCTTTTTATCGCTAAAATGCAACATATTGTGGATTCAAATTCTTGCTGCGCCAACATAATACAACATTGTCTCAGCGCTTTTTGTCACACTTTGTCGAAAGAATATTAATTTTTATAAATACTGTTCTTTTTTTAGGAAAGACGGCATTTTTACAGGAATCATAGCAAAGGAAAGCTGAAAACAAAAAACAAAGAAGCATATTTTTGCCGCAGTCTGTCGGGATTCCGGCACGCCCTTCACTTCATGCACGGATTCCCGTACCAAGGCCGGCGCTTTTGCGAGCGCACACCCCACGCTCCGCCGCCTTGAAGATTGCAAAGACTGCGGCAAAAATATGCCGCTTTGCTTTTTAAAAATAAATGATTGCGCAAAATACAGAACCAGCCGCCGGAAAAAGAGGTCTTTTGCTGCCGTATAAACAGCAAGCTTGTACTTTAGCAACGAAGTTAAGTATAACACAGCCGACTGCAAAAAGCAACCGGTTTTTTAAAGCGTTTGGGTTATAGCGTGTTTTCACCTGCAGTTATAGTGTATTTTCATCTTTAAGCCCTTGAAATCCTATTAACCTTTCGGTATAATATGTTAATATGGTGAGTACGACAGTCAGCCGGGCTTTCTGAAAGGAGAAAACGATATGCTTGTTTCAACAAAAGGAAGATATGCGCTGCGCGTCATGGTTGAGCTTGCGCAGCATGAAGACGGAGAGTATGTTCCGCTGAAGACAATAGCAGCTTCTCAGGATATTTCGGAAAAATATCTTGAAAGCATTATAGTTGTCCTTTCAAAGGCAGGATTGCTTGACGGACTGCGCGGAAAGGGCGGCGGCTACAGGCTCAACCGCAGTGCAAAGGATTACACCGCAGGCGAAATACTGCGCCTGACGGAGGGCACGCTTGCACCCGTTGCCTGCCTTGACTGCGAGGGCAACAAATGCAGCCGCGCCGCAATCTGCAAAACACTTCCGATGTGGGAAAAGCTTGGCAACCTCATCTGCAATTTTCTTGACAATGTTTCCATTGAAGACCTTGCAAAAGGCAACGTGTAGGTTGTGCTTTCGGACAATCGGTGCTAATCAATCGGCGGTTACGCAAAAAAAGGACTGAGATTTTATGCAAAAAAAAGCCGTTATCGTTCAGGACATCTCCTGCTTCGGAAAATGCTCGGCAGCCGTTGCGCTGCCTGTTGTATCATCGTTCAATATTGAATGTGCGCTTTTGCCCACCGCGCTGCTTTCCGCGCACACGGGCTTTTCAAAGTATACCTGCTTCGACCTGACGCAGCAGATGCAGACCGCACTCGACGACTGGAAAGCGCTGAAGCTTGAATTTGACGGCTTTTTTTCGGGCTATATGCTCTCCGACCGTCAGGCCGCAATTGCCCTTGAAACACTCGAAAAGCTTGTTAAAAAGGACGCAATTGTTCTTGTTGATCCCGTGATGGGCGACGACGGAAAAGCATATGCAATGCTGAACGACTCTTTCGGCGAAAAAATGCGCGAGCTTGTTTCCCGCGCGGACGTGATAACGCCGAACCTCACCGAAGCGGCGCTGCTGCTTGAAAGGGAGCCTGTGCTCGAAGGCTATGATGAAGCGTACATTGAAAAAAGCCTTTACGAGCTGAAAAAGCTCGGCTGCAGGGTGCCGATGATAACCGGCGTAAGCTTTGAAAAAGGAAAAATCGGAGTCGCCTTCCTTGAAAACGACAGGGTGAGCTTTGTCTTTTCAAAAAAATATGACGGCGTGACCTGCGGAACGGGCGATGTGCTTTCAAGCGTGCTTTTCGGCGCGCTGCTTTCCGGAGCCGGAACAGCAAAAGCCGTTTCAAAAGCCGTTTCCGCGGTTGAAAAAGCTATAAAGGGCGGCGTAAAGAACTACGGAATAGACTTTGAATGTCTCCTGTGCAGCTAAAATGCTGTTCTGAAAAAAATTCTCGCGTCATATTGACACAGAGTATCACTATAATATAAAATAAAATTACCAAAAATAAGGAGATGATATTCCATGCTCAAACCGTTTGTTAAAGTTCTGATAGTCATTCTTTCGCTCTTTTCGCTTGCTCTGCCCGAAAAAGCGGGACTTGCAAGGAAAGTCAGCGACAAAAAGCTGGATATGGAGAAATTTGACCTCGTCTGGAGCGATGAATTTGACGGCGACAGCCTCAACAGAGAAAAATGGGGCTACAGCTGGTGGATCACCGAGCGAAAAGGCGGCTATTGGCACGAGGACCTTGTCTCGGTCAGGGACGGCAATCTTGTCATCGCGGCCGAATACAAAAACGAACCGCTTGAAAACCGCTATTATGACAGGTGGAATGAGGAGATTGACTTCAAGCCCTATAAAAAAGGCTGGTACAGCGGAAAGGTTACAACGCAAGGAAAGTATGAGCAGAAATACGGCTATATGGAGGTGCGCTGTATTCTTCCGGCATCGTCCGGAATGTGGGCGGCGTTCTGGCTGATGAACGACGGCGTTTACAATGTTGACGGAAGCGGAAAGGACGGAACGGAAATTGACGTCTTTGAGTCCCCGTGCTACGACACCCACCGCTTCGGTCTTGATCAGGTCTCCGTCAATCTGCACTATGACGGTTATGAAAACAACCATATGTACGAACACGTCGGAAGATATTTTATTGAAAACGACCCATATAAGGAATACAACACCTACGGCGTTGAATGGAACGAAAACGAGTATATCTTTTACATAAATCAAAAAGAAGCAGGCAGGTCGTCCTTCGGCGGCGTTTCCCAAAATCCGGAGTATCTTCTCCTTTCGCTTGAGATTGCCGGTAAGGACGGAGTTTCCTCCGAAGACCCGACGGGAAAGGGAAGAATGAAGTATTCCGGAGACGGCCCGACCGAATTCAAGGTTGACTATGTCCGCTGCTACCAGTACAAATAAGTAAATTCAGACTGAAAAACCGCACGCTTGCTTTAATTCAAACGTGCGGTTAATTATATTCATAAAACAGATGTTACGCTTACGGAAGATCCTCGGTGTTTTCAAGGTTGTGCCAAACGCCCTGAACGTCATCGTTTTCCTCCATCATATCAAGGAGTCTGCCCATCATCTTGAGATCCTCCTCATCGGTAAGCTTGGTATAGGTTGAGGGGATATACTCGGTTTCGGCGGAGACGAACTTATAGCCCTTTGCGGAAAGGTCATCGCGCACGGCGGAAAGATCGTTCGGCTCGGTGCGGATAATATAAACGTCCTCGTCCGTAATGAAGTCGGCGGCGCCTGCCTCAAGCGCGTCCTCCATGAGCTTTTCCTCGTCAACGTCCTCGGACTCGATAACTATCTCGCCGTATTTTGTGAAAAGGAAGGAAACGCAGCCGCTTTGACCCATGTTGCCCTTGTTCTTGTCAAAGTAATGGCGCATTTCACCTGCGGTGCGGTTGCGGTTGTCGGTCAGTGTTTCAACAATGACCGCAATTCCCGACGGGCCGTAGCCCTCATAAATAATGTCCTCGTAATGAGCGGAGTTGCCCTCGCCGGAGGCCTTTTTGATTATGCGGTCAATGTTGTCATTGGGAACATTGTTCGCCTTAGCCTTGGCAATGATATCCTTGAGCTTTGAGTTTGAAGCGGGGTCGGGACCTCCGTCACGCACGGCGATGGCAATTTCACGGCCGATTTTTGTGAATACCTTTGCCCTTGCGTTGTCGGTCTTTTCCTTTTTGCGCTTGATTGTGCTCCACTTTGAATGTCCTGACATAACTCACCAATCCTTAAAATTTGTTTTAATCGTTATCTGAAGCTGTGCTTTGCTTTACTGAGGAAGCCGCTTTTTTTGCGGACGCCTTTTTGCCTTCCTTTTCACCCGTGAGATACTTTGAATCATTATAGCCGTAGATCTGAAGATCGCAGCCGAACATCTCGCGCTGAGCGGTACCCTCCCCGCTGAAGATAAGCTGAAGAAAGACCTTGCCGTTTGTGCAGCGCCACTGTGCCGTGCCGGAAGTGAGCGAATAATTCTCCGGCGCTTCTGCGACTTTAAAGAACTCAAAGCCGGCCTTTTTCAGGTCTCCGATATATTTCACAAAGTCCTCATAGCTTGTTTTTTCAATTTTAACGTTCATTGAGGTTGAAAACTCAGCCGAGGAAACATCGGAGTATTTATAGACCGGAACGGCGGAAAAAATGTCGTTAGATACCCACTTTGAAGTATCCGCCCTTTTACACGCGCCGAGCGAAAACAGCAAAAGGAGCGTCAAAAGGAGCGGCGCAAGCTTTTTCATGGCATGATTCCCCTTTCAGATTCAAAAAACACTGCAAAACGGGCTGTGTTAAAACAGCCCGGTGATATTTTTATTCTTCGCCTGCCGGCTCATCATCGTCGTTCACGTTCTTGTCTGCCCGGAGAGATCTCATATGAGTCTCATAGCCTGACTGGAACTGCTTGTAGACCTCGGTAATCTGGTTGAGGTTGTTCATGGCAATATTCTGATACTTGCTGAGAGCCTCGCAAACAAAGTTGTATGAGCCCTGCGAGGTGCTTGCAGCCCAATCCCTTGCGGCCTTTTTGTGTGCGTCGCAGTCGGCATTGGTTTTTGCAATGAAAGCGTTCATCTCTTTCTGGCAGTTGTCCTTGATCTCCTCTGCGCGGACTCTTGCCGCCTGAGTTATTGAATGGCTTGCAACCATCTCCTCCGCCTGAGCCTGGGCGCGCTTGATAATGCTGTCGGCGTCGTCGTTGGCTTTCTGCGTGGTGGACTTGTAATACTCCTTGGCGGAGGAAACAATGCTGTTCTCCTCGCGGTGAGCGTTGTTAATGATGCTGTCGCGGTTTGAGATTATGCTTTTTGCCTCGGAAATTTCGCCGGGAAGCTTCTGAGTGATATACTGAACAAGATGAGTGATCTCCTCGCCGTTGATGACTCTCTTTTTCTTTGAGAAAAAGAACTTCTTGCTGGTTGCAATGTAGTTTTCAAGCTCGTTAACAAGCTCTTCAAAATCGAGCGAGCCCCACCTGCTTTCGGCGTCCTCCTCGTCATATTCGCCGAATTCCGAGATATCCTCAAAGTCATCGTCGTCCTGCTTAACGTCTTCAATCTCAAGATCGGTCTCAAGATCATAGAAATTATTTGCCATAGTAAACAATCCTTTCTTTAAGAAACTGTAACATCAATATATATGAACGCCGCTTTTACCGAAGCCAATCATTCGGTCTCTCTCAAGCGGTCAATTATATCCGAGCTCACTTCCTCGGGCAGGAAGGGTGTAACGTCTCCGCCGAGGCGGCAGACCTGCTTAATCATGCTGGAGGAAAGGAACATATTCTCCGCTCCGGCAGCCATGAAAACGGTTTCAACGGCGCTGTTGAGCTTTTTGTTGGTGAGCGCCTGCTGAAATTCGTCCTCAAAGTCGGACACGGCGCGCAGACCTTTGACTATCACGTCCGCATTCTTCCTCCTTGCGTATTCCGCAAGAAGACCGAAGTCGCAGTCAACCTCAACATTGGGAAGATCCTTTGTGCAGCGCCTTATAAGCTCCATCCGTTCATCAACGGAAAAGCACGAGTTGTTCACCTTGCGGTAGTTTGACATAACGACAACTATTACACGGTCAAAAAGCTTTGCGCTTCTTCTGATTATATCAAGATGCCCTCCGGTTATCGGATCGAACGAACCGGGGCAGATGGCTGTTTTGCTCATGCTTCATCATCCTCCTCAAAGGGGATACGATACAGAAACAGGCTGACTTTTCCGTATTTGTATTTTTTAACGAGCCTGAAGTCTGCGGCGCTTTCGGGCATTTTTTCATCCTGCGGAGCTTCGCAAATGATACAGCCGCCTTTGTTCATCACGTTGGGAACCAGCCCCAGCGCCTCCTGCAAAAGGCCGGTGGAATACGGCGGATCGAGGAAAGCGATGTCAAACTCCGGGGAGTGAGTTTTCAAAAAGGAGAGGCTGTCGCCGCAGATGACAGAGGCGTTTTTTGAAAGTCCGGTAAGCTCAAGATTCCTCCTGACAACGTCTGCCGCCTTTTTTGAAAGGTCAACGAACACGGCGCTTTTTGCTCCCCGTGAAAGCGCCTCAATGCCGAGCTGGCCGGAGCCTGCAAAAAGATCAAGCACACGCCTGCCCTCAAGCTCAAACTGAACGATGCTGAACAGCGCCTCCTTGACCCTGTCAGTCGTGGGGCGAACATCGTTACCCTCAAGTGTAAAAAGCCGCCGTCCCCGGGCGGAACCCGTAATAACTCTCATGCTTCTCCTTTGCACCGGACAGCCGCGTCCGCAAAAAAACTTAAAAAACCGCTGTCCGAAGGACATATACGATATGTATTATCTCATTTTTCGCTGAAAAATGCAACACTATTTTGTTAATTTCTCGCTTTTAACACAATTTACCGCATAAAAATGCGCATTTTGCTGTGATTTATTCCAAATTTGCTTTGGGAAAGACGTCCTTTCTTCCCGTATTGAAAAGTTTTCTGTTGTCAAGCGCCCATTGTCTCTGAGTAAATTCGCCCTTTTCAACGGCGGAAACCGCCGCCGAAATTTCATAAACGGTTGCGTCAAGCGTGTCAAGCTGATTCAGTATCTCCGCCTCAAGGGTCATCGGGCGCACCGCCGCGCCGAACTCGGGATCGCCGTGGTGCGAGATTACCATATGCTCAAGCAGAATGACCTTTTCCTCGCTCGTTCCGAGCTGTTTTGCCTTTTCTTCAATCTTCATCGCTCCCATAACAAGGTGGCCGAGAAGCTCGCCTTTCATAGAGTAGCTTTTTACCATACCGATGTTGTTGACGTCAAATTCATCTGTTTTGCAGATATCGTGGAGAATGGCTCCGGCAAAAAGAACGTCCCTGTCAACTGCGGGATATAGCCTTGAAACCGCGTCGCACAACTTGAGCACGGAAAGCGTGTGATAGAGAAGACCGCCGCGGATTGCGTGATGAAGCTTGAACGCCGCGGGCCAGAAAAGGAGCTTTTCCTGCGTTTCGTCAATTATTGCCGCGGTCAGCGTTCTGATTTCATCGTCTTTGATCTTTTCTATGTAGCCTCTTATCTGTGAAAGCATATCCTTTCCGGCGTATTCGGCAGAGGGAACATACTGTGTAATATCGACCGCGTCCTCCTCCCGGACGTGCCTTATGCGGTCAATGCGGAACTGATCCGTTCCGTTGAACTTGGAAAGCGTTCCTCTGACCTTGACAAAGTCGCCCGTGTCATATTCTCCGTGGACGTCCTCCTTGTAATCCCACAGCTTTGCGTTTATATCGCCGCTTTTGTCGCTGAGGGTAAAGTCGCAATACGGAACGCCCTTGACATTGACCTTTTTTTCAACCGTTTTAACAATGCAGAAGCCCTCTGTTGTTCCGTTTTTATATGTTGTAAAATCCATAATATATCGTACCTTTCAAAACTGAAGATTTTTTCAGGCTTTACCGAAGCCTACAGCCGGAATCCCATTCCGAACACCTCGCCGGCCTCGGTAATGACCGTGAACGAGTCCTTGTCCGTCTCGCGTATCATCCTGCTGATGAGCGACGCCTCGCTTGCCCTTGCGGCGCAAAGCAGGAGCGTCCTTTCCTTTCCCGTATAGCCGCCGGTGACGTTCAGCGCCGTTACGCCGCGCCCGGCCTGCCTTGTTATCTTTTCAATAATCTCCTTTTCCTTTGATGTAATGATGAACAGCAGCTTGCTGTGGTCTGCGCCGTAAAGCACCAGATCAATGGTCTTTGAGGAGACAAAAAGCGTCACCGCTGCATACATAACGCTTTCAATCTTTCCGAAAACCGCCCACGAAAGAGCAATAACAACAAGATCAAAAATGAGCATTATGCTGCCCATTGAAGCAAGCGGCCTTTTTTTGCGCACAAGGGTTGCTGCAAGCTCCGTTCCGCCCGTTGTTGCGCCGGCAAGGAGAACAAGACCCAGTCCCGCACCGGAAAGCACGCCACAAAAAAGCGCCGCCAGAAGCGTGTCGCCCGTATAATGCGGAGTGAACGGGGAAAGCGCGTCGATAACAAGGGTAAAAAACGCCGTAACAAAGATTGTCCTTATAACAAAGCGTTTTCCTATCATGAACCCGGCAAGGACAAACAGCGGAACATTGAAAAGGAAGATTGAAAGACCGACAGGCATTGCCGGAACAAGATGGTTGAGCATTGTTGCAAGCCCCGTGAAGCCGCCCTGAACAATAGAGTTCGGAACGGCGAACATATTCACGGCGGCGCTGTAGACCGCCGCGCCGAGAATGACAAACAAAGAATCCGAAAAGACCCGTTTTCCTTTCAAAAGAACGCCCCGCTTTCACCGCGGTGAAAGCTTAATCTGCAGCTGCCTGAACCACAGAGTCCTCCTCAATACAATCGAGGGTGAGCTCAAAAAGTTCCCTGAGGCGGTCGCTCTCTCCGCTCAGATAGAGAAACCCGAAAAGCGCCTCAAGCCCGGTTGCATAGTGATAATCGCTTTCACTCGCATTTTTTGCTTTATGGTTAGTATGGGCATTTCTTCCGCGTTTCAAAACGGAAAGCTCTTTTTCGGTAAGTTTTTCCGAAAGTCTTTTTGCCGCCCTTGCCTGCGAGGAGGCCTTGACAAGCGAAACGGCAAGGGAATGGAGCCGGTTCACCGGTCTGTTTGCAAGGCATACAAGCCTTTCGCGCACAAAGAGGTCAAACACCGCGTCTCCCACAAAGGCGAGCGTGAGCGGACTTAACTGCGAGGGATTGCAGTCCCCGTCAAAAAATCTCATTTTTTCTGTTCCTTTAATTTACAAATTCAAATTCAAAGTCATAGATACTGACCGTATCGCCCTCTTCAACGCCCTTTTCGCGCAGAGCGTCAATTATTCCGCTGGAAACAAGAACCCGCTGAAGATACTGAAGCGATTCATAGTCGTCCATGTCCGTGCGCGCAATGATGGAGGCAAGCCACGGCGCGTCAACAATGTATACGCCGTCCTCCTTTGTAACGGAAAAGCCGGTGTTCTTCTTTTTGAGCACAACCTCAAGGGGTATCTCCTCGCTTTCAAAGCGTTTGACCGCAGGGAGAGTTGCAAGCATGGCCGCAGCCGCATTGATAACCTCCCTCGTACCCTCAAGAATGGGCGCGCACATTTCAAAATACTGAAGTCCCCGGTCTTCAATATACTTCCTGAAGTCCTCGCGCTGTTCCTCTGTTGCAAGGTCAATCTTGTTTCCGGCAACAATCTGCGGTCGCTTTGCAAGCTCGGGATTGAAGCGTTCCAGCTCAAGGTTAATCTTTTCAAAGTCCTCCTTGGGGTCCCTGCCCTCGCTTCCGGCAACATCAACAATATGAATGAGCATACGGCAGCGTTCAACGTGGCGCAAAAATTCGTGACCGAGCCCTACGCCCTCGCTTGCGCCCTCAATAAGACCGGGAATATCCGCAATTACAAACGACGTGCCCTCGCCGAGCGAAACAACGCCGAGCACGGGCGTTATCGTTGTGAAGTGGTAGTCCGCAATAACGGGCTTTGCCTCGCTGACAACGGAGATGAAGCTGGATTTTCCGACGTTCGGAAAGCCTAAAAGACCGACGTCGGCAAGGAGCTTTAGCTCAAGCGTAACCTCCCATTCCTCACCGGGAGCGCCTGCCTTTGCAAAGCGCGGAGTCTGGCGCGTCGGGGTTGCAAAGTGGCAGTTGCCCCAGCCGCCCTTGCCGCCCTTTGCGGCAACAAACGGCTCGTCCGAGGACATATCGCACATTACAACGCCGCTTTGCGCCTCGCGGATAACGGTTCCCGGCGGAACGCGGATAATCAGGTCCTCGCCCTTTTTTCCGCTTTTTCTTGACCCGGAGCCGTCCGCGCCGTTGGGCGCTTTATACTTGCGCTTATACTTGAAATCGGCAAGGGTGGAAATGTTGCTGTCGGCAACAAAAACAACGTCGCCGCCTTTTCCGCCGTCGCCGCCGTCCGGGCCGCCCGAAGCGATATATTTTTCGCGGTGGAAAGCAACGGCGCCGTGGCCGCCGTCTCCCGCCTTGATTAAAATTTTCGCCTTATCGACAAACATTATGATACCTCATCTTTCATGAAAGAGTGCAACATATATATTATACACCGTTTTTTTGCACAATCACAGGTTCTCATAACCCGGAATTGCGTGGATAACGGGAAGAATGCCCGTGTCCTTTCCGGAAAGGTTGTAGTTCTGGAACATATCGTAGCCGGGAAGAACGTTGCCCTCAATGAGCACGGGGCCGTTTTCCGTAACGGCAACATCCCAGCCGATATAGCCGACCTGCGGCACAACATCGGCGCCCTTTTTGCAAAGCTCAACCGCCTGCTCGTGCATCGGGACCTCAAAATTCAAAAGGTCGGTTCCCGTCATCGGGTGAGCGTCATAGAAAAGTCCGGTCTTGTCGCAAAACGCCTTTGAGGCGGATTTTCCGTTTTTATCAAGCAGAAGATACATTCCGCCGCTTGTGATGTTATCGACCGCCTTTGTGCCGTTTCCGAAGCGCAGAAGCGAATAGAGATAATGAACGGCGCCGTTTTTATCGCGCAGAGTTACAATTCTTATCGAATTGACGGAGCTTGGGCAAAGGGCGTTCATTGCCGGGTGCTGTTTGATTTCTTCTTCAATAAGCACCTGTCCGTTTTCCTTGAGAGTGTTATAAAGAGCAGAGAAATCGGTGTTTTCATCCGTTTCGATTTTTTCAATCTGCTGGCCGCCGAACGAGCGCGGAAATTTTGCAAAAACAGTGCCGTGCTTTTTGCAAAAGGTGGCAAATTCCTTTTCGTCCGCCTTTTCAAGATTCAGCCATTCCCTGCCGATAAACTCCGAAAACGCCTCGTCAAATTTGAGCTTGTCCTTAAAAAACGGCGTATACTGTGGGTCATTCGCCATTGAGGAAAGGGCAACGTTCTTGTTATAGGTGAGGAAAGTGTCGCGCTTTGCGCCCTTGACCTTTGCAAAGCCGAAAACGGTGTAATCAAGATAGCCGATTCCCCTTTTTGCCGCGCAGACGCACATATCCGCAGCGGTCAGCAGACGGTTTGCTCCGTAATTTTTATGGATTTGAGTGATATACATATTCATGCGCTTTAAGCTCATGGATTTCACCCTTGCTTTGAAGTTTGAAAAATTGCTCATGATTAACCTCTTTACAGATATTTTTTATTGACTTATTGATTTTACCATGCTGATTTTATTTGTCAAGTATAATAGACTGATTAGCATAGCAGACAAAGATATTCCGGATTTTCAAGCTCAAAGGCAATAAAATCGTCATTTGTCTTGTTTTTTCCTGTTTTGGTCTTGCTAACCGGGACAAACTGTGCTATACTTTTTAAGCTAAATTTAAGGTGTTTTTCCCGTGATTTGAAAAATGCCGAAGAAAGAAGGAAAAATAATGAAGAAATTTTTGAGCGTTCTTCTCTCGCTGGTGTTGCTTTTATCCTGCGTTTCGGTTGCCGCCGCAGCCGAAGAAAAGGTTACGCCGCTCATCATCGTTCCGGGCTACAGCGCCTCGGAGCTTTATCTTGACTACGGCCTTGAAACCGAAGAGCACGTCTGGGGCGTTCAGGCAAAGCCCATTATCGACAAGGTTCTCGAACGTCTCGGCGCGCTCGGAATCAGCCTCGGTATGCTCGGCGCCGGCGATAAGGAGCTGCTTATTAAAACGGTCGGAGACTCCGTCAGGGAGCTTTACGGCGTTCTTGCAAACAACGATGACGGAACAAGCAAGTATAACGTCACCGCAGCCCTCACCGACCCCGCAACCACAACAACAAAGTATTTTGTTGACAAATACGGCGAAAGCTCCGGTATGCTCCACCTTCCGGAAATCAACTGCCACTTTGCCTCGCAGATAGGCGGCGAAAACATCTTCAACGCTCACATTGACTTCCGCCAGGGCGCAATCAAGTGCGCTCAGGATCTGAGACGATATGTTGAAGCCGTTAAGGAATACACCGGTTCGGACAAGGTCAGCCTTTACGGACTCAGCCACGGAGGAATGGTTGTCGGCGTTTATCTCAGCCTTTACGGTGATCTCGGCGACACCGAGTCGGCCGTAATGTTCCACCCGGCTCTCAGGGGCGCATACTTCCTCAACGATATCATTTCAAGAAATCTTGACATTGACTTCCACACCCTTGTTGAATACGCCCAGGTCGGCGCCTTCACCGAGACCGAACTTGAATTTCTCATGGTCATCAGCCGTCTCGGCCTTGTTAACGACCTTGCAAACGCTCTGGTTGACGAAATTTTTGACGATGTTGTCGGCAACTGGGGCAGCGTCTGGGACTTTATGCCGCCCGAATACTATGAGCAATACAAGGAAATGTACCTTGACCCGGTGGCAAACGCAAAAATAATTGAAGCAAGCGACAAGATGCACTATGAAATTATGCCGAACTATACCGAAGCATTCAAAAACGCTCAGGCTCACGGCACAAGGGTTTCAATCATTTCCGGAACGGGCAGAGCTGTCATCACCGGCGGACAGGTGAACTCAGACGGTATCCTTGCCTGCTATTCGACCAGCGGCAGCGTTTGCGCACCGCTCGGACAGCGCTTCTGCGACGGTTACAAAAAAACCGGAACAAACTGCACCGATCCCTCTCACAATCACGTTTCGCCCTCAATGGAGGTTGACGCCTCCTATGCGTATCTTCCGGAAAACACCTGGTTTGTTGACGGACAGCTCCACGGTCAGGTCTGGTGGGACGATTACACCAAGAACCTTTGCTCAAAGCTCCTTTTCACGGACGAGATTGAGGATATCTATTCAAGCGAAAGCTATCCTCAGTTTGAATATTCGCAGAATCCGAAGAACGAAATACACATCAGGTTTGACAACGCTCCGGTCGGCTTCCTTTCGCAGGAAAGCCGCGGCGTATACATCAAAAACCTTTCAAAGGAGTATTCAATCAAGGTTATCGGTCTGACGGCAAAACGCAGCAAGCTTTACTTTAAATCCCTCACCCAGAAAGTCATCAAGGCCGGAGAAACCGTCTATCTTCCTTTCAGCGGTGAAATTCCCGACATCAACGCCGCAAAGGACGAGCTGACCGTTTCGTATATCCAGATGGGTACCGTTTCCGCAGCCGGAACAAGGACGTTTGATTTTACAATCACCGGAGGAGAAGATGTTCTCTATGACGCGGAAAATCCCTACTGCAACGCTGACCTTGCCGATCCTTTCGATGAGCACATCGGAGGAACAAAGGTTGACAACATTTTGAGCTTCTTCGGCGTTAAGGCTTTTATTTCAAGCATCTACAACTGGATAATGACCTATCTCGAACCCATCTTCAAGCTTGTCAGCGCAATCAAGAACCGCTGATTAACCCGAGAGATATATTCTTCAGCTGCCGCTTTTTTTGCGGCGGCTGTTTTTTTTCAGTCTTTAGTGTTAATTCTCGCCGCGAACCAATTTGTTAATTTTTCAGCCCTGTCCTTGAAAATGCCTTGCCGTTGTGCTATTATTATGTTGAGATTTTTTTCAGAACAAGGAGGCAAAACCTATGAAACGAACATTAACCCGCGTTCTTTCGCTGTTTCTTGCGGTTCTTTGCGCCGCTGCCGTTCTTTCGCCGGCTGCGTCCGCTGCCGAATACTACGAAAACGACCTTCCCGTTGTCTACGTCATAGGCCGAGGCACCTGGATATACGATAAAAACGAGAACAAGATCTATCCCACCGACGGAATTGAAAAGGCTATTAAAAACAACGTCAACAACCTTGCAACGGCATGGATTAAAAGTCTTATTTCGCCGAACAGCGACTGGAACGAGCTGAGTGACGCCATCTATAAGCTTGTTGAAGAGGAATATAAAAACTATGTTCTTGACGACAACGGCGAGATCTCAAACGGCACCCACGCAAAGCCGAACGCCGAGCCGAAAGCGAAAAAATCAAACTTTTCAATCACCGATTATCAGTTCAGCTATGACGGTCGGATTGACCCGCGTGAAAACGCAAAGCTTCTTAACGAATACATCAATAAGGTGCTCACTGTTACAGGAAAAAGGAAGGTTCAGCTCATCGGCCGCTGCCTCGGTTCAACCGTTATCAGCGCATACCTCACCATGTACGGCTGCTCAAAGGTCGATACGGCAATCTTTTACGCCGCTTCAAACCAGGGCATTGTTCCTCTCAGCGCCTTTTTCACCGGCGATGTTATTTTTGACTGCAAGGCCATTGAAAAATACGGCGACGGCTACCTCAAAAACAGCGCGTCCGACGGCTCGGACAACCTTTCCCGCAGCCTTGTTACCCTCGGCTATAAGCTGAGCAAATCTTTCTACTTAACGGATTATGTAATAGAAAATGTTGAAAAGGCATACAGAGACATTGCAAGAACCCTCTATCCGAGAATTGTCCTTGCCGTTTACGGCACCTGCCCGGGCTTCTGGACAATGGTCAGGGACGACTATTACGAAAAAGCAAAGCAGGTCGTTTTTGAGGGCAAGGCAAAGTATGCAAAGCTCATTGAAAAAATTGACTGGTATCACTACAATGTTTTCCAGAAGTTCCCGCAGACGCTCAAAAAGTGCAAGCAGCAGGGCATGAAGGTTGCGGTCATTGCAAAGTACAACATTCAGCTTGCGCCGCTTTTCAAGGACTGCATGAAGCAGGCGGATAACCTTGTTGAGCTTGAAACAGCGTCCTACGGCGCGACCTGTGCCGATATCAAACAGCTGCTTCCGGATTCCTACATAAATGCGCAGGAAAAGGCCGGAAAGGGCAAGTATATCTCCCCCGACCTCAAGGTTGACGCTTCAACCTGCCTTTTCCCTGACTATACCTGGTTCATCAAGGACCTTCCGCACGATGTTTTCCCCAACTCCGTTAACGAGTTGATAATGAAAATTTTCCACTCCAAGGAGCAGTTCACCGTTGACAGCGACGAGCAGTTTTCGCAGTATCTTCAGTATGAAAGCAACAGCCTGCTTCTGAGCAAGGTTACGGAGCTTGACCTTGCGGACGAAAACGACTCCGCAGAGATAAGCCTCAGAAAGCTTCTGAACCTTTTCAACACTCTGTTCTGGCTGCTCAAGAATCTTTTTAACATTATGTAAACCGACTTCAGAAAAATTATACGCATAACAGCAGGAAACCGCCGCATTGCACGGCGGTTTCCTTTGCATTAAGAGAGATAATCAGCGTTTTTTCGCAACCCTAACGGGTGTTCCTCTGTCAGCAGCCGCATCCGCAGTTGTTGTTTGAAAAGTCTCTTTCGCAACCGCAGCAGTTGTTGTTGTTTCCGCAGCAAAAGCCGTCTCCGAATACGCAGGAAAGGATCAGAATGAGAATGATCCATGTGCAGCTGTTTGAACCGAACAAGTTATTGCAAGCCATTGTCTGCCCTCCTTTCGAAAGGAGCGGTGAACAGTGTTTGTTCTCCGTCCTGCTTTCATCCTCATTATACGCTGCCGCCCGTGCGGTGTTACAACATCGCGGATAATTTTGCGCTGCGGCGCATGCATTAAAATTTCTTAAATTGCCGTTTCCCTTGCAGAAAAATTGACAATGCCTCCTTTTCTGTGGTATGATTAATAAGATATATAAATTCGGCGGCACAGCCGGGCTTTCGCTTTTGCTCAAGGTCATCTTATCAGGAAAGGCAGGTCTTTTAATGACGGCAACAAAAAACTTTTTCACCTCTTTTTGCAATGTTGTTTTTCCGCTCGGCCGTCCGAAAAAGACTTTTGTCTCCTGGGACAAAGGCAACTGCGGCGCCGCGCTCAACGATGAGCTTGTGCGGCGGCTTAATGCGGTGAGACCCACAGAGCTTCAAAAAAGGTTTGCGGACTATGAATACTACACCTTTGTCCACTTCGGAATGAACACCTGCACCGGAAACGAATGGGGCACCGGAAAGGAAAAGCCGGAGCAGTTCGATATTGCAGACGTTGATACCGACCAATGGGCAAGGGTTATCAAAAAATCCGGCAGCCGCGGCGTCATCTTCACCGCAAAGCACCACGACGGCTTCTGCCTTTTTCCGAGCGCCTATACTGAGCACTGCATCAAAAACAGCCCGTATAAAAACGGAAAGGGCGATATTGTTAAAGAGCTTTCCGAAAGCTGCAAAAAGTACGGTCTGCTTTTCGGAATTTATCTTTCCCCGTGGGACAGGCACGAAAGCACCTACGGCACAAAGGGCTATGACGATTACTTTGTCAATCAGCTTACCGAGCTTTGCACAAATTACGGCGATATCTTCACCTTCTGGTTTGACGGCGCCAAGGGTCAGGACGCTCCGGACTTTACATATGACTTTGAGCGTTATTATAAAGTTATCCGTTCGCTTCAGCCGGGCGCCGCCATCTGCAACTGCGGCCCTGACGTGCGCTGGATTGGAAACGAGGCCGGCAAGGTGCGCGAAAGCGAGTGGAGCGTTATTGCAAAAAACGCCGTTTCCGTTGAGGAGATTATGAAAGGCTCCCAGCGGGACGCAGGCGAAGCGCAGGCTTTGCAGTCCTTTGACCGCTGCGAACAGGACCTTGGCTCAAGGAAGGCGCTTTCAAACCGCAGGCAGCTTGTCTGGTCGCAGGGTGAGGCCGATGTTTCAATACACATGGACTGGTTTTACAGTCCGCGTCCGCGTCCGAGGACGGCAAGGCAGCTTGAAAAAATCTACTTTCGCACCGTTGGCGGAAATGCCCTGCTTCTGCTCAATGTTCCGCCCTCTAAAAACGGAATTATTGAACCGGACGATGTAAAGCTGCTTGAAGACTTTAAAAACCGCGTTGACAGAGCCTTTTTCAAAAGGCTCCTCTTTTCCGCCGCAACCGAAAGAGCCGAAATGGCGCCGGGCTTTGAAAACTGCAGGCTCCAAAAGGGCGATGGCGCGCTGATTTTCTCTCTTCCAAAAAAGCAGAGAGTGCGCACCCTCGTTATCCGTGAGGACACCTCCTTCGGTCAGCGCATTGAAAGGTTTGAGATTTTCTTCAAAGCTCCCCTCGGCTTCAGGAAAGTATATGCCGGAACAACGGTCGGAAGCAAAAGGATTGTCCGCTTTCCCCCGTGCGCCGGAACCGATGAAATCAGATTCGTTATCACTCAGTCAAGAAGCAACCCCGTAATACGCGATGCCGCGCTTTACGGCGGCTGACAAAAACCGGGCGGTACTTGTAAACACAAAACGGAGATACCATATAATGAAGTTTAAAAAAATCTGTTTATTCTTTGCAGCTGCGCTTTTTTTGCTTGTAATTCTTTCTTCTGCGGCAGTTGCTTTTGCAAAGGGAAGCGCTTCTCAGTCCTTTCCTTATCCTGACGTAAGCTACGACGGCCCCTCCCCCTCGGTTGAAATGCAAGCTTTCAACGCAAGCATGGGCCCGTCCTCCCAAAAATGGAAGAACGTTGACAAAACTTCGCTGCCGGCGCTCGAAAATTTCCGTGCGGAATATTTTGCCGCAAAAGGAAAGCTTTCCGACAGGGCGGCGGTTTCTCTCAACGACGACTCTTTTACGGCTGAGCTCAACACTCTCATTGCCGAAAGAAGAAAGACCTTTCCCAAAAGCTTCAGGGTTCTTGTAATCGGCAACAGCTTCAGCGACGACGCCGTAAAGTTCCTTTATCAGGTTGCAAAAAATGCCGGTGCAAAGTATATTGTTGTTGCAAGCATGCACATTTCAGCCTGCGACCTTAAAACCCACAGAGCCAATGCAGAGGGCGATTTGCCCGTTTATAAATACAGCAAAAACAAAAGCGGAAAAGCAAAGGTATACAGCGACGTCAGCCTCCTTTCCGCGCTGAGGGACGAAAACTGGGACTATGTCACTCTTCAGCAGTCAAGCCCCTTAAGCGGTGTTGAAAAAAGCTATAACCATGATCTGGATTTCATGGTCAACTACATTTTGAAAAACCGACCTTGCCCCACAACAAAGCTTTGCTGGCACATGACCTGGGCTTTTTCAAAAAAATACAGCAAGGAAAGCTTCTCGGTTTATAACTTCGATCAGAGCTTTATGTATGATTCCATCTGCCGCGCTGTCAGAAACAAAATTGTTCCGGACAGCAGCTTCACCGTGCTCATTCCCGTGGGAACAGCCGTTCAGAACCTCAGGACGAGCTACATCGGCGACCGGCTCAACCGCGACGGACGCCACCTCAATGCGCTCGGCCAGTATACGGCGGCAATGACCTTTGTCCGCTCGCTCGGCTACAGCATTGACGGAGTCAAATGGGTTCCGAAGTCTAAAAAGGTTTCAAGGACCTATCTTCCTGCGATAAAGGCCGCCGTTAACGATTCGCTTTCGGTTCCCCTTTCCGTCACCGATGAAAGCCGCGTCTGCAACCACAAAGTAACAAAGAACGGCGCGCTTAACACCGTTGTTACAAAGCCCGGCCGTCCCGCAACCTGCGAAACAAGCGGTCTTACCGATGGCGCTTACTGCAAGGTCTGCAGGGAGGTTTTGAAAAATCAGCTCGTTATCCCTAAGCTTACGCAGCACAAATATGTGTTCAAGGTCAAAGCACCGGCAACGATGAAGACGAACGGCGAAGCAATCGGAACCTGCAAAGTCTGCGGACATACCGAAAAACGTTTGATACATAAAATAAAAAGCGTTTCGCTTTCAAAGACATCGTTCACCTGCAGCAAAAAGGTTGTTACCCCGACCGTCACCGTAAAGGACAGCGACGGAAACACCCTCAGGGAAAACATTGACTACACCCTCGCTTTTTCAGGCGGCCGCAAGGAAATAGGAAAATACTCGGTCAGGGTGGTTTTCAAAAACAAATACAAGGGAAAAACAGAGCTTGAGTTCAGCATTGTTCCGCACAAAACGTCAATCAAATCAGCAAAGCCGCTTTTAAAAGGTATTGACCTTTCATGGAAAAAGCAGGAGGACATCACCGGCTTTATCATTGAGTACGGCACCGACCCCGACTTTTCGGACAAAAGCGTAAAGCATCTGAAAATCGGTGCCTTATCAACAGAAAAATGGCTTCCTGCTCAGGAAAAGGGCGTTTACTTTGTCCGGATAAGAACCTATAAAAACGTAACCTCGGGCAAAAAGACAACCGCTTTCTGCTCGGAATGGAGCAATGCCGAAAAGGTAACGGTGAAATAAACCGGAAAAATTCACCCCCTTGCCGCCGGAAGTCCGGCAAGGGCTTAAAAGCTTTGGTAATATTAATGAGGCTGTTACTGAATGTGACAGCCCCTTTTTTATGCCCCCGAATCAACAAGCAAGGCCTGCGTTTTTTTATAAAAAAAGCTTTTTCGGTGAGCCGCTGCTCAAATTTCATTCCGTAACTCCAACATAAAGTCAGTTTTTGTTTATAAGCCGTCAAATTTAAATAAAGTATTCATAATTTGTTTATATTTTAACTTAAAAACCCGTTGATTAAAATTGTAACACGGTGTATACTTTTAGCGTGAATCAACACAGTGTCGGTCTCAAAATTGCCTGTGTGATTTCAGGAGTTTTATTATATTTTTTGGATAGGAGAAAAAAACATGGCAAGAAAAATGAAAGCACCGCATCCCTTTATCGAAGTACCCGATTTTAAAACCGCACGCGAAATGATCGAATACGGCCATATCAAGGCAGGCGATCAAAAGCAGTATGTTTACCTTGAAACGCGCACAAAGGAGCGCACAAAAACCTTTAACGAGGTCTGGTATGACACGGTAGGTCTCGGCCAGAATCTCTATATGCGCGGCCTTTCCGGCAAGAAGGTTGCTATCCTCAGCGACAACAGCTATTACTGGATTGCCTGCTTTTATTCAATTCTCACCGGAAAATACACCGTTATTCCCCTTGACGCAAAGCTCATGGACGATGATATCATCGACATTATGAGAAGAAGCCACTGCAACGCTATCTATTACTCTGATGATTTTGCTACCACTGTTGAAAAGCTCAAAAAAGCTGACGGCGTCTGCCTTACGGAATACATAAAGATCAGCGATTTTTATGAGCTTATTGAGGCCGGCCATGCCGATATCAAGGCCGGAAACAAGTGCTATCTTGACGAGCCTCCCCTTCCGGAGGACATTGCAACCATCGTTTTCACCTCCGGAACAACAGGAAAAAGCAAGGGCGTAATGCTCAGCCACAAAAACATCATGTCCTCCGCCGTCTCTTCGGCAAGGCTCATTCAGGGTCACCACGCAATCGGCTTTTTGCCGATGAACCATACCTTTGCCTGGGCAAGCGCGCTGTTCCTTGTCAATGTTTTCAGCGGCTGGGGCTATATCTGCCGCTCGCTCAAGGACATTCCGCAGGATATGAAAAAATATCACCCGCAGAACATTGCCGGCGTTCCGCTTCTTATTGAAACCATTTATAAAACCATCTGGCGCACCGCCGAAAAGAGCGGCAAGGCCGAAAAGCTGCGCAAGGGTATCAAGCTGAGCAACTTCCTGCGCGAAAAGCTCGGAATAGATATCAGAAGAAAGCTCTTTAAGGAGGTTATCGACGGTCTCGGCGGCGAGCTTGAATATATCGTTATCGGCGGCGCATACCTTGACCCGGTCTATGAAAAGGGACTCAGCGACCTCGGAGTTGAAGTCTTCAACGGCTACGGCACAACCGAGTGCTCGCCGGGAATTACCATTTCAACCTATGAAAACTACAAGTTCGGCTCCTGCGGAAAACCAATGGGCTGCGAGATCAAAATCAAAGATCCCGATGAAGACGGCGTTGGAGAAATCTGCGTTAAGGGAGACAACGTAATGGTCGGCTACTTTGAGGATCCGGAAGCTACCGCCTCCGTCTTTGACGGAGACTGGTTCAAAACAGGCGACTTCGGTTATATTGACGAAGACGGCTTCCTGTTCTATGTCGGAAGAAAGAAGAATCTCATTGTTCTTTCAAACGGAAAGAATGTTTCCCCCGAGGAGCTTGAAGACCAGCTGACAAGGCTCGATTATGTCAAGGAAGTCATTGTTTCCGAGGAGGACAACCTCATCACCGCAGAATTCTATCTTGACGAGGAGCTTTGCCCGGACGCAAAGGAAAGAATCAAAGAGGACGTTAAAAAGTACAACGCCACTCTCCCGACCTACAAGAGGATTCTCCAGATAAAGACCAGAGACACCGAGTTCCCGAAAACCACAAGTCTGAAAATCAAGAGGAAGTATAAGGAGGATATTAAAGCGTGAGTAAAATAAGCACCGTCAGACAACTTGTTGATTATGCTGCAGAAGAATACGGCGAAAAGGATTTTTGCCGCTATATCAGAGACAACAAAGTCATGAAAAAAAGCTATGCGCAATTCCGTGAAGACTGCCTTTCAATCTGCCGTTATATCCGTTCGGTAAAAAGGGAGCGTATTCACATCGCTTTCATCGGAAGCACAAGCTATGAATACATTGCTTGCCTTACCGGAATGATTTTCAGCGGAAATGTTGTTGTTCCTTTTGCTCCGGACATCAGTGTTGACGAAGCAGCTGAACTTTTTGAGGACGCAGACATTGAACTGCTCTTCTGCGAGGATGCTTTCAACGAAAAGGCAAGGGAAGTCCAGAAAAGATATCCCGGCCTGAAAAGCATTGTTTCCCTCGGAAATGCACAGTGGTTTGACGATGTTTTTGAAAAATATAAGACAGGATCGTTTTTTAACAAGCTTTCAGCCATTCAGGAATTCCCTGACCACTGCTCGCTCATCATTTATACTTCAGGCACAACGGGACGCAGAAAAGGAGTTATGCTCTCCAATCGTAACCTTGCCGCAAACACCTGCTATAACGAATATGCCCTTGAGTCAACGGACGTCAGCTTTTCCGTTCTGCCGATGCACCATGTTTTCTGCTATGCGTGCGATGTGCTCAAAACGCTTTATGACGGCGGAACCCTCTGCCTCAACGGTTCGCTTGTCAACCTTTATGATAATCTGCTGCGCTTTGAGCCGACCATCATGAGAATTGTTCCTGCCCTTTGCAAATCAATACTCACAAGAATCAGAATAACCGAAAGGCAGAATCCTGACCTCACCCCGAGAGAAGCGGCAGAAAAAGTTGTTGGCAGGAATTTCAGGCGAATGATTGCCGGTTCAGCTTTCCTTTCCGCCTCACTCATTGACGGGTTTGAAAAATATGGCATAACTGTCCGTCAGGGTTACGGAATGAGCGAATGCAGCCCGAGAATTTCCACCTCGGACTTTACAGATGTCAAAAACAAGTATTCCAACGGAAAGGTTCTTTCCGTCAATGAGGTCAGAATTGTTGACGATGAAATTCAGGTTAAAGGTCCCTCGGTCATGCTCGGCTATTATAAGCGTCCCGAGGAGACCGCCGCAGCTTTCACCGAAGACGGCTTTCTCCATACCGGCGACCTCGGCTATCTCAAAGGCAGCCATATCTATCTGACCGGAAGAAAAAAGAACCTCATTATTCTTTCAAACGGCGAAAATGTTTCGCCCGAGGAAATTGAGAACCGCTTTGTTGACGACGGTGTGGTAAAGGAAATAGTAGTCGTGGGTGAAAACGACAAGTTTATTGCCGAAATATATCCCGATATGCAGTTTGCTCAGGCTCACGACATTACAGATATAAACGGCGAAATTCAAAAAATTGTTGACCGTGTTAACATTGAATCGCCGTCTGACCGCCAGATTTTTGCTTTCAGGCTTAGAGAAAAACCGTTTGAACGCACCTCAACGGGCAAAATCAAACGCACTGAGTTCTATTATAAAGGAGTCGGTTGATTTTCCGGCAAAAACAAGGAGGAATCATAATGCTTGAAAGAACTTTACCCACAGGTGAGAAAGTCACTGCTTTTCCGCTTGCAACTCCGCAGCAATTCATGCTGTTCATGTCCATGCAGTACGGCGCGGACTATCCCGTCAACAACATCGGCTCCGGCTATTACTGGCAGGGAGAAATGGACTTTGATCTCATGAAAGAGGCGGTTGAGGAGGCTATTGCGCGCTGCGACACGATGCGAATGCGCTTTATGCCGGACGAGCAGTACAAGGTAATCCAGTATATTACGCCGAAAAGCGAAATGCAGATTGAAACATGGGATTACAGCGATATGCCGCTTGAAGAAGCGCACCAGAAGCTGCTTGAATTTTCCCACAAGCAAATTCCGATGTTCTTTTGCGAAATTCATACAATAAAGCTCATGAAGCTTGCCGAGGGCTATAACGGAATCTTCATGAAGCTTCACCACCTTGCAATGGACGCTTTTTCGGTCAAGGTCTTTTTGCGCGACATTATGGAGCTTTATCTCCATAAGCTCAAGGGTACGCCGTATCCGAAGCCGATGCG
>JAEDEQ010000057.1 GCA_016293225.1 Clostridiaceae bacterium
CGTTCTTTTCATTTCTTTTCCTCCTGAATAAAGATATAAAATAAAAAAGTGCGGCAACCGAAGTTACCGCACCGAAAAGCGCAAACTCCGATTGTCGCCAAAAAGAATTACAAGTAGTGAGGAATTCTCCAGTACACAATAGCTTGTTAGAATTTGCGTTTTTACCAGATTCATAAAACTATTGTGTTCACAAAAAGGGTATAATACACCCTATGAAATGAAAAAAATCTCCCCTACCCAATATGTAATTTGTTTTGCATATTTAATTATATCACCTTTTTAGAAGAAATGCAATACATTTTGAATATTTTGAAACCCCCATCGGCTAATTTTCTAAAATTTGAAACCCGCAGAATACCCGTGCAAGACTTTAAACCCCATTTTTAGGGCAAAGTCTTTCTTGTATCAATCTTGACGGGATTTTTTTGAAGTAAGAAGCAAGAGGGAATAGTGAAAAAATGAAGTCGCTTATAAACTTGCCTTTGCGTTTCTTGAAAGCAAAATGTCATTAAAACTGCCGCTATGAATTTTATCCGAACACACCGAGGTGCTCAAGCAGAATTTTCAAGCCGATAAGAATGAGTATCACGCCGCCGACAATCTCAGCCTTGCTTTTGTACTTAGCTCCGAAAATGTTGCCGACCTTGAGTCCAACGGCAGAAAGGACGAACGTAACCACCCCGATGAACAGCACCGCCGCAGTGATGTTCACCTGAGGCAAAATTGCAAACGAAACTCCGACAGCAAGCGCGTCAATACTTGTTGCAACGGCAAGCACAAGCATTGATTTGAACGCGAACGAGGCGTCCTTTTCATCGTTCTCCTCCCCTTTGGAAAACGCTTCCCTTAGCATATTTGCACCGATGAGGGTCAGCAGAACAAATGCAATCCAATGATCATAGCTGTCAATGTACTTTTTGAATGTGCTGCCGAGGAAGTAGCCTATCGCCGGCATTAACGCCTGAAAGCCTCCGAACCATGCGCCAATAAGGAAGTAATGCTTTTTTTGCAGCTTCTGCACCGAAAGACCCTTGCAGACGGCAACCGAAAATGCGTCCATTGAAAGACCGACCGCAAGAATAAAAAGCTCGTATAATGACATCTTTTTTAACCTTCTTCTTTCAGTTCTTCCGGAAGCTGAACGCTTTTCGGTTCTGCCGCCGCGGCTTCGCCTTTTTTCTGCTTGACAAAGTATCGGATAAGGTAAACAACTACTCCGACGGGTATTGCGCAGATGATGATTTTGACGATGAGATGAATCGGAATATAATCGTAAATTCCGTCTCCGAGAATGGTGAAAAGAATAACGCGCGGCATTATTCCGGCAACTGAGGCAAGGAAGTATCGCAAAAACTTACACTTTGAAGCGCCCCAGAAAAGCGACACAAAGTCTATGGGAAAAACCGGCAGCGCACGGATACCGAGCAGCACCCAAAAATTATCGTTGAACTTTTTCTCAAGTATCTTCCGTCCGCCCTTGTTTTTTGCAAGCAGGCGGTTAACATAATCACCACCGAGGAACAAGCCGAGTAAATAGGTTGCGCTCACCTCAACAATGATGCCGCAAAGATTGATAAGAATCGCCTGCGGCGCGGGAAACGCCATTCCGACCGAAATATAAATGAGCGACGCGGGAATGATGAACAAAACGGACTTGACAAAGTAGACGCCGAGTATTGCGCCGACAGCAACGGCAACGTTTGCGCTTGAGTTTACTATTGCGCGCACGTCAATATTTTTAAGCTTTTCATAGTTGACAACGGCAAGCACAAAGATAACCATTGCGACAGCGGCACGCAAAAGGGCAAGCAGCGTTGATTTTGTTTTTTCGTTCATCAAAACACCCTTCTTTCTTACTGTTTATATGAATAGAAAAAGTATATAATATTAGCATGAATATTGCAAGAAAAATGCGAAATTTAATTTCCTTGAACATCTGCGTAATTTAATTTCCTTGAACACTTAGTAATACAGATGTCGCTTTTTGAAGTAAATTAAAAAAACAATAGTAATATGTTACAAATTTCGGTTTTGTCTGACGATAATTTAGGCAATTAAAACATAGACTTTTTAAAATATGTATGATATATTTGGTTTATAATTTTTAAGCGAGGTGTAACGATGACAAAAAAAGAACAGGCTCAGCGCAAGCTTGCCGAAATGATACTTGATAAACTGCTGAAATATGTTGACAAGGATCCCCAGGCAAACCTGCTCAAGCTGCTTTCCGTTGTTGAAAAGCTCAGCGGCAGCATCTTCCCGGAGAAAAACTTTAAAGCAATGAAAAAGGCCATATCAAAGGGAGACGGCGTTTACTACAACTACGCCATGAGCTTTTTGCGTGACCTTGACCGCGGTCTGCTCAAAAAGATGGCTCTTGCCCTCGGTCTCGGCGCCGGAGTCAACGGAACAAAGGCCGTCCGGCAGAACAGAGACGTCTATAAATGCAACATACCGTTCCTCATTCTCATGGATCCCACAAGCGCCTGCAACTGCCGCTGCAAAGGCTGCTGGGCTGCGGAATACGGCCACAATGTCAGCCTTTCCTATGACGAGATGGCAAGTATTGTCAGGCAGGGAAAGGCCCTCGGAACCCACCTTTATATGTTCACCGGCGGCGAACCGCTCATTAAAAAGAAAGAAATCCTCCGCCTTTGCGAGGAAAACCCGGACTGCGCCTTCCTTGCCTATACCAACGCAACCCTCATTGACGATGACTTCTGCAAGGAGGTTCTGCGCGTCGGCAACCTTGCCTTTGCAATAAGCGTTGAGGGTACCGAGGAATCAACCGACGCAAGGCGCGGCAGCGGAAGCTATCAGAAAGCAATCAGTGCAATGAAGCTGCTGAAAAAATACGGCTGTCTTTTCGGAATGTCCGTTTGCTACACAAGCGAAAACGTCTCCTTTGTTACAAGCGACGACTTCCTTGACACAATGATCTCCCTCGGCGTAAAGTTTGGCTTATACTTCAGCTTCATGCCTGTCGGCCACGACGCTCCCGTTGAACTTATTCCGACCCCGGAGCAGCGCGAGCATATGTATAAATGGCTGAGAAAAACCAGAAACGGCGAAAGCGGCAAGCCCCTTTTCGTCATGGACTTCCAGGACGACGGCGAATATGTCGGCGGCTGCATTGCCGGCGGCAGGAATTACTTCCACATCAACTCCGCAGGCGACATGGAGCCCTGCGTTTTCATCCACTTTTCCGACTCCAACATCAGGAAAAAGACTATCCTTGAGGGACTGAGAAGTCCGCTGTTCATGGCGTTCAGGCGCAACCAGCCGTTCAACGACAACCATCTGCGTCCCTGCCCGATGCTTGAAAATCCGCAGTGCCTCAGGCAAATCATTGAGGAAACGGGTGCAAAATCCACCAATCTCCTCGGTGAGGAGACGGCCGACTGCCTTTGCTCAAAGTGCGATAAATTTGCCGCGGAATGGGCGGTTCAGGCGGAAAGAATCTGGAACAGCAATCCGCATCCGCACCCGAAAACGCAATACTACCGCGACACGCCCGAGGGAAGAGCCGAAGCAAAGAACAAGCTCGCCGAGTAACTTACAACAAAGCTTGTTTGAAACCGGCCTTGTTGCGACTCAGGCTAAAAAACAAAATCCAAGAAAAATTAAAAGCTATAATTTACATCAGAGCAAACAAAACGCTTTTTGTAAATTATAGCTTTTATTTTTGGTTTTGGTTTTTGGTCTGTGCAAAAAGCAACAGCCTCAAATCAGTCTTTTTTGTTTGATTCAGTATTATCATTTGACTTAAAAAGAGCAATAAGCTTCAAAATGAAGTCAATGAAAAGCTGAATGTATGACATGAAACCGTTATCCATGCTATTATCCTCCTTCGCTGACACATACACTGACACATCTTTCGAGATACATTATATATCATATCACAAGTTTTGTCAATAATTTATTCAAAAATTTTTAACCATTTCGAAAATGTTGTAATAGACAGGACATTTATTCGCTAAAACACCAAAAGAGAAAAACACAGAAGCGGTTTCAACCTCTTTTTTCAGCCCTTGACCCCCGCAACGGGAAGTCCGGCGTCTGCAATGTCCTTTTCAAACAAGGGGTTTTCCGGCGAGCAGAGCTCAACCGCCTTTGAAAGAACGTGGATAATTGCAACCTTCAGCGCTCCGCCGTATTCGCCGTCAAGCGTCCAGGCGACCTCCTCGGGCGAGGAAAATTTCGCCTTGCTTGTCCTCAGAAAAATGATCTGCTTTCCGTCGTATTCCTGCCGGATAACCTTTCCGAGCATAGCCGGAGCGGTTATAGGCCTGATTTTGCGGACAAGGAGAATTTCAAAGTAGCCATCGTTGAGCTTGACGTCGTTGACATTGAACTTGAAGATGCCTGCAACCGAGGTGGAGTTTGAAATTGCGCCGAACGAAAAATCGTCTTCTATAACTCCGCCGTCATACTCAATCCTCATATGAACGGGCTTCATATTCTTCCATTCCTTGAGTCCGTTGAAAATATACGCCGCATGGCCGAAGCGGTTTTTCATCTTTTGGCTCGTTGCGTATGAGGACCTTGTGAACGCGCCGAATGAGGCAACGTATGAAAAATATCTGTTGTTGAAAAGACCGATATCATAGCTGTTGGTGTTGCCGGACATGATGATGTCGGTAGCTGCGCCGATATCGCGCGGAATTTTGAGCGTTGCGGCAAGGTCGTTGGTTGAGCCGGTCGGAATATACCCGACGGGAATACGCCTGAGCATATCCATAACGCCGTTGATGGTTTCGTTAAGGGTGCCGTCGCCGCCGCAGCAGACAACAAGGTCCTTTCCCTCGCCGTTATTTTTGACTATATTGGTTGCGTCTCCCTGACACGTTGTGGTATGAACCGAAAACTCATAATCGTTCTTGGAAAATTTATCAACAATATCAAATGTTGCAGCCCTTGATTTTGTCCTTCCGGCACAGGGGTTAACGATTAAAAGAACCTTTTTCTTTTCGCTTTCCATATTAACACCTCCGACATAGCCGAACCTAAAAACAGAGACAAAATTATTCCTTCGGCCTTTTACAATCACATTTTAACAAGTGAAAGTGGCGTTGTCAATTAACTGCGAACCTTTTTTGGCAAAAATAATCAGGATTGTAAACAGTTGTTAAAAATAATCGTCATTTATCCTGCATTTGTCTGCAAATTTTATTTGCTTGCATTCTTCCAGCCTTTTTCAAAGAATTTGTTATATTTCTCCGCCTGCTCGTCCCACACAGTGTAGTTCTGCTGTCCTCTGTGGTCCTGTGCGTCAAAACCGTTTTCGGCAAGATATCCGGCAATATACTTTGAAAACTTGACCGCACCGCGCGAGTTAAAATGACCCCTGTTGAGAAAATCGGTCTTCGGGTCAACGGAGAGCTTTTGGAGCATCTCCCGTGTGCAGAAGTCAATCGCCTTATAGCCCTGTTTTTTGCAGTATTCAATCAGCGAAGCGTTCTCCTGCTGCTCTTTTTTATCTCTGAACGAGGGCATATTGATAAACAGCGGCTCAATATCGTTTTTCTTTAAGAAATCAAAAAGGAGACTCAGCTCATTCTTCTGAAAATCGTCGATATCGGTTGTTTCATAGTCCCAGCAGTAAAAGTACGGGGAGCAGTCCGTTGTTGCAAACACCCTTGATTTTACATCATAGGCACCGAGGTAGGTCGTTTTCGGCTTGTTAAAATCCTTTTTAACAAGTCCGTCCTTCCAGCGCGAATGGAAGTTTATAAACGGAACATACCAGTAAAGCTCGCTTTTGTCAACAACCGGCTTTCCGTCCTCGGGCTTGCCGTAATATTCATAGACTCTGTCAGCATAATCAAAAAGACCGAACATGAGCTTGTAGCCGTCAAGGCGGTTCGGAATGTTCAGATAAAGATTCTGAATCTTGGCCGGAACAACGCTGTTTTTGACCGCCGCCGAACGCAGACCGTGAATATCAATGACAGCAAACTTAATGTTCTGCGTTTTTTTGGCGTATTCCAAAAGCGGAATCGTGGCGCCGAACGGCTGGAGCGAGGTTGCAAGCAGACCGACCGCGGCTCCCGTCTGCTCATATGCGGCAGTGGGAACAAAGCCGTACTTCACAACGCTTGTTCCGATAGCCACGCCGTCAACGGTGTTCTTTTTAAGCTCGGCGAACGCCGCAATACTGCGAGTGTCGTGGTTCGGCGGATAGTCGTAGCGCGCGCTGACATAGCCCACCGCAAGGGTGAGGATAAGCAGGAAAGCAACAACCTTGAGCCAGCCTTTGTTTTTCATAAGCAATATATGAAACACGGAAACAGTCAAGAACAAAGCCCGTGTTTTTCCTTTCTTAAGAATTTATCAAAACTGCTGATAAACAAAATCCGAAGCGTTGAAATCTCCGCCGTATGCGCCGTAAACAAGGACGAAGCAGACTGCGGCAATGATGAATATCCAGCGGAAAAGCAGGTTCTGCTCGTCAAGCTTCTTTCGAAGCTCCATTCCGCTCTCCTGCATGACGCCCACAACGAGCAGAACAAGAAGCATGACGAAAATCAAAATCAGCTGCTTGCCCGAAGCACCGAGGTTGAGTACGGTTCCGTCGGTGAAAACCCAGGGGTTGAACTCGCTGAACATTCTTTTAAGCATTGAAAGCGAAATTCTGAGCGAATCCGCTCTTGAAAAAATTCTTCCGATGCTGACAAGGAAGAACGTTCTGAGAATCTGAAAAAGTCTCCACGAAAAAGCTTCCGTATTGATTTTCAGCTTTTCAATGACATGCTTATATACGGGGTCAAGCAGGATACTGCCCGTTATTATGACGCTGTTCCAAAGACCGTAGGCAATATACTTCCAGCTTGAGCCGTGCCAGATTCCGACAAGCATGAACGAAATGAACGAGGCAAGGAAGGTCGGCAGCATTTTTCCGATATATGTTCCGAAAACCTTTTTGGTTTTCTTGCCCATCTTTGCAAACGCCTTTGAAAGCGAGAGCGGATAGAAAACATAATCGCGCATCCACGCGCCGAGCGTGATATGCCAGCGCCGCCAGAACTCCGCAATTGAACGTGCAAAATACGGGCGTTCAAAGTTGACTGCCATTTCAATTCCGAAGGTCTCTGCAATACCGCTGATGATGTCCATTCCGCCGGAGAAGTCGGCATAGACCTGAAAGCCGTATGCAACCGAGCCGAGGAAGATTACAAAGCCGGTATACTCGGTGTAATTGTCAAAGACATTATCGGCAATAAGACCGATATATTCCGCAATGGTGAGCTTTTTTATCACGCCCCAGAGCGCAAGCTCAAGACCGTGCCTGAACTTGACCGGATCAAAGCGGTTGCCCTCAAAAAGCTGCGGTGCAAGCGCGCCGTAACGGCCGATGGGGCCTTGAATAATCTGCGGAAAGAAGGAGACAAAAAGCGCAATCTTTGCCGGGTTCTTTTCCGCCGCAAGCTTTCCTCTGTAAACGTCAATGATATAGCTCGTTGCCTGCAGGGTGTAAAAGGAGATGCCGAGCGGCAAAGCAAGATTTATCTTCGGTGCGGCGGCTTTCACACCAAAAAGGTGCAGAACGGAAAACGTCTGATCCGAAAGGAAGTTGAAATACTTCAGAAAAACAAGAAAGCCGAAGCAGACAACAAGACCGAGCGCAAGAACAAGGCGCTTTTTGTGCTGAACAGAGAGCCTGTACTGCTTTTTTTCATCACGCGTAAGCTCGGGATGGGAGTTTAAGTATTCTTTCTGGATATTGTTGTACTTATCGAGCCAAAGGGCAACAAGCCAGATGCAGACTATCGTGAAAAGCATGAAATATCCGGTTGAAAGTCCGCCTGCAAAATAGAAAACAAGGCTTGAAAAAAGCAGAACCGTCCACCGCTTTTTCAGCGGAAAAACATAGTAAAGAATGCCCGTTACAAGCCATAAAAGGGCAAAATCCAATGATATCAGCGTCATAAATTTCCGGTGGGGCGGAAAAACCGCCTTGTCCTTTCATTTTTAATGTGTTATGCCGGCAGCATTTAAGCAAAAAGCCGCCGGCTACGGAACACAAGCGCTGTCAGTCAAGAAGCGACTCAACAAGCTTTTCCATTGCGTCAACAGAGTCAAAGTTTTCCGGTTCAAGCTCGTCAATACCCACGGTGATGTCGAATTCCGAATTGATTTCCGCAACAAGGGAAACAATGTCGAACGAATCGAGAACGCCGTCCGTTACAAGCGCGTCCTCGTTTTCAAAGTCGATTTCCGGATGCAGGTCGCCTAAAATGCTCAAAAGTGTTTCTTTAATTTTCATCTTTAATTAACTCCTTTTTCTTTTGCCGCTTTAACGGCTTTTTGTTTTTGTTTATTTTTTATATTGTTCGCTTTTTGTGCCGTCGTCAAGGAAGCCGAGCTTTTCATAAAGGGAAACGGCCGGGGCGTTCTTTTCGTCCACCCAAAGCTTTACGGCGGTAACGCCGCTTTCCTTTGCTTGCGCGAGCGATATTTGCAAAAGGCTTTTTGCAAGTCCCTTTCTCCTGTGGGCTGGGGAGCAGACAAGGTGTTCGGCGAGCGCGGTTTTCCCCTTGCGGTTGAGAATAAGCACGCAGCCGAGCTCGTCCTCTTTGTCTTTCAAAGCATAGAACAGACCGTTTTCTTCAAAACGGGCAAAAGCTTCACTGTCCGGCAGCGGAGTGCTTTTTTCATCGAGCGCCTCTTTCCAAAGCGACAAAACGTCCGTGTAGCAGGCGCTTTTTTCAAGTCTGTAGCCGGGCGCAAGCTTTGCTTCAAGCCTTTCCTTTTCAATATCTTTCAGCGAAAGATTCATTCTTTTATAGGTCTTATACTCCTTGAAAACACCGCAGGAAACAAGCTTTTTCACCGTTTCCCTGTCGCCGCTTGCGCCGCGGAACGTTACGTCAAGAAGTATCTCCTTTGAAAAGCTTTCCGCGCCGAAAAGGCTTTTTGCGCTTTCGCCCGTTGAAAAGTCAAAAGCATAGTAACAGGCCGAAAGGTAATCCCCTCTGCTGCAAAGCAGGAAAAGCCACTCGCTGTTTGAAAGGACAAACAGCTTTTTTTCCGCGGTGAGCCTTTGAAGCTCGTCCGGCATTAAAAAGCAGTTTGAAAGCGTTTTTCTTCCGTCCTTGAAGCTTGCAACGGTTGTTTTCAAAAACTCCGGCGAGAGTACCTCAGTCATGGTCGATAAACTCCTTTTTGAGGGCTATGCGGTCGATTTTTGCATTTTTCGTCATGGGCATACAGCTCATGTGAACCATTCGGTTGGGAAGCATATACTTAGGCAGAATCTTGCCTGCCTCGTTTATAACCTCACGGTCGCAAGGCTCCTTTGACTGATAGAAAAGGACAATCTTTTCCTCGTTCTCGTCATATATGCAGCACGCCGCGTCAACAAACGCAAGGGCGTTGACGGCTATCTCAATTTCCGAAAGCTCAATCCGGTGTCCCATGTGCTTAATCTGGTAATCCTTGCGCGAAACAAAGTAAAGGTTGCCGTCATCGCCGTATTTTGCAAGGTCGCCCGTGCGGTAGATAAGCTCGGGATAAAACGGATTGCAGGGATTCTGGCAGAACGCTTCGGCCGTTTTCTGCGCGTTGTTGTAATAGCCGAGGGCAAGCGAGGTACCCCTTACGCAGATTTCGCCCTTGACTCCGTTCTGCTCAATGAGCTTATCTCCGTCAAGCAGGAGAATATCGGTATTTTTGAAAGGAATTCCGATTGGCAGAGCGTCCTCGTTTTTGAACGGTCTGCTGACCTTGTAGTAAAGGCAGTTGCAGGTAATCTCCGTCGGGCCGTAAAGATTGACAAAATTCACCTGAGGCAGCTTTTTTCGCCAGTAGTTGAGAACCTTGTTCGGCATAACCTCGCCGGAGAACATGACGGTTCTGAGCACCGAAGGAACCTTCTTTTCAAAAGCGTTGAGGTTTTCAACAATACGCAGAGCCGAGGTCGCCCAGATGATGGTGTTAATCTTCCTTTCGTCAATGCAGTCAATGAGCTTGCCGGGGAAAGAGAAGAACAGCTTGGGAATAACGTGCATACTTGCGCCGTTGCGCAAGGTTGAATAGATATCCTTTACGGAAACGTCAAAGTCAAACGGCGCCTGATTGCCGAAAACGCAGCTTGAATCAAACGAAAACGTTTCCGCAAAGTTTTCGATAAGGTCAATAACCGAACGGTGGCAGACAAGGACGCCCTTGGGAACGCCCGTTGAGCCGGAGGTGAAAATTGCATAAAGCGGATCGGTGTCTATGGCGCGGCTTCGTCTTTTTTTAAGCTCCTCCTCGTTTACCGGGAAGAGAACCGCCTCGTCAAAGAGCAGTCTTTCGCCGGAAAAGCCGATCTCGTCAAGCATTTTGTTGTCCTTACCGAAGATTACGGCGCACCTCGGGTCAAGCGTTTCAAAGATAAGCTTCACCCTTTGCGCCGGGAGCGAGCGGTCAACGGGAACATAGAAGTTTCCGCTCATCACCGTACCCATAAAGGAAACAAGGCTTTCAATATTCCTGTCGATGAAAACAACAACGGGGGTTTTTGTTCCGATACCCTTTGAAACAAGCGCGGACGCAACGGCGGCGGCATTTTTTCTAAGCTCTGAGTAGGTGATATCCTTTTTGCTGTCTGAAAAAACAACCTTTTCCGGATAGAGCGAAACGCTTTTTTCAAGGTAGTCAAGTATATTTGTAACCATAATGAAGCTTCATACTCCGTAATTTTTTTGCGCAGCCG
>JAEDEQ010000058.1 GCA_016293225.1 Clostridiaceae bacterium
CGAAAGCACAGCGGCGTTTTTGAGCGTTGTTGCGGCCGCAACAATCGGACAAATGCCGAGCACCTGGGTGAGCACCGGGTTATGGATAAAGCCGCCCTTTAAAACGGCAAGGGAAAGGCTGAGCTTTGGGGAATTGCTTTTGTTCTTCATGCCCTGACCCTCCGTTTTTCCTTTTTACGCTTTGTTTCCTTTTCCCTGTTCAAAAAGACGGGGGAGGCGGCGTTGACTATCATGACCGCAAGGCAGGGCGCGTCAATGTTTTTGAAAAAGGAGCGCAGAAGCATACAGATTATTCCTGCCGCCGCGCCGTATATCAGCATTTTTGGCGTACTTTCTGGCGCGGTTGAGGGGTCGTTTGCAACAAGCAGCGCCACAAAAAGCAGCGACCCCGCGCAAAGCTCCATGACAACACAAGTAAGCCTGCCCGAATGCTCGCGCGGAAAAAGGAAAGCAAAAACAGCGCACGCAAGAAGAAAGCCGGCGGAAACGGTAAGCGTTTTCGTTCTCCTTAAAGCGAGGTACACCGCCGCGGCGATGAGAACGAGGACGCAGGTTGTTCCCGCTGCGCCGGGGTATGAGCCGGACAAAAGCGCCGTAACGGAAAAGGTATTGAGTCTGAGAAAGGTGCCGCGGTTCAGCATATCAAGCAGACTTGTGCCTTTAACAAAGCTTTCCGAGTCCGAAAAAACAACCGAGGAAAGCTGCTCTGCCTGCGCCGGATATGCAAACACATACTGCGGAAAGCACAGCGAAGCAAAGCAGACGGCGGCCGCATAGGGAACAAAAGGCGCGTTTTTTTCCGAGCCGAACGGAAGCTTGCAGACCAGCGAGGCAAAGCAGGAGGCCGACGCGCCGACATAAAGCGGAGCGCTTGCCGGCAAAAGCAGAGCAATCAGAAGCCCCGTTTTTACCGCGCTGAGGTCTGAAAGCGGTTTTTGAGCGCCGAGTATGAATCTGAAAGAAAAATATTCGCAAAGGCAGCTTGCAGAAACGCAGACCGCAGCCTGCAAAAGCGCCGGGACTCCGTTTTGGAAGAATGCGGCGGCGAGCAGAAAAGCCGAGATAAGGCAAAGGTCAAAATTATGTTTAAAAGAAGGGTCGCCGAACGCAAGGAACGGCTCTTTTTTTTGTGCCTGCAAAATGTCGCCTCCCGTAAAGCAGAGCGCTGCCATATTTTGTTCATTGATTATTTACAAAAAGAGTAGTATCATTTAAACGTAAACAATACATAAGGAGAAACGAAGATGAAAATTGACGCAATTGACGAAAAAAGCGTTCTGGTTGAGCTTTCAAAGGAAGATCTTTCCAAAAGCGAGATTACCTATGAAGAACTTGATTACGCAAACGAAAGAACACGGACTTTTGTCCGTAAAATCCTTGAAACAATACGCCTTGAAACCGGGCGAACGGTTTTTGAAAGCGGCTCGCTTGAGGTTGAGGTCATGCCGGACTCGTTCGGCGGCTGCCTGATGATTTTTAAGGAAAAAAAGGAAAGCGCTTTTACCGAAGAAGATAAAACCTCAGTGTTTTTTTCGGAAAACATCAACGACCTTATCGACTGCGCAAGGGTGCTCAAGGGTCTTGAAGCACCGGAGAAAAGCGGCGCCCTTTACTGCGCGGACGGAACGTTTTTCCTCCTGCTTTCCGGGTGCCCGGGGAAGAAAAGGAGCGTCCTTTCGGAGTATCTTGAGGAAGCGGCGTTCACCGAAGAAAGGCTCGGCTTCCTCAAGGAATACGGAAAGTGCCTGATTGAAAGGGACGCGCTTGCCGTCCTTTCGGCTTGATCAGTGGTTTTTGAGGCTTGCAATGGTTGCCTTTGCGTCCTTTGAGCCGAAAACGGCGCTGCCCGCAACAAGAACATTCGCGCCGCTTAGAACGGCAAGACCGGCGTTCTGCTCGTTAATTCCTCCGTCAACCTGAATGTCCGTGTCAAGCCCTCTTCTTTCACATTCGGCACGGAGAACCTTGACCTTGTCCATCATGTCCGCCATGAAGCTCTGACCGCCGAATCCCGGCTCAACCGTCATCACAAGCACCATAGAAAGCTTTTCAAGGAAAGGAAAAACAACCTCAACGGGGGTTTTCGGCTTAACGGAAAGGGCGGCCTTGCAGCCGAGCGAGCGGATAAGGTCAATCGTCTCCTCGGTGGGGGAGTCGGATTCAATGTGAAAGGTTATAATATCAGCCCCGGCTTTAACAAAGTCGGGGATATATTTTTTCGGGTCGCTTATCATGAGGTGAACGTCAAAAACAAGGCTGCTGCATTTTCTCATGCACTTGATAATGGGCGCGCCGAGCGTAATGTTCGGAACAAAGTGGCCGTCCATAACGTCAATGTGGAGCCAGTCCGCGCCGCACTCCTCCATTCTTTTGAATTCCTCACCCATTTTTGAATAGTCGCAGGAGAGAATAGACGGAGAAATTTTTATCATAAAGAACACCTCTGATTTGAAATTTAAAAAGCATATAAAACAAACTGTTTCATAATTTTTCCGTTAGCTGAAACATTATATCATTGAATACCCGAAAAATCAAGGAAAACGAAATTGCTTTAATCTGCGGATACTTTGTATTGAAATAAGCGCAGGTTTATGTTAAAATACTTATATTGCTCTGGATTGAAAGGCGTGGTTCGGTTAATGGAGAAAGACGAAATTGCTGTCATTGCGCATATCCGCTCGCCGTTTTCGGAAAAATTCGGGATTCCGCGCCAGAGCGGCCTTGCAAAAAGCACGCTTTCAAGGGTTGTTTTTGAAAAGGAGTTTTCCGTTCCCGAAGCGTTCAGGGGGCTTGAGGGCTTTTCGCATCTTTGGCTTATCTGGAAATTCTCCGGCGTTAAGGAAAGGTCGTTTTCCCCAACCGTCCGTCCGCCGAAGCTCGGGGGAAACCGCCGCATGGGCGTTTTTGCAACGCGCTCGCCGTTTCGGCCGAACAACCTTGCGCTTTCCTGCGTTCGGCTTGAAAAAATTGAAAAGGAAAAGGACGGACGCATGGTTCTCACCGTCAGCGGCGCCGATCTGATGGACGGCACGCCCGTCTACGACGTGAAGCCCTATCTGCCGTATACCGACTCACATCCCGGGGCGGTAGGCGGCTTTGCCGAGGAGGTTCTTGAAAAGAAGCTGACCGTCAATTTTGACTGCGGACTTCCCGCTTCGTTTCCGCAGGAGCTTCTGCCCGGTCTTTCCGAGGCGCTTTCCTGCGATCCGCGCCCGGGATATCAGAACAAAAAGGAAAGAGTATACTACATGATGTTTTCCGATTACGAAATTGCTTTTACCGTAGAGAATGAAACTCTGACTGTCTGCAAGGTAACCGAAAAACGGACAAAAGGCTAAGGAAGATAATTTTGTTTGACGTTTTTGTTTTTTCGTTCAATGCCGTTGCGCCGATTCTTTTGCTGGTGCTTCTCGGTCTCATACTTAAAAAATCGCATTTTGCCGATGAAGATTTTTTTAAAAAAGCGAACAGCCTTGTTTTCAAGGTCTTTTTGCCGATAATGCTGTTTTGCAATGTGTATGAAATTGAGTCACTCGGCTCGGTCAACTGGCGCGCCGCCGTTTACAGCGTTTTTGCCGTTCTGTTTTTTTGTGCTCTCGGCTTTCTGTGCTGCCGGCTTTTTGTTAAAAAACAAGAGCAAAAGGGCGTTATCATTCAGTGCTCCTTTCGCTCAAACCACGCAATAATCGGCATACCGCTTGCGCAGTCGCTCGGCGGTGCCGAGGCGCTTTCGTTTGCCTGTCTGCTTTCGGCGGTGGCAATTCCGCTTTTCAATGTGCTTGCAGTGCTTTGCCTTTCGCACTATTCGGTAGGAGACGAAAAGCCGCATTTTTCGGACACGCTTAAAAAAACAGTTAAAAATCCGCTCATTATTGCAGTTGCGTGCGGCGCGGCTTTTTTGCTGGTTCGTTCCTTTTTGCCGAAAGGCGCCGACGGAGTGGCGGTGTTCACAATCAAAAACAATCTTCCGTTTTTATGGAACGCCCTTTCAAGCGCGGCCAAAATTGCGTCTCCGCTTGCGCTCGTTGTTCTCGGCGCAAGGTTTGACTTTGCCGCGGTCAGGGAGCTTCGCAGGCAGATATCGCTCGGCGTTATACTCAGGAACCTTGTTTCTCCGGCGCTCGGAATAGGTCTTGCACTGCTTCTTTCAAATAAATTTTCCCTTTTCCCTGTTACCGCAAATGAGCTTCCGGCTTTCATTTCCGTTTTCGGTTCGCCCGCCGCCGTTTCAAGCGCGGTCATGGTGAGCGAAATAGGCGGCGACGATCAGCTTGCCACTCAGCTTGTTGTCTGGACAAGCATTGTTTCGCTTTTTTCCGTTTTTCTGACAGTCTTTGTTCTGAAAAGCGCAGCATTATTATAAAACACATATATTTTTAAGGAGGAACGTATGAAACTCGATCTCAAAAAAACCGTTGCAGCCGTCGGCACAGGCGCAGCCGCGGCAACGGCAGCTGTTACCGCAGTAAAAATCAAGAAGAAAGGCTTCTGCCCGCTTTGCGAGGCAAAAAGACTTTTACATAAGGTCTGCATCAACGAAAAGGCGGTCTGCGGCTATGACAACGGCGTTGCGCTCACACCGCCGATGGGCTGGTCAAGCTGGAACCTCTTTGCCTCAAAAATCAATGAGGATCTCATCAAAGAAATTGCAGACGCGATGAAAAACAGCGGACTTCTTGAGGCCGGCTATGAATATGTCAATATTGACGACTGCTGGCAAAGCTCCGAAAGGGACGAAAACGGCAAGCTTCAGTGCGACAAGGCGACTTTCCCCGGCGGTATGAAAGCTCTCAGCGAATATGTCAACAGCCGTGGGCTGAAGCTCGGTCTTTATTCCTCAAACGGAACTCACACCTGCGAGGACTATCCTGCAAGCCTGCGCAACGAGGCGGTCGACGCGGACAGTCTTGCCGAATGGGGTATTGAATACTTCAAGTATGACTTCTGCCACAATGTTCCGATTCCGGAGAAGGCGCCGGCAATTGCTTTTGTTGAGCTTTCAAAACCGGGCAAGGGTGCTTTTGTCCGCTTTGCTGCCCGTGACTGCAAGCTTGGCGGCGGTGCAAGAATTGTCCGTGAAAATGATTGCGACAAGGATAATTTTGAATACATAAAAGGTCTTTGCTCAAGGAACGGCTCGTTTTCCGTCACAGTCAGCAGCGAAGAAGAATGCGATGCCGTTTTGTCGCTGACATATCGCAAGGCAACAGACTCTGAACGCTTCCTTATGGCGACCGTTAACGGAAAAGATGTTTACCACCTTTATTTCAACAAATCTCTTGCCGCAAACCGTGTTAAGCGACTCCAGTGCGACATTAAGCTCTATAAGGGCGAAAATGTGATTGAGTTTTACAATCCCGTCGGCTCAAAGATGGACAGCGCTGCAATCCAGTATACACTCATGGGAAAGGAGCTTAAAAGAGCCGCAAAAGAATACGCCGAAAAGAACGGCACCGAGGAAAAACCCATTGTTTTCTCAATCTGCGAATGGGGATTTAATCAGCCGTGGAAATGGGGACGCAGAGCCGGAAACCTTTGGCGCACCACTCCGGACATCAAGCCGATTTGGGCTTCCGTCCTTTCAATTTATGAAGCCAATGTCAGGCTGTGGAAGTATTCCGATATCGGCGGCTGGAACGACCCGGATATGCTCGAGGTCGGCAACGGCAACCTCACGAACGATGAAAACATGGCTCATTTCTCACTCTGGTGCATGATGTGCGCTCCGCTCATTCTCGGAAACGATGTCAGAAAATTCATTAAGTCTGACGGTACCGTTGATACCGAAAGCAAAATTTACCGTATCCTCACAAACAAAACCATGATTTCAGTCAATCAGGATAAGCTCGGCGTTCAGTGCAGACGAATTAAAGCCGGTCTTCTTGATGTCCTTGTCAAGCCGCTTGAAAACTCAAGGGTTGCCGTCTGCGTTTTCAACAAGCTCGGAGGCGAAAAGAGCGCTTGCGTTGACCTTAACAAAATTGCAAACCTCGGTTTTGTTAATCTGCCCAGAAAGAACGAATATGATGTTCTTGATGTCTGGACGGAGGAAAGCTTTGTTTCCGGCGGAACAATCAATGCAACCGTTGCTCCTCACGGTGTAAAGGTCTATATTGTGGGCTGAGCCGATGAGAAGAAGCGAAAGGGAAATTACAGATAAGGATGAGATTTTTGAAATTCTTTCCGGATGTCAGGTTATAAGGCTTGCGCTTTTTGATGAGAAATATCCGTATATTGTTCCGCTGTCGTTCGGTCTTGAACGCAAAGGGGAGGAAATCACAGTCTTTTTCCATTGCGCAAAAGAGGGCAAAAAGGCGGATTTGCTCAAAGAAAATGACAGCGTCTGCATTGAGGCGGATTGCTTCGGCGGCTATTTCGGCGAGGGTATGAACCTGACAACGGCGTATAAAAGCGTAATCGGTTACGGAAACTGCAAAAAATGCGAGGGTGAGGAAAAGCTCAGGGGCCTTGAACTTCTGCTTTCCCATTGCAAAGGGGAAGCGGACAGGTCTGTTCTTTCAAAGTGTGCAGCACTTGATGTAACCGCAGTCTACAAAATTACGCTTGATGAACTGACAGGAAAAAAGAATATCCAATAGTATTTAAGGGGCTGTTGTGTTTTGAACAGCCCCTTTGATATATGCGTTATTCACTGAAAAGCTCGGTTGAAAGATATCTGTCGCCCGTGTCCGGGAGGAGGGCAACAATTGTTTTGCCTTTGTTTTCCGGGCGCTTTGCAAGCTCGGCCGCAGCATAAAGTGCCGCACCGGAGGAGATTCCGACAAGGACTCCTTCCTCCTTGCCCATGCGCCTTGCATATTCATAGGCGGCTTCATTGGCAACGGGGATAATCTCGTCATAGACTTTTGTGTTAAGAACATCTGGAACAAAGCCTGCGCCGATGCCCTGAATCTTGTGTGCTCCGGCAACACCGGTTGAAAGGACGGCCGAGGTTGCCGGCTCAACGGCAACAACCTTAACACCCGGATTCTTTCCCTTGAGATATTCGCCGATGCCGGTGATCGTTCCGCCCGTTCCGACTCCGGAAACAAAGATGTCAACCTTTCCGTCGGTATCCTCCCAGATTTCCGGTCCCGTTGTTTTTCTGTGGGCTGACGGGTTTGCCGGGTTAACAAACTGGCCGGGAATGAAGCTGTTCGGTGTGCTTTCTGCAAGCTCCTGCGCTTTTGCAATTGCGCCTTTCATGCCCTTTGCGCCTTCGGTGAGGACAAGGTTTGCGCCGTAGGCTTTCATAAGCTTTCTGCGCTCAACGGACATCGTCTCGGGCATAACGATGGTAATTTCATAGCCCTTTGCGGCGGCAACGGCGGCAAGGCCGATTCCCGTGTTTCCGCTTGTCGGTTCAATGATGACCGAGCCTTTTTTCAAAAGACCCTTTTCTTCTGCATCCTCAATCATTTCAAAGGCGATTCTGTCCTTGACGGAGCCTGCAGGGTTGAAATACTCAAGCTTTGCAAGAAGTCTTGCTTCAAGATTATCGTTTTTTTCAATTTTTGTCAGCTCCAAAAGCGGAGTTTTGCCAATAAGCTCTGACGCTGATTTATATATTTTTTCTGACATTGCTATCGTCTCCTTATTTAACTGCCTCAAAGCCATGTTCGAGGTCTGCAATTATATCGTCAATGTGTTCGGTACCGATTGAAAGGCGAACGGTGTTCGGCTTGATTCCGCCGGCAAGAAGCTCTTCTTCGGAAAGCTGGGAGTGAGTTGTTGAAGCCGGGTGAATAACAAGGCTTTTAACGTCCGCAACATTTGCAAGCAGGGAGAAAAGCTCAAGGCTTTCGGTGAATTTTTTCGCCTTTTGCGCATCGCCCTTGATTTCAAAGGTGAAGATTGAGCCTCCGCCGTTCGGGAAGTATTCGTCGTAAAGCTCCTTTTCTCTGCCCGAAGCGAGCGAGGGGTGGTTGACCTTTTCAACCTGCGGATGGTTTTTGAGGAACTCAACAACCCTGAGTGCGTTTTCAACATGGCGTTCAACTCTCAGCGAAAGCGTTTCAAGCCCCTGCAAAAGCAGGAATGAATGAAACGGTGAAATTGTTGCACCCTGATCTCTCATGAGTGTTGTGCGCAGCTTGATAATATAGGCAAGATTGCCGCAGGCTTCTGAAAAAACGATTCCGTGGTATGACGGGTTAGGTTTGCTGATTCCGGGAAACTTATCGTTCTGTGCCCAGTCGAATTTTCCGCCGTCAACAACAACGCCGCCCATAACGGTTCCGTGGCCGCCGATGAATTTTGTTGCCGAATGAACAACGATGTCCGCGCCGTATTCAATCGGACGAAGCAGGAACGGCGTTGCAAAGGTGTTGTCAACAATGAGGGGGATACCGTGTCTGTGTGCAACGTCCGCTATCGCCTTAATATCTATAACGTCTGAATTCGGGTTGCCGAGCGTTTCGGCATAAAGCAGCTTTGTGTTTTCCTGGATTGCCTTTTCAAAGTTTTCCGGGTCGGACGGGTCAACAAAGCTCACATCAAGCCCTTGTTCCTTGAGAGTGTTTGCAAAAAGATTATATGTTCCGCCGTAAAGGTTTGCGCTGGAAACAATGTGGTCGCCGACTGTTGCAATGTTCTGGACTGCGTAGGTGATTGCCGCCGAGCCGGAAGCTGTTGCAAGTGCGCCTGCACCGCCCTCAAGGGCGGCAATTCTCTCCTCAAAAACCGAGGAGGTCGGGTTCATCAGACGGGTATATATGTTGCCGCCCTCGCTGAGATTGAAGCGGGCGGCCGCCTGGGCTGAATCTTTGAAAACGTATGAGGTTGTGGCATAGATGGGAACGGCTCTTGCGTCGGTTGCGGGGTCGGGTCTTTCCTGACCTGCATGGATCTGAATCGTTTCAAACTTGTATTTACTCATTTTTATTCTTCCTTTCAGTTTTGGATGTTAAGAAATTATTTCGGCCGTCAACATCGTGACATTCGCCCAAACCTGAAATTCTTGCGCAGAAGCAGGTCAAATATGCTTTGCATAACAATACCCACCTTTCTTGTAGGTTGAGGAGATTATAGCACCGAAAAAAGGTCTTGTCAATGGAAAAGGGGAACAAATTTCCTCTTGCGTTATAGCAAAAATTTATGTCGGGCTATAATACGTATTCGGCACGGCGCAAAAAAATTTTTTAATCAGATGCAATTTGCTTCAATTTGTGGTAAAATACTGCATGAATACGGTGGAGGGATTTTTTGTGAATGATTTTGAAACAAAAAAGGCGAGAGCCGAAGAACTTCGAAAGATAATTGAGTATCACAACAAAAAGTATTATGAAAACGACGAGCCCGAGATTGAGGACTTTGAGTACGACCGCCTTTTGCATGAGCTGATTTCGATTGAGGAGGAGTTTCCCGAGCTTTCCTCTCCCGATTCGCCGACAAAGCATGTCGGCGGAAAGGCGGATTCGCAGTTTGCCCCCGTTGAACACAAGGTCAGAATGGAGAGCCTTCAGGACGCTTTTTCAAAGGAAGATGTGCGCGATTTTGACTCAAGGGTACGAGAAACTGCCGGCGAAGTAAAATATATTGTTGAGCCGAAGATTGACGGCCTTTCGGTAAGCCTTGAATATGAAAACGGCGTTTTTGTCCGTGGCTCAACGCGCGGAGACGGTCAGGTGGGCGAGGATATTACCCACAACCTCAAGACCATTGCCTCAATACCGCTGAAAATTAAAAACGCGCCCTCCTTTCTTGAGGTGCGCGGCGAGGTTTATATGCCTAAGGCGGTTTTTCTTGAGCTTGTTAAAAAGCAGGAGCTTGACGGCGAAAAGCCGTTCAAAAATCCGCGCAATGCCGCCGCAGGCTCGCTGCGGCAAAAGGACGCAAGGGTAACAAGAAAAAGAAAGCTTGATATTTTTATCTTCAACGTTCAGCAGATAGAGGGGAAAACGCTGTCGGGGCATAAACAGTCGCTTGAATATCTGCGCTCTCTCGGCTTCAGCATTATTCCGTTTTATAAAGAATGTGCAGATATTGAAGAAGCGCTTTCTGAAATTGACCGTATAGGCTCGGTTCGCGGCAGTCTCAGCTTTGACATTGACGGCGCGGTTATTAAGGTTGACGATTTTGAAAAGCGCAGGCTGCTCGGCTCAACCTCAAAGTTTCCTAAGTGGGCGATAGCATTCAAATATCCGCCGGAGGAAAAGGAAACAACAGTGCTTGATATTGAAATCAATGTCGGAAGAACGGGTGTGCTGACTCCCACCGCCGTTTTTGAGCCGACTCTGCTTGCCGGTTCAACCGTAAGCCGCGCAACGCTTCATAATCAGGATTTCATTGCCGAAAAGGATATACGCATAGGAGACAAGGTCATAATCAGGAAAGCCGGCGATATCATTCCGGAAGTGCTTTGCGTAACTGCGCACGCAGAAGGCTCAGTGCCGTATGTTATGCCGGAGCTTTGTCCGTCATGCTCGGCAAAAACTGTCCGAGAGGAGGGTGAAGCCGCTTTGCGTTGCCTGAACCCGGACTGTCCGAGCCAGCTTTTGCGCAATCTTATTCATTTCTGCTCCCGTGACGCAATGGACATTGAAGGCCTCGGCGATGCTGTGCTTTCGGTGCTTGTTGAAAAGGGTATGGTAAAGACTGCCGCCGATATATATAAGCTTGATTACGAAAAAATTGCGAAGATTGAGCGTATGGGAAAAAAGA
>JAEDEQ010000143.1 GCA_016293225.1 Clostridiaceae bacterium
GTGTTTTTGGTTACTTTTGTCACAACCGACAAAAGTAACCCTGCGGAGCAAAAGAACAAAAATTACTTGCACTATTTACCCATAAAGGAACAACATAAAAGCAAAATCCGTAGGGGCGTCGCTTGAGGCGCCCGAGAACCCTGCCCATTGCACCATTTACCCATAAAACAACAACGTACAAGTTAAAATTTATGCAGTCGTGTCGGTTGAGGTGTTTGGGCGGCTCCGAGCGCCGCCCGTACGGATTTAGATGTTAGATGGCGGCTGCTTCGCGGAATACCCGTATATCAAGAAGCACACTTTAGGCGCGAGAGAAAATATCTATTATCTATTATCTCTTATCCATTATCTATTATCTAAATTATCAAAAAGGCTTCCTTTCCGTCATTCGGAAAAGAAGCTTTTAATATTTTCTGCGTCTTTTTTGGAAATGCCCTGAACCGCCGAAAGCTCCTCTTTTGAGGCGGCTTTAATCTTTGAAAGCGACTTAAAGGTTTTCATAAGCACCGCCGCTTTCTTTTTGCCGATTCCCTCAATGGAAGTCAGCTTTGTTTCAAGCGAGGAACGCGTGTGCTTTTCCTTGTGATAGGTGATGGCAAAGCGGTGAACCTCCTCCTGAATGGAGGAAATGAGGGTAAATACCCGTCTGCCGTCGCGTATCTCAATTTCACGGCCGTCCTTTGTAATGGCGCGGGTTTTGTGCTTGTTGTCCTTGACCATTCCGAGGACGGGAATATCAAGCCCGAACGCCTCGATTACAGGTCTTACGGCGTTGACCTGACCCACGCCGCCGTCAAGCAGGATAAGGTCAGGCAGCTTGCCGAAGCCCTCTGCGCTTTCCTTTTCCTCTTCATAGCGGTTGAGCCGGCGGCTGATGACCTCACGCATTGAGCCGTAGTCGTCCTGGCCGCTGAAGCCCTTGATTGAAAAGCGTTTATAGGCTCGCTTATACGGCCTTGCGTTTTTGAAAACAACCATTCCGGCAACATTGTCCGAGCCTGCGGTGTGTGAGATATCATAGGCTTCAATGTATTCCGGAACAACGGGAAGGTCAAGCAATTTTGCCATCTCGTCAAGCACGGCGGTTTCCTCGCCCTTTCTTCCAAGGTATTCACCAAGCTTTTGCGAGGCGTTGGAAAGGCACATCTGAACGGTTTTCAGACCCTCGCCCCTTTGCGGAACGGCAATCTCAACCTTTTTTCCGCGCTTTTCTTCAAGGAAGCGTTCGAGCAGCTCAATGTTCGCCGTTTCGCCGTCAACAAGAATTTTTGACGGAACGGGGCGGTTCATTGAATAATAGGAAAGAATCAGGGAATGCCTTTCCTCTGAAAGATCATCGGACGAATCAAAAATGAAATGTTCAGACGAGGTGAGCAAACCGTTTTGGAAGTTCAAAACGGCAAGGCAAGCCTTGTCTGCGCTTTGCGCAACGGCAAAAACATCGCACGGCGCTTTGTTTTCAAGAACAACTTTCTGCTTTCCGGCAATGCGCTGGGCGGCTCTTATGCGGTCACGCAGCTTTGCGGCTTTTTCAAAATCAAGGTTTTCCGCCGCTTCCTCCATCTGCCTTTGAAGCTCTTTTAGCGAGCTTTTGCTCCCGCCTTTGATGAAAGCAACCGCTTCGTTCACGCTTTGCTCATAGTCCTCACGGCTGATTTTTCCTGCGCAGGGAGCGCTGCAACGGGAGATGAAGAAGTTCAGACACGGGCGGCTTTTTTTGATATCTCTCGGAAAGACCTTTGAACAGGTCGGCAGTTTAAAGATTTCCTTTGCCTGTTCAACAGCCTGTGTAACGGAAAAGTTACCCGTATAAGGCCCGAGGTATTCGGCGTTTTTGTCGTCCTTGCGAAAGCAGGCATAAATATTTCCCCAAGGATTGGGCTTGATTTTGATATAGCTGTAGCCCTTGTCATCTTTGAGCAGAATGTTGTATTTCGGCATATTCTGCTTGATGAGGCTGCATTCAAGAACGAGGGCTTCAAATTCACTGTCCGTGAGGATATAATCAAAATCGGCAACATTTTCAACCATTTT
>JAEDEQ010000059.1 GCA_016293225.1 Clostridiaceae bacterium
TTAGGGATATGCGTACAAAAAAATCTGTATGGGTTAATTTTGGGGGAAGTTGGGTATCACGTCCCCCTCGAAGCTCTGAAAAGCACAAAAAATCCCGCCCGCAAAATGCGGACGGGATTTTTGGCAGAGGTATAAGGATTCGAACCTTAAATGACGGAGTCAGAGTCCGGAGTGTTACCGTTACACTATACCTCTATATAAACATTTCATTTCTTACTCTTCGCAAGAACAAGTGGTATTATACACACCGAAACAGAAAAAGTCAAGCCTTTTGCAAAAAATATTTTATTTGTGTTTTCTGTTTTTTTGATAGAGAAGTCAAATTTACATTAAAGCGAAAGGAGACGAAAGCCGTCCCCCTTCGCCGATAAAAATCAAAGGTACTTCATTTCCAATTTGTTCTCATTGACTTCAATACTTATTGCACTTATGCTTTCTTCATAATTATCAATAATTATTGAGGCAATTTTGTCTTCAATCTCTTTTCTGATAATGTTGCGCAGGTCACGCGCACCGCGCTTTCCGCCAACAGCCTTTTTTGCAAGATAGGCAGGCACGGCGTCCGTCCATGAAAGCTCAATAGGCTTTTCTCTGAGCGACTCTTGCAGCTCCTTAAGAAGCAGAACAGAAATCTTTTCATAGTCGTTTTCAGTAAGAGAGTTGAAAACAGCAATCTCATCAACACGACCCAAAAACTCCGGTCGCAGGAAATCCGACAGCGCTTTTGTAATGCGTTCCTTTGTTGCCTCGCCCTTATCCTTGCCGAAGCCGAGCGCACCGTTTTTCTGCTCGCTGCCGGCATTCGACGTCATTACGATGATTGTGTTTTCAAAGTTGACAGTTCTTCCCTGCGCGTCTGTTATGCGTCCCTCGTCAAGAATCTGAAGAAGAATGTTCATAACATCAGGATGCGCTTTTTCAATCTCGTCAAACAGAATAACCGAATACGGCTTTCTTCTGACCTTTTCGGTAAGCTGACCGGCTTCGTCATAGCCGACATAGCCCGGAGGTGAACCGATGATCCTTGAAACACTGTGCTTTTCCATAAACTCGGACATATCAAGACGAATGAGCGTCTCCGGCGTATTAAAAAGCTCTTTGGCAATCTGTTTAACAAGCTCGGTTTTTCCGACTCCCGTGGGGCCGACAAAGATGAAGGACGCAGGTCTGCGCCTTGGGCTTATCTGCACGCGGCTTCTTCTTATCGCCGCCGCAATGGCTTCAACAGCTTCGTCCTGGCCGATTATCCGCTCTTTAAGCGTTGCTTCAAGATTTGCAAGCCGCTTCAAATCGCTTTCAATGACCTTGCTTGCGGGAATACCGGTCCAAAGCTCAATAACCTTGGCAATGTCCTCCTCTTTAACGGCATTGTCGGAGGCTTTTTCGGCAAGCTCCTTCTGCTCGTCTTCACACTTGACAATCTCCGACTTGATGTTTGCAATAGCTTCGTAATCAACGTTCTCGGTCTGAGCGTAAAGCTCCTCTTCGTCAAGCTTCAGATCTTCCAGCTTCTGCTCGTTAAGCTGATAATCGCTTATGGCCTTGTTCCTGAGGTTTGCGCAGGTGCAGGCCTCATCAAGCAGGTCAATGGCCTTATCGGGTAAAAACCTGTCGGTTATATACCTTTCCGAGAGAATAACCGTTCTTTTAACAAGCGCGTCTGAAATGCGGACGCGGTGATAATTTTCATAATAGCTCTTGATACCGAGGAGAATTTCCGTTGCGTCCTCAATTGAGGGTTCCTCAACCTTAACGGGCTGGAAGCGCCTTTCAAGTGCTGCGTCCTTTTCAATGTTCTTTCTGTATTCAGTGAACGTTGTTGCACCTATAACCTGAATTTCTCCTCGCGAGAGCGCAGGCTTAAGAATGTTTGCGGCATTCATTGAACCCTCGGCGTCACCGGTTCCGACAAGATTATGCACCTCGTCAATAAAAAGAATGATATTGCCGTTGGCCTTGACCTCGTCAACAAGATTCTTGATTCTGCTTTCAAACTGACCGCGGAACTGAGTTCCGGCAACAAGAGCGGTAAGATCAAGCAGGTGTATTTCCTTGTCTGCAAGCCTTGCGGGAACTTCGCCGCGGGCAATTTTCAGCGCAAGACCCTCCGCGATGGCTGTTTTACCAACGCCGGGTTCACCGATAAGGCAGGGATTGTTCTTTGAACGGCGGCAAAGGATCTGGATAACCCTTGCAATCTCCTTGTTTCTGCCGATTATATTGTCAATTTTACCCTCTCTTGCCCTGGCAGTAAGGTCGGTGCAGTAAAGGGTGAGGAACTTGCGCTTTTTGGCGGCGGCCTTGCGCTGCTTGCGCGTAAGCTTTTCGCCGGACGGCGCGGCGGACTGAACAGGTTTGGCTTCCTTTTCGCCGGACGGCTGCTGCATATTCATAAGTCCGTTCTGAAGGTCTCCGAGAAGCCCCTGCAAGAACGGAACGGTCGGCGAACCTCCTGCTTCAAAACCGCCCTCCTCATCGTCGGATTCCGGGAACATACTGCTGAACTGCTCCGAGAGTGAGTCAACGTCCTCCTCCGTGATGCCCATGCTGTCCATCATCTGCTTGATAGGGCCGATGTTCATCTCCATTGCACATTGAAGGCAGAGTCCCTCCGGAACGGTTTTTCCGTCGATAATTTTTGAAATAAAAATTACGGCAGGTCGTTTTTTACATCTGCTGCAAATAACTTTTTTCATGTGATACTCCTCGATAAGTGCATTTAAAAAACAAAATACGGACTAAACTTTGTTATCCGCTGTTGACAGAACACGGCTCACTTGACATTACTTTGTGCTTTCTTTTCTCTGAAGTGGTCGCGGAACTGTCTGTAAGTTTCAGGCATATAGCTTGCAAACGCAACAACGCAGGTGCAGGCGGCAATTACTACAAGTATACCTGTCAGAATATCAGGCATTTTCCATACGTTTGTGAGAACGCCGACTTCCGGGCCGAAAGCAATTATAAGTATCATAACGCCGTAAAACGTGAACGTTGCAACCTTGCCGGGCATTTCGGCGGCTCCGGGACGAATGTTCATAAGAAGCATTACAAGTCCGCCAAGAACCATTATGCCCTCTTTAACAAGGAAAACAAGGAAAACCCAGCCGAAAGCATTGATAGTGGTGTTTTCCGCTTTTCTGAAGCTGATGAACAAGATGATTGCTATTGTTATCTGAGTGAGCTTATCGGCAACGGGATCAAGAATTTTTCCAAGGGCGCTGACCTGGTTGAATCTGCGCGCAATTTTTCCGTCAAAAAGATCCGTAAGACCCGAAACAGCAAGAATTGCTATTGCCAAAAGCTGATTGCCGTTGAGATACATCACGGCAAATACGGGTATAAGCGCAATACGGATAACCGAAAGAAGATTCGGTATTGTAAAACAGCCTTTAAATAAATCTTTTACCATAAATGTTACCCCTCCCTGACAATCAAGCCGGAATATAGCCGCTGATTGATTTTAAAAGTCCTTTTACTGTTTCTATTATGTGTGAATTATTTGCCGCTTCAATAAATTTTTCGTTGCCGGTAAGTCCTGCGATAACGCCGACAAGCAGAGCGGCAATAATCACAACAAGAATACCCTTGACTGCGCCGAGCACAAAGCCGAGGCCGGAATTTATCTGCTTGATTGCGGGAAGCTTTTTGATAACCTTATCAAGAAGTCTGACAACAAACTTCAGCACAATGGAGAAAACTATTGTCAGAGCAACAAACAGAATTGTTCTGATAACAGCGGTTCCTATCGGCTCGGCAATGTTTGTCATAATATTTTTGACAAGATTTTCACCGGATACCTCAGCATTTGTAACCTGCTGAGCAAGCTGCTCCTTATTGATTCCGATAAGCTCCATAACACCGGAAAAGGAATCGGGTATGGAGTCTATTGCAGAGCTGATCTGAGCGGAATAATCGGCCGAGGCAGCACTCCCGAGCGAGGAGGTCACCCTCTCTCGTATATACTGCTCGAAATACTGAGAATAAATCTTCGGGGCAAAGGTTGAAGAACCGATCTTCGCCGCAACAAAGGAAATAACATAGCCGGCAAGATCGAACAGCGTTGCAAAAAATCCGCGCTTTGCGGCAACAACCGCAACGAGAACCAATACACCGACAAGAAGGATATCAATAATATAAGACATTTTTGTCCTCCCATCAACTTGTTGCTTTCACCGATTATAGCACACAAATCGGTAATAGACAACAGCAATTTGATATTTTTATAATAATCAGCGTATCATTACCGCAAAAAACCGTCAGCCCTTATAAAGCGTGTTGAGAGAATAATAGTATATCCTGCCCGAAGCAACGGTTATGCCGAGTCCGGCGGCTTCAAGATTGACTCTTTTGCTCTCATTTCCGAATGAATTGATGCAGATTATCTGCGAGTCGGTAAGCAGATACGCCCTTTTTCCGGAGCAAAAAATGTCGGAAACCTTGCTTTCGGTCTCGTAGACATATGCCACCGAGCCGCCGGGCGAAAAGCACTTCAGTTCGCAGCCGCTGAACGAGCCGAATTTTGCGGTCAGGGTAACGCGGTATCCGCTTTTGTCGGTGTAGGAATCAAGAAGAGTTGACGTATACTTATCGTTCAAAACAACCGGCTCGTCTTTTCCCGGGTCAAGGATAAGATTGGCGTTGTTACAAAGCAGACCGAGTCTGCCCGAAGAAACAAAGCATATGTTCACGGCGGCGGAGCCTTTAACGGTATGCTCCCACTCCGTTTTGTCAGAATAAATATCAAGCAGATACACTTTTGTTTCAATCTCACCCTCGGACGCGGAAAGAGCCGCGCAGGCAAGCTTGCGCCCGTTTGAGGCAATGTCTATTGAAACAATGTGGTCTTTCATGCATGCCCAGCTGAATTTTTCCCTGCCCCTTTTGTCATAATAGGTGAGAATGCAGGCGGCCTCACTGCTCCTTGAGGCGATGGCGTAGCTTCCGTCGCCGGCGATTTGCGCTGTGATTATCTGAGCAGAGTCAAGGCTTTTTGCGGAATAAATAATCCTGCTTTTGGAAACTATCAGGTATTTTCCGCTCATTCGGTCAAACACAATTCCGTATTTTCCGCTCGTTTTGATAACCGGCTGAGAATAATTCAGAACCTCGGAAAACTTCAGCTTGCCTGATGATGAAATGCAGTACAGCATTTCGTTTGTCAAAACATATATGCTTGAGTCAACAGCCTCAATGTCAACAATATTGCTGCTCGGAAACGAAAGAGGAAAGCCCGAACCGCTCTGCGACACCTCATTGCCGCCGTTCGGCGAAGCAGAGTCAGGCTGCTCGTTGCGGTCAACCGTCTGAACGGTTGTTTCACTTTCGGTCTTTCCGGCATTCGGAGCGAATTTTGCGGCAAGCACTGCGGCCGAAGCAATAATCACGGTCAGCACCAGAACAACCGCAATACTTCTGAAATTTGCTTTTCTTTTAACTTTTTCAACGCTCTTGTTCCCCACTCAGCCTCACCTCCGGATAAAAAACTTTATTGAGATATAAACCGTCCGCTTTGGCGGTGACGCCGGCAAAAGAACGGTCCTTTGACTCGATTATTTTTCCGATTGAATCTTTTTTAATATTGCCTTCGCTGATTGAAAGCAGAGTTCCTGCCATGATGCGAACCATGTTATATAAAAATCCGTCGCCCCGGACGTAAAAAACAACAAGGTCATTTTCTCTTTTTACTCCGCAGTCAAAAACAGTCCGCACTGTGGTTTTAACCGTGGCTCCGCTTGCGCAGAAGGCTTTAAAATCGTGCGTTCCGATGAATTGCTTTGCCTGCCCGTTCAAAAAATCGCAGTCAAGAAAGAACGGGTAATGAAGCGCATATTTTTCAAGGAAAGGATTCCTTGCTTTTGCGTTCCAGATTTTATAAATGTATTCTTTTCCCAGGCAATCATACCTTGCATGAAAGCTTTCCGGAACGTCCTCGCAGCCTGTTACGGCAACGCTCTGCGGCAGCACGGCGTTAAGTCCGCGCAGAAGCTTTTCGCACTCCCGGTCGCTTTCGGTTCTGAAGTTGCAGCAGAACATATTGGCGTGAACTCCCGCGTCGGTACGGCTGCACGAAACAGGCTTTATCTCCTCGCCGAGTATACGCTTTGCGGCATTTTTCAGCTCGCCCTCAACAGTACAAAGCCCGGGCTGAAGCTGATAGCCGTGGAATTTGCTGCCGTCATACATCAGCGTAAGTTTAATGTTTCTCATCATGTATAACCTCAAATTAAGCTTCCGAAATAATGATTGAGAACGATAACCCCGGCAAGCGAAACAGCAAAAACGCCGAGCGAAACAAAGTCTCCGGAATGAAGCTTCATCTGCTTCATGCGCGTTCTGCCCTCTCCGCCGTGGTAACAGCGGCAGGTCATTGCAAAGGAAAGCTCATACGCGCGCCTGAACGCCGAAACAAAAAGCGGTATGAGTATCGGTATCATAGCTTTAACGCGATCCATGAATTTTCCGCTTTCAAAGTCCGCTCCCCTCGCCTTCTGAGCGTTCATAATGCGCTCAATCTCCTCAATAAGGGTGGGAATGAATCGCAGCGCAAGCGTCATCATCATAGCAAGCGAATGGACGGGAATGTGGAGCAGGCCGAGCGGAGAAAGCAGCCTTTCAATGGCGTCGGTAAGCGCCGTGGGAACAGTCGCATAGGTCAGAAGCGAGCTGCACATAATCAGGCATATTATACGCACAGCCATAAATATAGCTGTAAATATTCCCTTTGTTGTTATCGTAATTATCCGGAAGGAAACAAGCGTCGTTCCGCCGTCAATATAAAAAATGTTAAGTATAACAGTAAACAGAATTATCGGCAATATCGGCTTAATGCTTTTGAAAAACATTTTGAACGGAACCTTTGAAAGAAGAACGGAAATTACGGTCAGCAAAAGCATCAGCGACAGCGACAAAAAGTTTTTACAAAGGAAGATTATAACAATGAAAAGTATCGTCAGAATAATCTTCATCCGCGCGTCAAGGCGATGCACAAAGGAATCGCCCTTGTAATACTGTCCGATAGTAATATCACTGAGCATTGTTACCCCTCCTTTTAAGGAGCTTCAAAAGCTCTTTTTCCGCCTCGTCGGCGGTGTAGATGTCCGTTCTGACATCGTAGCCGGCATTCTTAAGCTTTAAGAAAAGCTGCGTAATCTGCGGAACATCAAGCCCCATTGAAACAAGCTCGCTCACATGAGAAAAAACATTTCTGACCGTATCGTAATATGCAAGGCGCGACTCGTTCATAACAAGAATTTTTGTTGCAATCTTTGCAATATCCTCCATGCTGTGTGAAACAACGATAACGGTGCTGTTCGTTTTCTCTTTATAGCTGACAATAAGGTCAAGGACGGTTTTCCTGCCGATAGGATCAAGACCTGCGCAGGGTTCGTCCAGCACAAGCACCTCCGGCTTCATTGCCATTACGCCCGCAATTGCAACGCGCCTTTTTTCGCCGCCCGAAAGATCAAACGGAGATTTTTCAAGATAGCTTTTATCAAGACCGACATATTCCACGGCCTCGCGGACGCGCAGATCAATCTCATTTTTGGAAAGTCCCATATTTTTCGGGCCGAAAGCAACGTCCTTTTCAACGGTATCCTCAAAAAGCTGATATTCGGGATACTGAAAGCACACGCCCACCTTGAAACGAACCGAGCGAATGTTCTTTTTATCCTGCCAGATGTCATTTCCGTCAAGGAAAACACTGCCGCCGGTCGGCTTCAGAATTGCGTTAAAGTGCTCAACAAGGGTGCTTTTGCCGGAGCCTGTGTGGCCGATTATGCCCACAAGCTCCCCTTTATTGATTTTAATGTTAATATTATTGATAGCCGCTACCTCACTCGAAGTTCCTTTCGAGTAGAGAAAGCTCAATTCCTTTGTTTCAAGAACTACTGAGTCCATTACGCCTCCAAAATTGCCCTGATATTTTCAAAAAGCTCGTCCATATCGAGCGCGTTGTCCGGTATTTTCACACCGTCTTTTGAAAGAATTTTTGAAAGATGTGTTGCCGGCGGAACGTCAAGACCTATCTTCCTTAGCTTATCTGCCTGCGAAAAGACCTCGCGCGGCGAAGAATCAAGAACAATCCTGCCCTTATCCATAACAACAACGCGGTCGGCCTTTGCCGCCTCGTCCATATAATGCGTGATAAAAACAACGGTTATTCCGAACTCTTTGTTGAGCTTTTTGACGGTGCTCATAACCTCGCGCCTTCCGCGCGGATCAAGCATAGCCGTCGGCTCATCAAGCACAATGCAGTCCGGTTTCATTGCAATTATGCCCGCAATGGCAACACGCTGCTTTTGTCCGCCGGAAAGCTTGTGCGGTTCAAAAAAGCGAAAATCATACATTCCGACATTTTTGAGCGCTTCATCAACGCGGCGTCTGATTTCTTTTGGTTCGATTCCGAGATTTTCCGGGCCGAAAGCCACATCGTCTTCAACAATAGTCGCAACAATCTGATTATCGGGATTCTGAAAAACAACGCCGACTTTTTTGCGGATATCAAGCGTTTTTTCTTCATCGGCAGTGTCAAAGCCGTCAACGAGAACCTTGCCCGATACCGGAACTTCAATAGCGTTGCAAAGCTTTGCAACCGTAGATTTTCCGCAGCCGTTATGACCGAGAACGGCAACAAAGCTGCCCTTTTCAATTTTTAAATCAAAGTTTTCGATAACGTTATTGGAAACAACGCCCTCTTCATTCGGATAGCCGAAGGTGACGCCTCTGAATTCAATAAAAGCAGACATTAATAATTCTCCAAAATTATTTTTTCCAAAAAGCGGACGCGCCGCACGGCAGAATCATCTTGCTTTGCGTTACGGGAAGTCCGATTTCCGAGGAGGAAACCTTTCCGCCGAAACGCGGAACAACAACCGAGCCGAGAATATACTGCATTACGGACGGCGAAAGTCCGGTGGTGTATGAATTTATAAGAACAGCTATTGAGCCGGAGTAAAGCAGCCTGCTGCAAAGCTCGACAAAACTATACACCTCGTCCTCAAGCTTCCAGACCTCTCCGCCCGGACCTCTGCCGTATGACGGCGGATCCATAATGATAATGTCATATCTGTTTCCGCGGCGGATTTCGCGCTGAACAAATTTGATGCAGTCATCAACAATCCAGCGTACGCTTTTATCGGCAACAGAGCTTGAAGCTGCGTTCTCCTTTGCCCAGGCGACCATACCCTTTGAAGCGTCAACATGAACAACGCTTGCGCCCTCCTTCAGGCAGGCAACGGTTGCGCCTCCGGTATAGGCAAAAAGATTGAGAACCTTTACGGGTCTTCCCGCTTCCCGAATGAGCGTTCTTATCTCGTCCCAGTTGACCGCCTGCTCGGGAAAGATGCCCGTATGCTTAAAGCCCATTGTTTTGATGTTAAACGTAAGATCCTTATAGTCTATTGACCAATACGGCGGAAGCTTTGTTTTAACCTCCCACGCTCCGCCGCCCGATTTGGAACGGTGATAAACCGCGTCCGCCTTTTTCCAGAGCGGATTGTTCTTCGGCGTTTTCCAGACAACCTGCGGATCGGGGCGGATAAGAATTATATTATTCCAGCGTTCGAGCCGTTCCCCGTCGGAGCAATCAATCAGTTCATAATCTTTCCAGTCAAAAGTACTTCTCATTTTTAATTCCTTTAAATCAACCGAAGTTTAATAACTTGAGCTATCTCTTTGGCAAGAGTGTCAATCTGCTTCTTGTTTTCGCCCTCAAGCATTACTCTGACAAGCGGTTCGGTGCCGGATACGCGGACAAGAACCCTGCCCGTGTCGCCGAGCTGCTTTTCAGCCTGAGCAATGGCGTTTGCAACCTCTTCATCGTCCGCAAAGCGCGCCTTGCCCATTTTTGAAACGCGGACATTAATCATCGTCTGCGGATAAACCGTCATGCACGAAGCGAGCTCAGAAAGCTTTTTACCGGTCTTTTTCATAATTCTGAGCACCTGAAGAGCGGTAAGCTGACCGTCTCCCGTTGTTGCGTAGTCAAGAAAAATTACATGACCTGACTGCTCGCCGCCTATCGAATAGCCGTTCTGAAGCATATTTTCAAGAACATAACGGTCGCCGACCTTGGTTGCAACGTAGTTTATTCCGACTTTGTCGCAATATTTGTTGAAGCCCATGTTGGTCATTACGGTAACGACCGCCGTGTCCTTTTTAAGCTTGTTTTCCGCTTTCATATATGTTGCGCAGATTGCAATAATTTTATCGCCGTCAACAACCTCGCCGTTTTCGTCAACGGCAAGCATTCTGTCGGCGTCACCGTCAAAGGCAAAGCCGGCCTGAAGACCGTTTTCGGCAACAACCTTTTGCAGTGCTTCAATATGAGTTGAACCACAGTCTTTGTTGATATTCACTCCGTCCGGCAGGGCGGAAATAACGGTGCAGTCCGCTTTAAGGTCGGTAAAAAGCTTTT
>JAEDEQ010000060.1 GCA_016293225.1 Clostridiaceae bacterium
CCTACGGATTCTGCCTGAAAAAGTAACCCCAAGCGGAGCGGACGGACAAAAACCATTTGCACCGTTTACCCACAAATGAACAACGTCAAACGAACCTCAAAGAAAAAATGCGGAGCTGACGCGTTTTGCGGCAGCCCCACATTTTTGTCTGTTCAAAAATTCATGCGGCTCTTTGTCCGAGCCGTGAAGTTTCTCAATAATTTTCGGCTTTGATTTCAAAATATGCCTGCGGATGAGCGCAGACGGGGCAGACCTCCGGCGCGCTTTTTCCAAAGTGGATATGACCGCAGTTTGAGCAGATCCACATTCTGTCGCCGTCCTTTGAAAAAACAAGACCCTCCTTAATGTTTTCAAGGAGCTTTTTGTATCTCTCCTCGTGTTCCTTTTCAATTTTGCCCACAAGCTCAAAAAGGGCAGCAATGTGGTCAAAGCCCTCTTTCCTTGCGTCCTCGGCAAACTCCTTATACATTGACGTCCACTCATAGTTTTCACCGGCCGCGGCGTCGCGGAGGTTCTCCTCTGTTGACTTTACGCCGCCGGTAAGAAGCTTCCACCAGATTTTTGCGTGCTCTTTTTCGTTGTTTGCGGTCTCTTCAAAAATCTTTGCAATCTGAACGTAACCGTCCTTTTTTGCTTTGCTTGCGTAGTAGGTATACTTGTTTCTTGCCTGACTTTCTCCTGCAAAAGCGGCGAGAAGGTTAGCCTCGGTTTTTGAACCCTTGAGTTCCATTGTTATTCCTCCTTAATCCGGTTCTTCAGAACCTTTATTAATAATATATTAGCATATGCTGATTCAATTATACCTTAAATTTCCTCTGATTTATTTCTAAAATCAGAAATATTACGCAAGAAAAGCTTTGAATTTTTAAAATATATTCTCCTGTGTGTGGAAATATTATTTTAATTGTGCTATAATTACCAAAACTATGCGTAATTATAAGTAGCCGCTGATTGCCGGAACAGCGCAATATCAGCGGTCAGGGTGACCCATATAATCCGAACCCGTTTAACCCATAAAACAGGGAGGCATTTTTTGTGAGAAAAACCGTTTGCGGTCTTGATATCAACTATATCTGCAAGGGCGAGGGCGAAACCGTCCTTGTTCTCCACGGCTGGGGCTCGAATATCGGCGTACACGCGCAGATGATTGACCTGCTTGCACAGAAATACCGCGTTATTGCGCCCGATATTCCCGGCTTCGGCGAAAGCGAGGAGCCTGACGAGCCGTGGTGCGTTGACAGCTACGTTGACTTTATCCTTGAATTTTTGAAGGACTTTAATATTTCAAAGCTTATTCTGCTCGGTCATTCCTTCGGCGGACGGGTCATTATCAAGCTTTGTTCAAGAGCTTTGCCGTTTGAGGTCACCAAGGTTATCCTTGTTGACTCCGCCGGGGTGAAGCCGGCCGTTTCGCCCGAGCAGAAGTTCAAGCAGGCCGTCTATCACAAAACAAAGTGGATTTTTTCAACTCCGCTTGTTAAAAAGCTTTGCCCCGATTTGCTTGACAACCTGAGGAAAAGGAACGGCTCCGCCGATTACAACGCCGCCTCCGAAGTGATGAAAAAAACGCTCGTCAATGTTGTTAACGAGGATCTGACCGATCTTATGCCGAACGTAAAGTGTCCTGCGCTGCTCATCTGGGGCAGACTTGACACCGCAACTCCGCTTTCCGACGGTCAGACGATGGAAAGGCTCATGCCCGAGGGCGCGCTTGTTGTTCTTGAAAACGCGGGGCATTTTTCGTTCCTTGACCAGAGCGCGCAGTTTTTGCGCATTCTTGCCTCGTTCATGAACATATAAGTACGCCGGTTACTTTGCTATTACGGAAAACACGAAAGGAAATTTTTCAATGACACTCATTTTGTTTTTATCGTGCGTTGCCGCGTTCCTCATTCCGACGGGGCTTGCGCTCATTGATTCAATGCACTTTTTCCAGCTCAACTCATACCGCTTTTCCACCCATCTGAAGTGGATTACGGAAAACTTCCACAAGTATCTTTCCCATTACCTTTTTTCGGTCATACTGCTGATTGTTTCGCTTTTTTCATACAGGGTGGACGTAAAAATGGGCGTTACGGCGCTTTTGTTCCTTGTTGCCGCCTTTGCCGAACGACCGAAAAAAGCCAAAAAGCCGCTGGTTTATACTCCGCGCGTCAAGCGTATGCTTGTCACGCTCGGTCTTCTGTTTGCCGCAATAATCGCCGGCTCGGCAATTCCGCTTTTCAGGGCGAACCACGGCAGCATTGCGGTGTTCATTGTTGTGTGCATATATGCGCTTGCACCGTTCTGGGTGCTTGTTGCAAACCTCATCAACATTCCCGTTGAAAGAATTGTCAACCGTTATTACACCAACGACGCAAAGCGTATTCTTGCCGCCTGTCCCGACCTTAAAATCATCGGCATTACGGGCAGCTACGGAAAAACCAGCGTAAAGTATTACCTCAACACTCTGCTTCGCGCAAGATACAACGTGCTCATGACTCCGGAAAGCTACAACACCCCGATGGGCGTTGTCAAAACCGTTAGAGGCTCGCTCAGAGCCACCCATGAAATTTTCATCTGCGAAATGGGCGCAAAATGGGTCGGAGATATCAAGGAGCTGTGCGATATTGTTCATCCGCAGCACGGCGTTATAACGTCCATCGGCCCCCAGCACCTTGAATCGTTCAAAACGCTGGACGCGGTCAAGAACACAAAGTTTGAGCTTGCGGACGCTCTGCCGCAGGACGGAATGCTGTTCCTCAACAATGACGACGAAAATATCCGCGCCCACGGCTCAAAAAGACCGTTCATTTCCTACGGAATTGAAAACAAAAGCGATTACACCGCTTCGGCCATCTCCGTTTCCGAGCGTGGAACAACCTTTACCGTTACAGGCCCCGACGGCGAAAAGGAGAGCTTTTCCACCCGTCTTATCGGCCGCCACAACGTTCTCAACATCACCGGAGCGATTGCCGTCTCAAACAAGTTCGGCATTCCGCTTTCCGAGCTCAAGGGTCAGGTCAGACGGCTTGAGGGCGTGCCGCACAGGCTTGAGCTGAAGAAGAAAAACGGCGTCACTCTCATTGACGACGCATACAACTCAAATCCGAGCGGAACAAAGGCCGCGCTTGAGACGCTCAGGCTGTTTGAGGGCTACAAGGTTCTTGTCACCCCCGGCATGGTCGAGCTTGGCGAAAAGCAGGAGGAGCTTAACCGTGAATTCGGCGCAAACGCGGCAAAGGTCTGCGATTATGTTGTCCTTGTGGGCAAAAAGCAGGCTGTTCCGATAAAGGCCGGTCTGCTTGACGCGGGCTACCCGGAAAAGAAGATTTTTGTTGCCGACACCATTGAAGAGGCGCTCACCCATGTCTATGCAATCGGCAGCAACGGACAGCAGAAGATTGTTCTGCTTGAAAACGATCTGCCTGACAACTATTGATAAAGCAGCAAGGGAGGTAGCTTGAATGAAAATCAAAGTCGGCGTAATGTTCGGCGGAAAAAGCGTTGAGCATGAAATTTCAATAATCTCCGCCTTACAGGCCATCGCTTCAATGGACAGCGAAAAATATGACGTTATACCTATATATATTACAAAGAACAATGAGTTTTATGTCGGCCCCTCGGTCGGGGAGATAGGAAGCTATGTTAACATTCCCGCCCTTTTAAAGGAAAGCACGCGCGTTATCCTTGTCAAAGACGGCGGTCTTGTCAAGCTCATAAAATATCCGGCAAAACGCTTCGGCTCGTCCTATGTTGATTATATTGACGTTGCCTTTCCCATTGTTCACGGAACGAACGTTGAGGACGGAACGCTCCAGGGCTTCCTTTCAATGCTTGACGTTCCCTATGTCGGCTGCGACGTGGTTTCCTCCGCCGTCGGCATGGATAAATACGTTATGAAAACCGTGCTCAAGGACAACGGTATTCCGGTTCTGGACTGCCTTTGCTTCAATGCAAAGGAATATGACAGGAGCAACGAGGACGTTGTCGGCGCGATTGAAAAGCGAATAGGCTTTCCCGTTATAGTAAAGCCCGTCAATTTAGGCTCTTCCATCGGAATTTCCAAGGCGGACGGCCGCGAAAAGCTTTTTGATTCGCTCGATATGGCGTTCTGCTATGCGGACAAGGTGCTTGTTGAGCGCGCGGTGCAGAACCTCAAGGAGATTAACTGCTCCGTCTGCGGCGATTATGAACACGCACAGCCGTCCGAATGTGAGGAGCCTGTTAACAGTGACGAAATTCTCTCGTTCAGTGACAAGTATCTGAGCTCCGGCAATTCCGGCGGCGCAAAGGGCGGAAAGCTCGGCGCAAAAAGCGGCGGAAAGCTCGGCGGCGCAAAAACGGGCGGCAGCAAAAGCGGCATGGCCTCGCTCAAAAGGAAAATTCCGGCAGAGATTACGCCCGAGCAGAAAAAGCAGATTCAAAAATATGCCGTTGACGCTTTCAAGTGTCTCGGCTGCAGCGGCGTTTCAAGGATAGATTTCATGATGGACACAAAAACGGGAGAAATTTTCCTCAACGAGATCAATACCATTCCCGGTTCGCTTTCGTTCTATCTCTGGGAACCGGTCGGTGTTCCGTACACAAAGCTGCTTGATAAAATGATTTCCCTTGCCCTCAAGCGTGAGCGCGAGCAGGAGGGCATCACCTATGCGTTTGAATCAAACGTGCTTGAAAACATCACGCTCGGCGGCGGTTCAAAGGGCGCAAAGGGAGGAAAGCCCGGCGGCGCAAAAGGCGGAAAATTCTGATTGCCGACTTTGAACGGCGCCTTGCATTAAATATGAAAAATTTTTCAACGCATCCCTTTCAGGAGGGAGCGTGACAGCGCAAGCGGACCGAGGGAATTTTTCGGCGCTTGCGTTTTTTCAAAGTATCTGATATAATAATAGCGCCAATAGCGGCCACTGACAGCCGCGGGAAAGGAGAAATACTGATTATGAAAAGAGTTCTCAGCATTGCACTTTCGATTCTGATGATTTTTGCGCTTTGCTCCGTAGCATTTGCGGCAGGCACACCGGATAAGCTCAGCTTCAACGAGGACGGAACCTTCAAAATTCTTCAGATCAACGACACACAGGACATTGACAGAATGAACAAAAAGACCGCTGCTTTTCTCAAGGCGGGCATCGCACAGGAGCAGCCCGACCTCATTGTTGTTCCCGGCGATATGCTTTCCGATATGTTCATCGGCGCAACGCCCAAGAGGATAAAAAAGGCTCTCACCGCTCTCGGAACAATCTTCAACGACGCAAAGGTTCCCTTTGCCGTAACCTTCGGCAACCACGACCATGACCTTGAAGAAAAAGTTTCTACCAAGGAAATGATGGATGTTTTCAAGCAGTTTGAGTACTGCGTTACGCAGGCAGGCACAACGGAAAACGACCCCGGCACATATTCCGTTCCCGTTTACTCCTCAAAGGACAGCAGCAAAATGGCGCTTAACGTATACCTTATGGATACCAACAACAAGAACGGAACCGTCACGGGCTACAGCGGCGTATATCCCGAGCAGGTTGAATGGTACAAGCAGAAGAGTGACGAGCTTAAGGCTGCCAACGGCGGCGAGGTTGTTCCCTCGCTCCTGTTCCAGCATGTGCCCGTTAAGGAAATTTATCAGTTTGTTGACCGCGTAACCTACAAAGAAGCGGAAAACGCCTGCTTCAATATTGACGACCGCAAGTGGTATTCGCTCAACGAGAGCTCCGGCCTTATCGGAGACGACAATGTTATGGGCGAGGCTCCCTGCTCCGAGCCGCTGAGCCACACCACCGGTCAGTATGAAGCCTGGCTTGAAAAGGGCGACATCATCGGCGCGTTCTTTGCCCATGACCATGTCAACAACTTCATGGGCAGAACCGAGGAGGGTATCATTCTCGGCTATAACGGCGGAACAGGCTTCCGTGCATACGGCAGAGGAGACCACAGATCCATGCGCGTTTTCAACCTCAACGAAAACGACATTGAAAACTATGAGACTCACTCAATCTATTACAGCGATGTTGTCGGCGGAAGCTTCAGCTATTACGTCTCCGACTTCATGACTCCGGCAATTTTCGGCAACATCTTCCGCGCATTTCTCAAAATGTTCTTTGTTATCTGAAGCAACGCTGAAAAATAAAAAACAAAGGCTCCCGGCTGTCTGCAAAAGCGGCCGGGAGCTTTTTAGGCAAACCAAAAACCCGACTCGTTCTGAGTCGGGTTCTTGGCAGAGAGAAAAAAATGAAAAAACAAACGTGGCAGCCTATACTGCCGGGGAGAGTTTGTGGAAGCTGTCAAAAATCAGTGATGTACGCTCCGGTTTTCCTCAAAGGGAAGCATATTGTAAATACGCTTATCCTTATCGACCATGCTTATCGGCGTTTCCGGAACAAGAAGATGTATCAGGGAAATGAAGTTGTTGCTGTTTTCTCCGGGGAAACCGACAACAAGCAGGAGAGGCTTTGTTTTTGCCATATGAGCGGCAATGGTAAGGTCGGGATCATCGCTGAAGTAGACCGCCATTTCGCCCTTGGCCTTCTGAACCGATTGAAAAAGGGTATCAAGCATTTGGGAGCAATCCTTTTGCGTTCCGCCGTTAAGGGGAAGAACCGTGATGACCTGAAGCTCCGCATCGTTTTTTGCGGCAAGGACCCTGCCGGCCTCGATGAGGTTTTTGGAGCTTTCCTGCGGCGTTACGCAAACGAGAACGTTGTTTCGTTCGTTCATGTAACCACCTCCTGATTACAGTTATATGATATCTTGGATACCTAAATACAACTTAAAACGAAAAAAGTTTTTGGATTTTATATAAAGCGAGAAAAAAATAAGCGCTGCCTCTTGACTTTTAAAGAGGAAGACGCTACAATTACAACATCTCATAAAGAGTGTGAACAGGGACAGCCCCGATGACCGCACGCCAACCTACTTAAACAAAGCAAGGTGGCAAAGGCTGAATCGATGAGTGTTATATTTGGTTTTACACTCATCTGACGATGGGTGCTTTTTTATGCCTCTTTACGGGATAAATTATAACTGCTCAGTAAGGAGGCATTTAAAATGTCAGAAAGAACACTTGAAGCATTAAGGAACGGCTCAAAGGGAAAAATTCATATCTATCTGAGAGATGAAAAAACCGCCGTTGAGTTTTTGACAGACGCCGAAAATGAGGGCTATCGGTTCGGAAAAATCAAGCCGACAGAAAACCATATAAGCGACATAATAGCCCTTGAAAAGAACAAACAGCTTTCATATGTAACATGCTGCGGTCGGGTATGCTTTCAAAGCGGCGGCGGACGAATGAAAGACGAGGGTTTGTATCACAGGATTGATTACGCCAGATACAAAAACGGCGATGAGGTTTTTTGCTTTGAGAAACCGACAGTAAAACAAGGTGCTGAAACGAGAAAGAAAACGAAGTGAAACTTCCTGCACGGGAGAGGAAAAGATCCGGCGCAAAGACGACTTGCGTCAGAATGTGACAGCCCCGCGCTTTGGCTCGTTTTCACTCAAACGTTTTAAGATAATCAACGCCGCGTTTAAGCTCGTTTTCGTCCTCAAAGTTACTGCGGTAAAGCTCAACAATGTAGTTTCCGCTGTAGCCCAGGGCGTTCATTTGCTCAAAAAAGCGTTTGAAGTCAAACAGACCGCCGTTTTGCGGAGTCAGGCAGTCCTCTGTTTCGGAGCAGTCGCTGACATGGATATGCGCAACGCAGGCGCCAAGCTTTTGCGCAAAGTCAAACGGGTCCTCGCCGGCGCGCCGGGCCTGCTTGAGGTCGAGCGTCATTTTGAAATCCTCTCCGAGCTGAGAGTGCAGATACTGCATGAACTGCGGCGTTTCGCCCGAATAGTGTACCACGTTTTCGTGGCTGACGCGCACGCCGAAGGTTTTTCCCTCCTCAATGAGGGTGCCGAGCCTGTCGGCGTATTCGCTGTCCGGAATTGTTTTTTCGCCGCGAGAGCCGTGGAGATTGAGGAACCTTGCACCGAGGGCGGCGGCAGCTTCAAAGTATTTTTTGAAAAGCTCAAGGCTGTCGTCAAAGCGGCGGCGGTATGAGCTGAAAATGTTGTAGCCCTCGGCAAAGGACATGAACGGGTGAACGGCGGTTATGTCCATTGAGTATTCATTTTTGATTTTTTCAAGCTGTTTGATAAAAGGCGCTTCAAGCTCCGAGGGAGAGTTGAAAAAAACCTCGGTAATCCGGATACCGGCCTTGCCGACAAGGAGAAGCGACTTTTCGGTTTCGAGCGGATAAAAGCACGAGGACGACGCGCCGATGTTCATAGTTTACCATCTCTTTTCACAGAATAACGGATAGGTAACTGAATTTTAGCATATGCATGAAACAGTGTCAAGGCTTCCGGGCGCCGGACGGCGTTAAACAAAAAGTGCTGCGGTCAGATATACGGCGGCTTGCCTTTCTCTTTTCCTCTGTTGACAAATTTTTTTCGGTATGCTTTAATTGAGGGAGTAACGAAACAAAAAAGCCGCCCGGACTTTAACTCCCGGACGGGAAATGCTTTTGCGCTTTCAAAAGCGGCTTTTCACCTTTTTTGTGCCTCAAGGTAGTATATCGGCTGGCCGAGATCGGAAAAGCGCTTTTCATACTCGGTAACAATGTTGCCCTCAATGCCGCTTGCGTGGAGATCGAGCGAGACTGTGTTCAGAAGATAGCCGCATTTTGAAAATCCGCACAGCGAAAACTCAAAAAAGTGCATATTGTCCGTTTTCTGGAGAATCAGGCCGTTCTGAGTAAGCAGGCGCTTATACATTTCAAGAAAGCTTTCGTGAGTAAGGCGGTGCTTTGCCTGGCGCTTTTTCGGAAACGGGCAGGAATGGTTGAGATAAATGACGTCTACGCTGTTTTCCGGGAGAAAATATTCAAGCTTTTCCGCGCCGACAACCATAAAACGCAGATTTTGAAGCTCGTTTTTCTTTGCTTTTTCGCACGCCTGAACAACAACGTTGCGGTTGACCTCAACGGCAAGGAGATTAATCTGCGGATTTGTTTTTGCCTTTTCGCAGGCAAACTGACCCTTTCCGCAGCCGATTTCAAGGTGAACGGGGTTTTTGTTGCCGAAGATTTTTTCGTAATCTATCAGCTTTTTTTCAATGAGGGCGTTGCCGTTTTCATCGTAGCAGCCGTGAACGTTTCCGAGGTCAAGGATATATTCGCCGCAGCTTTCAAGGCGCTTTTCAAGGTTCTTTTTTCTTCTCATTCTCATATTGAAATCCTGCCTTTATCTATTGTCCATAAAGTATACCATAAATCAGAGCATTTTCAAGGGGTGAAACAATGATAACACTGAAAAACCGGCTGGAAAACAAAAAACGCCGCTTCCTTTTTGAGCGTTTCCTTGTTAAGCGGCGCCTTTCCGGCGAAAGAGTTTTTTATTCTCTTTACACAAAGGAGGAAATTGAACAGGAGCCCTCGCGTGCCTTTGCAAGCGTAATTCCTTTCCTCATCAAAAAGCACGCCCCGACCGTCATTGTCTGTCCGGGCGGAGCATACGAGTTCCTTTCCTTTAACTCGGAGGGCGGCGATTATGCAAAGGCTTTTAACAAGGCCGGCTTCAATGTTTTTCTGCTCAACTACCGCGTTGCAGGCGCCGCGCGGTTTCCGAATCCGATGGAGGACCTTGCCCGTGCAATCTGCTTTGTCAAGGCTCACGCCGCCGCATTCTGCGTCAACGAGGAAAAGCTTGTAATAGTCGGTTCGTCCGCCGGCGGTCACCTTTGCGCCTATTTCGGCGCAAGATACAGGGAATTTGAAACTGTGTATCATCAAAAAGAGTATTCGCTGCGCCCGTCCGCAATCGTCCTGTCTTATCCCGTTATCAGTATGTGTGAGGAAACGCACGAGCTTTCCCGCGTTCGCCTGCTCGGTCTGCATTCAACGCGCGAGGAGCAGGAGGACAAATCCGTGGAGCTTATAGCCGATGAAAACTATCCGCCGACATTTTTCTGGCACTGTGAGGGTGACCGCACCGTGCCGATAAGCAACAGTATCCGCTTTGACGAGCGGCTGACAAAGCTGGGCGTAAAGCACGTTTTTATGCGCTACCCGGACGGCGGTCACGGAATCGGGCTCGGACGGAATACCACGGCCGACGGCTGGTTTGAAAGGGCCGTTGATTTTTTGAAGGATACGATATAAACGCAGGGAAATTTTATGCTGTTCATTTATAGGCAAACGGTGCAAGTGGTTTCTGTTCTTTTGCTCCGCAGGGGTACTTTTTTAGGCAGAATCCGTAGGGGCGTCGCTTGAGGCGCCCGTTGTTCACCCCCCCTTTCGCCGACCGAAAAATTAACGCGAAACATCGGGATTTCGTTTAATTTTTATGCGGTCGTTTTGGGATAGGCTCCCGGGCGCCT
>JAEDEQ010000061.1 GCA_016293225.1 Clostridiaceae bacterium
AATGGGGCTGTCGCTCTTCGTTTTACCGATTTGCGACAGTCCCATAAATCTCCGTTGGGTATGAACCGTTTTATTCACCTATGTTCGTTTCGTCAATGATATACATCGGGCGGTTTTTGACCTCGGTGTATATCCTTGCAAGATATTCTCCGATGATGCCGAGACAAATGAGGATAAGTCCGCCCACAGCGCATATCAGCGCGATAATCAGATTAACGGAAATGAACCTTTCGTGTTCAATAATGCGGCGGATTACAAAAACCAGACCGTAAAGGACGCCGAACGCAAAGGAGAGAGCGCCGCTCCAGAACGAAAGCTTCAGCGGTGCGTTTGAAAAGCCTAAAATTCCGTCAAGAGCATACCTGAAAAGCTTTACTATGCTCCACTTTGTTTCGCCGGCGGCGCGCTCGCGGTTCTCGTGCGAGAACCACTTTGTGCTGAAGCCCACAAAGCTGAAAATGCCCTTTGTAAAGCGGTTGTGCTCCGCCATGGAGACGATTGAAAGCACAACCTTGCGCTTCATTATTCTGAAATCCTGCGCGCCCGGGTCAATTTCAACCTCGGTCAGTTTGTTCGCAACCTTGTAAAACGCGCCGGAAAGCAGGCTCTTAAAGCCGCTTTCCCCCTTGCGGTCGCTGCGCTTTGCGGCGGCAATGTCATAGCCCTCCTCAGTAACCGCTTTGACCATCTCGGGGATAAGAGCCGGGCTGTGCTGCAAATCCGCGTCAAGGATGCCGACAAGGTCGGCGGTGCTGTTTCTGAGTCCGGCAAGCATGGCGCTCTCCTTTCCGAAGTTGCGCGAAAAGGAGATGTACTTTACATGGCTGTCCTTTTCGGCAAAGGCTTTGATAAGCTCCAGCGTGTTGTCCCGGCTTCCGTCGTTGACAAAAATAAAAGAGTAATCAAACCCCTCAAGCGACTGCATAACGGGAGTGACCTCCTTATAGAACAGCTCAAGAACATCACCCTCGTTGAAGCAGGGAACTATCATCTCAATTCTTTTCATGTTCAAAATACCGAAGCCTTTGCGGTCAAAGGCTTGCCTTTCATATTATGTATGGGTTTATTATATTACGGTTTTCGTTTTTTTTCAACTTTTATTCAAAAAAATGCTGAACCGAAAGAAAAAATGTGGTATAATCCTTTTGATTAATTTGCTTAAGGGCAACCTATATAAATACGAACCCGTTCGTATTATACAGAGCGCCCCCTACGGAGGACAGTATGAACCTTGTTATCGGAATTTCACGGTATATTCTGCCGTTTCTTACTCTCCTGATTCTCATAAAATGTATGCTCTCTCTGCTGCTCGGCCACCCGAAGGAAAAAACCTACGGCTATATCACCGACCTTGCGGACGGAGAAAGATATCCGCTCAATATGTGGGAAACCTCAGTCGGCCGCAGCAATTCCTGCGATGTTGTGCTCGGCTATGACACCGTTTCGCGCTTTCAGGCGGTAATCAGCAGACGCATTGACGGCTGGTATATCTATGACCTGCTTTCAAAATCCGGAATTCTTGTCAACGGCGAAAAAATTGAAAAAAAGGCCATGATCTCCGGCGGAGACAGGCTGACCTTCGGCGGCGCCGTGTTCAGCTTTGAAATTGCCGACGATCCCGTTTCCCTCGTCGGAAAAAGGAAAGGCCGCCGCAAAGGGAAAAAAGCGCCGGCGCCGTCCTGTCCGCGTCCAACACCCAAAAGCGGCGCCGAAGCCGAAGTCTTTATCGACCGCCAAAACGGAACTTACAATGTGAACGGCTATTATGCGCCGAAAACAACGGACGTTTATGCGCCAGGCTATTACGACGACGAGCACCGGCCCGAGCTTCACTTTGACAAAAAGAACGAAAGTCTCTTCACTCAGATGCCGTCCGAAGCCCGGGGCGCAAAGGACGTTTACTCAAACAAAATCAACCGCAATTTTGAGGGACAGCAGGTTGTAAACACACCGAGCGGCTCCTCTGCCGTTCCCGAACGCAGATATACCGCGCTTTGTCCTACCCTTTTCAACCGCGACACGGGAGAAGCGTTCGTCCTTTCGGGCAACAGAGTAACCATCGGCCGCTCGCATTCATGCGATATCCGGCTTGATTCTCCGACGGTGTCAAGGAGGCACGCACAGCTCATTCTTTATGAAGACGGCTGGGCAATTGAGGACTGCGGCTCAACTTCGGGAACTTTCCTTTCCGGCAGCCGCGTTACCGAGCCTCAGCTGCTTTTTGACGGAGACGTTATTGCGCTCGGAGACGAAAGACTTTACTATTCATCAAAAAAGAGTGTTCATTAAAGGAGGTGACCGCCAATGAAAAAAGCTTCCGCCGCCCTGCGTGAAGATCGCAGAAGAAAAAAATACCGCTATGTTGACCGCGGCTTCATTCTGCTGCTTCTTACAGTTTTTCAGTTTTTCTCCTGCCTGCCCGTTGTTTTTGAGGGCGGAAAATTCTATGCGGTCAACGCCGTTTGCTTCCTTGGCTTCACTCTGTTTGAGTGGCTCTATGTTGCCGTTATGCACCTTGCGTTCAAAAAGGTAAATTTTGAGCTTGAATTCATTGCGTTCTTCCTTTCCGGAATTGGTATGACGCTGACGGCGAGCGTTTCAAAGTCCTCCCATATCAAGCAGCTTGCCGCGGTGATAATCGGCGTTGTTGTTTATGATATCCTGCTGTGGTTTTTGCAGGACGTTAAAAGAGTTATGGCGGTGCGTATGCCGCTTGCGGTTTTTGCGCTGTGCTTCCTTGCCGGCTCGTTTTTGCTCATTCGCTTTGCCGGAAGCGCAATCAACGGCGCTTACAACTGGCTTGTTATCGGCGGAAAGCTTTCCGTTCAGCCCTCGGAATTTGTCAAAATTGCGTTCATTTTTGTCGGCGCGGCCTCGCTCGACAAGCTTCTGACAAGCAAAAACATCTATCTTTACATAGCCTTTGCAGTAGGCTGCATCGGCGTGCTGTTTCTGATGAGGGACTTCGGCACGGCGCTGATTTTCTTTTTCACCTTCCTTGTCATCGCTTTCATGCGCTCGGGCGATGTCCGCTCGCTGCTTTTCATCTGCGCCGGCGCACTGCTGGGCGCGGTGCTGATAATCTATTTCAAGCCCTATGTTGCCCAGCGTTTTGCGGTCTACCGCCACGTCTGGGAAAATTATGACACCACAGGCTATCAGCAGGTAAGAACGCTCATCTACTCCGTTTCAGGCGGTCTGAAGGGTCTCGGAGTCGGCAACGGCAGACTGCGGTATGTTGCCGCTTCAACCACCGACCTTGTTTTCGGAATGGTCTGCGAGGAGTTCGGCATGATTGTGGCTTTTGCCATTGTCATTTCCTTTGCAATCATCACGGTCTATGCCATACGCACCTCGCGCAGCGCTCCGTCAACGTTTTACTCCATTGCGGCGTGTTCCGCTGCGGCAATGCTGCTTTTCCAGACCTGTCTGAATATTTTCGGAATAACCGATATCCTGCCGCTGACGGGCGTAACTCTGCCGTTTGTCAGCCAGGGCGGCTCAAGCATGATCTGCTCGTGGGCGCTGTTTGCGTTCATCAAGGCGGCAGACGTAAGAACCTATCCGAAAGTTTTCAAAACCGCTTAAAGGAGGGCAGAAAATGAGAAATACCACAAAACGGGCTTATGTTTTGTTTGCTTTGATTGCGGCTTTTTTCGGCGGCCTTGTTTTCATGGGCGTTTCCTTTGTGCTGAACGCGGACGCCTGGGCCTCAAGCCGGCTCAACGAGCACATCTATAAATACCGCCAGCTTGCAACGGCAGGCACGATTTTTGACAGGAACGGCAGTGTCCTTGTTGAAACAAAGGACGGCGAAAGGCTCTATGCCGATGATTACACAACGCGCCTTGCAACGCTCCACGTTGTCGGCGACGCGCAGGGCTTTATTTCAACAGGCGTGCAGACCGTTTACCGCTCGCATCTTATCGGCTACAACTTTATTGACGGCGTATACAGCGCCGTAAAAGAAGGCAAGGGAAACGATCTGAAGCTCACGATTGACGCGGACGTTTCCGCCGCCGCATACAACGCCCTGAACGGCAATAAAGGCACAATAGCGGTCTATAACTACAAAACGGGCGCTGTTCTCTGCGAGGTATCCGCGCCGTCCTTTGACCCGGAAAACAAGCCCGGCGATATTGACACCGATACAAGCGGAAAATATGACGGAATCTATCTCAACCGCTTCCTTTCAGGCGTTTTCACTCCCGGCTCAACATTTAAGGTTGTAACGGCCGTTTGTGCTTTGGAAAATCTTCCTGATATCAGCAAAAAGACATTCAACTGCACGGGAAAATACAAATGCGGAAAAAATCAGTACGTTATCTGCAACGGCGTCCACGGAAAGCTCAGCTTTGAGCGCGCGCTCAACGTTTCCTGCAACAGCGCCTTTGCCGAGCTTGCAACAACGCTCGGAACGGAAAAAATGACCCAAACGGCAAAGCAGCTCGGCTTCGGCACCTCGGTAAAGGTCAGCGGCGCAAACACCGCAAAAAGCTATTTTGACCTTTCCGGCGCGGCAAAAATTGACCTCGGCTGGGCAGGCATTGGTCAATACACAACGCTTGCCAACCCCTGCCATATGCTCATGATTGCAGGCGCGATTGCAAACGGCGGACAGGCCGTGATACCCTATGTTGTTGAAACGCAGACAACACTTTTGCCGCAGACCCGGTCGGCAATAAACAAAAATATCACCATGAGCGCCGAAACGGCAAAAAAGATTAAAAAGCTCCTGCGCTCCAATGTTGAAAACTACTACGGTGACAGCCGCTTTCCCGGGCTGAAAATGTGCGGAAAGACCGGCTCGGCAGAGGTTGAGGGAAAGAAAAGCCACGCCTGGTTCTACGGCTTTTCGGCGGACAGCAGCTTTCCTTATGCAATAGTCGTCTGCCTTGAAAACGGCGGAATCGGCTATAACGATGCCGTTCCGGCCGCAAACAAGGTTTTGCAGGCTTTAAGAAACAGTTAAACCAAATCTTTCGGAAAGGATTGATAATATGTTCATTCATGAAAATCTTAAAGGCAGAGTTGCGGTTGTAACGGGCGGCGGCGGAGTGCTTTGCTCCGATTTTGCAAAGGCTCTTGCCCGTCAGGGCGCAAAGGTTGCCGTGCTTGACATCAACGAAAGCGCGGCGCAAAAGGTCGCAGAGGAAATCAGAGCAGAGGGCGGCGAGGCGGCCGCCTTTGCCTGCAACGTGCTGCAAAAGGAAAGTATGCAGAAAGCGCGCGATTTCGTTGCCGAAAAATACGGAACGTGCGACATTCTGCTCAACGGAGCCGGCGGAAACAACCCCAAGGGTACCACAACCAAGGAAACGCTCCAGAAAATTGATCTGATTGAAAAAGATCCGGACGTTAAAACCTTTTTTGACCTTGACCCGGACGGAATTTCGTTCGTTTTCAATCTCAACTTTCTCGGAACGCTCATTCCTACTCAGGTTTTTGCGCCGGATATGGCAAAAAAGGAAAACACCTGCATTGTTATGATAACCTCAATGAACGCCTACCGTCCGCTGACGAAAATTCCGGCATACTCCGCAGCCAAGGCCGCCGTTCAGAACTTTACTCAGTTCATGGCGGTGCATTTTGCCGAGGTCGGCATCAGAGTCAACGCCATTGCGCCAGGCTTTTTCTCAACAAACCAGAACAAGACTCTCCTCTGGAACGAGGACGGAACGCCCACCGCAAGAACCGGAAAAATTCTTGCCGCAACGCCGATGAAGCGTTTTGGCGAACCGAAGGAGCTTGAGGGCGCGCTTTTGTTCCTTTGCGATGAAAGCTATTCCGGCTTCATCACGGGAACGACCATCGCCGTTGACGGAGGCTTCAACGCTTATTCGGGAGTGTGAGACGCATTATTTGCACAACAAGGGCTGTCTGAATCTTTGGTTCGGCGGCCTTTTTTCTTTCTGTTGGTGCTTAAACCGTACGGTCTGCCTTTTCTTTTACGTTCGACATAGGTATTACATTGGAGAAAAAAGTTGCGCTCTGCGGTAAAAGAAATGAAACTTCCACATTAGATAATAGATAATGGATAAGAGATAATAGATATTAGATATTTTTTCGCGATAAAGGTGTGCTTTTTGATATACGGGTACTCCGCGAAACAGCCACCATCTAAAATCTAATATCTAATGTCTAAAATCTAAATTCGTACAGATTGGCAGAAATGAAAAAATCACGTCCAGATAAGCCAGATTAACACATAGCCCGTAATGACAGCGGAAAGCGTGAACAAAACGGCATACTTCATGAACTCACCGGAGCTTACCCGGTACCCCTCCTTTCTGAGTATACCGAGAGCCGCAATGTTTGCGCTTGCGCCAATCGGGGTCAGGTTTCCTCCGAGGGTTGCGCCGCAGATGAGTCCGTAGTAAAGAAGCTTCGGCTCGATTGAAAGACCGTCAACAACCGAAAGGTCGTGGGCTATTACGGCAACAACGGGCAGCATTGTTGCCGTATAGGGAATGTTATCGATAAAGGCCGAAAGGAGAACGGAAACCCAGACGAGCATCGTATACACTATGAAAACGCCGTTTGCGCCCCTGCCGAGCTTTGAAACGGTGCTTCCGATAAGTCTTATCACGCCTGCCTCGGACACCGCTCCGATAACGGCGAACAGCCCCGAAAGAAGCAGCAGGGTGAGAAAGTCAATTTCCTTTACCATAGAAAAAAGCGCGGAAGCTGAGCGCTCTTTGAGCATTTTTCTGAAAAGGCCTATAAGGCAGAAGAAAACGCAGATGAGTCCGTTTGCAATCTCAGGCTTATAAAGCGCTCCGGGCGCCGCGTTCTCCTTGTACGGCACAAACGAAGCGGCTATCAGCGAAAGCACCGTGAGCACAAGCAGAACAGTCGGTACCTTGTCTTTGACAATCGTCCTTTGCGTGCAGACAACGGGCGCTTTTTCCCTGCGGAACATGAAAAAGACCATCGCCGCGCCGACAAGCGCGCCCGCTTCAACAACAAAGAACATTCCCACCCGTCCGTGGTCAACAAAAAAGTCAGTAAAATCAAGCCCGGCGGCCTTTGAAAGCAGAACCGAGGTTGTATCGCCCACAAGGGTTGCCGCGCCCTGAAGATTTGAGGAAACGGAAATGCAGATCATTGGCGCAACGGGAGAAATTCCGCACTTTTTGCAGAACGCAAGGGCAACGGGCGCTATCATCAACACGGTTGCAACATTATCGACAAACGCCGAAATAAGCCCGGCAAAAAGCGAGAGCGCAACAACAGCCGAGCGCAGATCGGGCGTTTTTGAAATGAGGATATCGCTCAAAAGCGCAGGCATTGAGGACTCGATAAAGAGCGAAACGGTGCCCATTGTTCCGGCAAGCATCAGTATCACGTTGAAATCAACGGCCGAAAGGGCGTCCGAAAGTGTGTAATGAAACCCCGGCAGAACGCCTGTGCTTCCGAGCAGAACAAAAACCGCCGCGCCGAAAACGGCGGCAAACGGGCGTATTTTTTGAAAGGTAAACATTACAATATAGATAATTGTGAAAATAAGGAGCGAAACCGAAACCGTTGTTGTCATATATCTTCCTCCGTAAAGGTCTTTGCGCGGCGGACGGGGGCGCCACTATAAAATATATGACCGTTTTGTCCGAAATAAAAGCAAAAAGCCGCCTGAAACCGGTCGGACGACCAAAGTTTCAGGCGGTGTTTTTTAAAGGACTGACTTGATGAGCTTAATAAACTCGTCGAAGAATGCTTTAAAGTCCATATTTTTGAATCCGTCAACGATAAACTGCAAAACCTGGCTGAAAGCCTGGCCGACGGCCTTGCCGAAATCTTCCTTGCTCAATGTTTTCACCTCGCTTTAACAGGTTCCAAAAAATTCTGCCTCAGATTTTTGCAACTGAAAAATGTCCGGCGCTTTACTTCCGAACAAGCAACAGTTTTTAACAAGTTATGAACTCGTTGTTATTATATTATTATCCTATACTTAAACGAAGCTTAAAAATATATCGCAGAAAGAAATAATTGTTCTGCGATATATAATTCCTTTTTTCGGCGGCAAAAAATTATTCAATGCCGCTGTAGAGCGAGTCGCTGTCAAAGTCTTCCTCGCCGCTTTCGGTTTGGTCGTTGACGGCGTTTTCCTGTTCCGGTTCAAAAGGAGCGTCCTGCTGTTCGCTTTCCTCTTCCTCAAAGTCCTCGTCATAAAAATCATCGCGATAGCGGCGTTTTCTGAACGCAAGGCAGAGGATAAGCGTTAACACTATTGCAAGGGTAACAAGACCGAGCAGAATAAACAGATAGTTTTCAACAACAATGCGGACAAGCTTTCCGAGCGACGGAACGGTTTTGACAATAACGCCGAGTACATCGTTCTTTTCAATCTGCTCGGAGGATACCTTATAGTAAACATTGCCGCTGATGTCGGTTTTTTCGCCGTTTTTAACGCCGAAAGAGAACGAGCGAAGCTCACGGTTAATGTAGATGACCTTTTCGCCGTCGTTAATATAATCCTGCTTTTTGCAGATGATGAAATCGTTGCTCTGAATGCCTGCGTCTTCATATGCATTTGTGGCGCAGAAGGTTAAGATTCCGCCGGGAAGAGCGCGTTCGCTGTTGACGGAGAAAACGCCGATTCCCGTAAGGACGGTTGCAAGCAGAGTGACCGCAAGCAGAACGCTCAGAACAACCTTTGCAAAAATCACCCCGCCCGAAGAACGGGGAGCCTCAACGCTGCCGAAAACAAAATCATCGCTTCCGTCCGGAATACGTTCAAACACTTCATCAAAGCTTTCCTCGTCTGCTTTTTCGGCGTCCTCCTCAACGGGCGGAGCGAAAGCTTTGCTCTGTTCCCCCGGTCCGTCATTTCCGGCAGGCTCAAAGCGGCGGCCTTCATAAGGCTCAATGCCGCCGTCGGCGTCTGACGCTGCGGGGTCTTCGTGCTTTTCAAAAGCGGCATTGGCAAACTCGTTTGAAGCACTCTCCCCGGTAAAAGCGTCCTGCGGCTTTTCGGGTGACGGCTCTGCTTCCCTTGCCGGCTCGGAAGTATCCTGAATTATATCCTTTGAGTTTTTCTTTTTTCCTTTTTTGTCGCTGCGGCGATTTTTGAAAAGGGGCTTTCTTGAGGAAAACGCGCTTTCCTCGTCATCGTCATCCTCCTCGCCGCTCATGATACGCGCATAGTCGTTCATCAGACCGGAGAGGTTTTCCTGCTTTTCGCTCTCGTTTTTCCGTTCGGAACGCTGCCGTCCGTCAAAGACCGGACGCGGCGGCTGCGGCGGCTGCGGCGCGGGCTTTTTTGCAAGTGTTTCACTCACGGAGGAAGCGCCGTGTTCGCCGGAAAACTGCCTGATAAAAGCGTCTATGTCGCTTGAAAATCCGCTTTCCCTGCGCTCGGGAGCGCGCGGCGGCCTTTCCTGCGTATTTTTTTCGCCGCCGATGATATCGGAAAGCACCTCCTCCTTCAGCAGAGAGGAGCTTTTTTTGATCTCATTTTCGGCGGAGATCGCCTTGCCGTATAAATTGTTAAGTTCATCAAGACTCTTGGGCCTGTAGCCTGCCAATCAAATCACATCCTTAAGCAACCGCTGATTCACTGCACTCACAATTAATAGGCTGTTACCTTAATTTCCGCGCCTTACTGAATACCTTTTTCAAGAATGACGGAAATCATTTCGTTAATACTTTTCAGGTTTTTCATAATAGTGGTGTTTTCGGTTCTGATTTCAACCGAGTTTTCCATCGCCTGGCGAACGATGTTGCGGCTTTTTTCGTTTGCGGCGTCAATAATCTGCTGCGCCTTTTCCTCGGCGTTCTGCTTGACCTTTTCAACCGTTGCGGTCAGTTCCTCAAAAACGCGCCGGATAACTTCGTTCTGGTTATCCTCGTCAATGGTGAAGTACATTCCCAGATCCTTTATGTTTTCCTCAAGCTTCTGAAGCTTTTTTTCCATTTCCTCGCCCCAGGAGAGCGCGTTGTTATATTCGGTCTGAAGCAGGTCGATATATTTGTCAACCTCGCGAACGGAATATCCGTTCTCTTCAAGGGAAAAATTGATTTTAGCCATTATTCAGCCTCCCGATTGTGTTTGGTAAGCCGCCGATAACCGGACAAAGCAATCCCCGGCGGATACTTGAATTCAAGCCGAAATTCAAAGCCTCCGCCGCCTTACGGCAGTACCCCGATTCTGTAACATACACCATGAATTATACTCTATGCGGCATAAAAATTCAACACTATGTGAGTAATTTTTACATTTTATTCACTCGGAAATTTATAACATTTGTTTTGCACCCGGCAGGAACTGAACCTGCCGGGTGCAAGGCTTTAGGAAGCTCTGA
>JAEDEQ010000062.1 GCA_016293225.1 Clostridiaceae bacterium
TCTGACGAAAAATCTGACGGCGTAATCTGTACATCAGATTTAATCAGAGCTTCCTTTGATAAAGCATAACCGGGAGGTAAAACGAATGAAAACCAAAACGCAAGCAAGCGAAAGCCCGCTGAGAAAAACTTCGCCGTTCAGATACGGCTTCGGAATGTTCGGAACTTCAATTCCGGTCAATATGTTCAAGTCATACGCGGCGGCGTTGTACCTGACGAGTCTCAATCTTATCACCTCGCAGCAGATGTCAAGAATAGTATTCATCTATACCTTTGTTGACGCAATCGACAACCCCATATACGGTCTGCTTTCAGACAGAACAAACACAAAATGGGGCAAGCGCAGACCGTGGCTGGTAATCGGAACGCCGCTTCTGATCCTTTCGTTCATAATGTTCTTCAACATGCCGAAGAGTATACAGTCAAACGAAACTCAGGCCTATATTTATATACTATTAATGTATATCCTCACAGGTACGCTTGACTCGCTCATTAACGCAAACTACGGAGCACTGTTTCCTACGCTTTTCAAAACAGATGCGGAAAGGGCAAAAACAAATGGCATCAGGCAGATATGCCAGCTTGTTGCAATGGTAATATCCATTGTTCTCACCCCGCTTGTTGCGAAAGCAATCGGCTACGGTGTTACGGCTATAATATACGGCGTAATAGCGCTTGTTGTCATTTTGTATATGACTTTCGGCTGTCATGAAAATATTGAAGAAGAAAAAAGAGAGCTTGAAAACGCGGAAAAGCCGAACCTTTTCAAGGCAATTATTGCGCTTGCAACAAACAGCAAATTCTGGATTTTCGGCTTTGCCAGCGCTTTCTATTCAGCGGCATTTTCGCTCATATCTCAGGCGGTTCCGTTCTATGTAAAATACACACTTAAGCTTGACAGCAGCATGACCACGGTTATGCTTGGGGCGGTTTTTGCCTTTGCCCTTGTCGGAATAGTCGTTTTCTCGGTAATTTCCAAAAAGGTTGAAATCATAAAAATCTGGAGGCTCGGATTTATTGTAATGACCGTCGGCTTCATTCCCCTTTATTTTGCAAAGAATCTTCCGGTTGCAATCGTCATTGCCGGCGTAATGGGCGTTGGTGTTGCAGGCTGTCTTATTACAATGGACTGTATCGGCGCGAAGATTATAGATAATGACTATGAACGCCACGGTGTTAAGCGCGAGGGTATGCTGACAAGCCTTATCGGGGTAATGAACAGACTCAACGGCTTGTATGTTGCTCTCGGCTATAAGATAATGTACAGCGTTTTCGGCTTTAAAAATGACCTTGAACCCGGAACACAGCCTGACATCGCTTCAAAATGTCTCATCTGCGTATTGCCGTTTGTTGCAATGCTGCTTGCAAGCATTTTCTCCATGTTCCTTCATTTCGACAAAAAGGAAGAACCTGAAACTGTTTCGGTGAGTGCTGATGAATAAATACCTGATAATCAATGCTGACGATTTCGGCTATAACGAACAGCAAACGGACGCAATAACAGAGCTTTATAAAAACGGTTTGATTTCCTCAACCTCGTTTCTCTGTGTAACGCCGTATTCGGAAACTGCCGCAAAAAGGGCGGTTGCGGAAAAAATACCGGTGGGAGTGCATCTTGCAATCAACTCCGACAACGAGAACGAGCCGTGGAGGAGTCTGAGCTCGGGCGCCTCGCTGTGCAACGAAAAAGGACTTGAAAGTAACCAAAAAAGGTTAGCCTTGCACGCAAGGCGAAGTGAGGTTGCAAAGGAGCTTGAAGCGCAGTATGATTTCCTCATTTCAAACGGCGTTACGGTTGACCACGCCGACAATCACTGCGGAACGCTTTACGGCATCAACGGAAGAAGATTCTATCTTGACGCATACGATTTTTGTGCAAGGCACGCGCTTGCGTACCGCTTTCCGAAAAGGCCGGATTTCATTGCAAGACAGCTGGGAATAAGCCGCGTTCCGAAGCCGGTCTGCGCTCTTCAAAGGTACATAGTGTCGCAAGGGCAGAAGCGGAATGTCCGTCTACTTGATGATCTTGTGTCTAACCCTTGGAGCGCAAAGGATATTAAGGATTGCGATGCGTTAAAAAAATATTATCTTGACGCTGTTGAAAATTGCTGCGCCGGTGTCACGGAAATGTTTTTGCATCCTGCAAAGGAAAGGGACGACCCGACCGGAGACTGGAAAAAGCGTGTTTTTGAATATGAAATTTTAAAAAGCGGAGATCTTTTGCAGAGAGCCAAAGATAAGAATATTAAAATCATATCCTGGTCTGATTTTGCCGCGATGCCGGCAGAAAAACTAACATAAAAAACAACCGGTACTTAATCCGGTTGCACAAAAAACAGGGACCGGCATTTTTCACGGCCCCTGTTTCTTTACCGCTGCAATGCATAAAATTTTAACTGAGCATTGAATTGCGGCTTTGTATTTTTGCCCCTAAACGCCTACTCACGGGGGCAGGTTACCTTGTTATGCCGAGCGCTTCAAACGGATCGGTCGCTTTGCCGTCCTTTATCACTTCAAAGTGCAGGTGGACTCCGTCCTCTTTTTCAACGGGAATTTCCGCAAGCGTGCCGATTTTTTGCCCTATCTGAACATTGTCTCCGATTCCGACGGCGGTACCCTGGTCAAGTCCGACATACCTTGCGGTGAAGTCGCCGTGGTCAATTTCAACGATATAGCCCCACATTGTGTCGGCAAGCACGCGCGTTACAATGCCGTTCCCGGCTGCGCAGACCTCGGCGCCCTGAGAGCCCTCAAAGTCAACTCCCGGGTGCGTGCGGTAATCGCCCATTGTTTTGCTCAGAACAGGCGTATCGGACGAAAACTCCTTTTTAATTTCCGTGCCCATTGGAAGCTTGTATGAGGTGTTTTCAATTTTTGCCGCACGCTCCGTCTGCGGTTCGGTTTTTTCGCTCGGTTTCTGCGTTTCGGTTTCTTCGGAGGTTTCTTCCTCTTTTGTGGTTTCCGTTTCGCTTTCGGTTTGTGTAAATTGGCGCGGGTCGGGAACGTTTTCGGCGCTGTTTTCAACCTCACTGAGCGAGGGGGCGGAGCTTGACGTAATATCGGAAAGTCCGCGCTTGAGCTTGTTTGTTGAAAGCTTCAGTGTGACCGCCGCCGCAACAACGGCGAGGATGCCGATCACCGCCGTGATGTAAAAGCCCTTTTTGGAAAAGAAAAATCCTTTTTCGGAATAGTTGTTATTCTTCATTTTTCAAACCGCCGTTTCAAAAAATATTGGGATGTAATCGCTGATTGCTCAGCGGTACTGAAAATATTCTGCTCTTTAAACGCCGCGTTTATTCCTTGCAGGCGGTAAAAACCGAAACAGACAAAAAATTTTTTTATTTTTCACCAAACAAATGTTTGCATTTTTGGTAAAGATGTGTTATACTCTTTGTGTAACCGATCATTTGTTCACCTTGCTAAGTTTTATTTATAATCACAACAAAGGAGCGATGCTTATGAAACCGCTCAGCGAAAATCAATACCGTATTCTTGAATACCTCAAGGAACGGGCCGGGGACGGCGTTCCTCCCTCGGTCAGGGAAATCTGTCAGGCGGTCGGTCTGCGGTCAACGTCCTCCGTTCAGGCAAATCTTGACGCCCTTGAGGAAAAGGGCTATATCGTCCGCGACCCGATGCTCAAGCGCTCTATCCGTATAGTCGGCCAGGCGGAGAACGTTCACCATGTTCCCTTGCTCGGCGTTGTCACCGCCGGTACGCCCATTCTTGCCGTTGAGCAGATCGAGTGCTATCTGCCGTATTCAGGCTATGTTTCAAAGGATAAGCCGCTTTTTGCCCTGCACGTCCGCGGTGAAAGTATGCTCGGCGCAGGTATCCTTGACGGAGACATCATCTTTGCCGAGCAGACCCCCGTTGCAAACAACGGCGACATGGTCGTTGCCCTCATTGACGATGAAGCTACGGTCAAAACCTTTTATAAAGAGGACGGTCATTTCCGTCTCCAGCCGGAGAATGAGCTTTATGATCCGATTATCGTTGACGAGGTAGTAATCCTCGGAAAGGTTGTTGCCGTTTTACGATACCTTTAAAAGCCTCTTTAATATTCGTTCACAGGCTGTTGACATTTTTGAAATTTAAGTGTATAATTTATTCATAAATTAAAAGGAGGATGCAGTTATGGAATTTGAATTTTCACCGCTTATGTATTGGCAGGACATCACTTATCTTCTTCAGAAGCTTGCAGGTCTCATTAAAAAGCTTTTTGAAAAGCTCGGCGTAGAATAATTTTTATCGGGACCGGCGCATTCGGCGCTTTGTAAAAGCAAAACAAAAAAGCTAAAGGCTATAAATCACAGCGGGCAAGATATAATGCTTTGCGTGATTTATAGCCTTTGTTTATTTAAATAAATTATAGTTCCTTTCAGCGTTTTTCGTTTGCCGGTTCATAAAAGTATACAATTTACGGCTACGATTTTTGGAGGATAAAATGGAGGTATTTGTTGAAAAACAGGCGAAAAATTGGTATACTAAATAAAAAAGCAACCGCTGATTAATCGGACAGCACAATTTTCGGCGTTTGCAAAGCAAGGCGCATTTTTTGCGCCGCAATCCGCCCGTTTGTCCCGAAAAGGCGGCGGGCAAAAAACCAGAGGTAATTTTAATGAACAGCATTATCAAACGCACAGCAGCCGTTCTTTCGGTTCTGTTTCTGCTTTTTTCGGTCTCGGCGTGCGGCGGAAAAAAGCTTGAGGAAACCACCCTTGCACCCACAACCGCTCCCGCAACAACAAAACCGGCCGTTGTTCAGTATAACCGCCTGACAGGTCTTGACAACCTTTCAAAAAAGGCGCAGAATACCCGTCCGGTTGCAATAATGGTTAACAATATCACTCAGTCGCTTCCTCAGTACGGAATCTATAAGGCCGACCTGATGTTCGAGTGCCTTGTTGAGGGCGGCATAACAAGAATGATGGCCGTTTTTGCCGATTACACCAAGGTGCCCAAGGTCTGCTCGGTCAGAAGCTGCCGCTACTATTTCCCGATTTTTGCCTACGGGCTCGACGCGGTCTATTTCTGCTTCGGCTGCAACAAGTCTCTCGGTCAGAAAACGCTTGACAGGCTAGGGATTGATTATTTTGACGGCGCGCAGACCTATGACGAGCTTGTGTTCGGCAGGGATCCCGACCGCCTCGGAAGCTACAGCCGCGAGCATACCGCCTATGTTGACGGAACGAATATTCCGGAGCTTTTCAAAAAGTATAAGATTCGCACGGCATACAAGGCCGGTAAGGATACGTATATCTTCAACTTTGTTTCACCGCAGAAAGTCAGCAGCGAAAAGTGCGAGAAGCTCACGCTCAACTTCTCCAATTATTATTACAGCACTTTCACCTATGACGCAAAGAAAAAGGTCTATCTCAAGCAGCACAACGGCAAAGATCAGATGGATTCAAAGGCCGAAAAGCAGCTCAGCTATAAAAACGTTTTTGCCCTTGAGACCGATGTTTCGCTTTATGACGGCGGCCCGCTTGTTCAGATGAACTGGAAGGGCGGAACCGGATACTATGTTTCAATGGGTACCGTTAAAAAGATCAAATGGACAAAGCCGAGCGAAATTTCCAACATTGTTGTTACTGACCTTGACGGCAAGGTTATAAACGTCAACCGCGGAAACAGCTATTTCGGAATTCTTAACACAGGCAAAACGGAATATGTCAAGGCCTGACGGCATACTTCATATAATATTACAGGGGTCTGTTGCATTTGAACGCAGAAAGCGTATAATGCGGCAGGCTCTTTTTGCGTGTTGCTTTCGGAATAAGCGGCGGAAAAGAGGCGTAGAATATGAAATATGTTATATCAGGGCGACGTATATATCCGAAGCCGCCCGAAGGTATGTTGCGCACATTATGCGGCGCCGGAAACCGACCGGCAAAACGATGCAAAAAGGGAGGGGCTTATATGAAGAAAAACGGGCAGCAGCTTGAAAAGGAGCAGCTTTTTTCTGCGGAAACGGCAGTGGAGTTTTTCCCCGAAGAAAGGCCAAAGCTTTCCTCAACACCGCACAAGGACCGCCTGAAGGTCAAAGATAAAAATTTTTCAAAAAATTTTAAAAGTGAGAAAACAGGAGAAAACAAGAGCTATTTTTAAAAATCGGAGGATATCGGTCAAGTTTGACCTTTTTTGACCTTTGCAAAAAGGTCAAAGTCGGCTATAATATACAACAGAAAGTCAAAGAAAGTCAAAGTCAAAGAAGGTGTTTAAAAAGTGAACCTTTCCAATGTGATCGCTCAGATGATATCCGAAATGCTTGACGGAAAGGACGAGGTTGAGTTCAGGCGCAATACGCTTGCGCAGGACCTCGGCTGTGTACCGAGCCAGATAAATTACGTGATCTCCTCGCGTTTCACTCCGGAGCGCGGATACATTGTTGAAAGCAGACGGGGAGGCGGCGGTTTTATCAGGATTGCCAAGGTCAACTGCAACGGCGAAACTCTGCTGATGCACGTTGTCAACTCGGTGGGCGACTCGATAGACGAGGCCACCTGCCGCGCCCACCTTGCAAATCTTGTTTACCGCGAGCTGCTTTCAAAGCGCGACGCAAAGCTTATCCTCTCTGCCGTCAGCGACTCGTGTCTGAGAGCCGTTGACGCCGAAACGAGAGATAAAGTCCGAGCGTTGATATTCAAACAGCTTCTCATTACGGTAATGAATAACTGACAGGAGGAATGAATTATGTTGTGTCAAAACTGCTCAAAACGCGAAGCAACAACTCATATAAAAAGAATTGTAAACGGTGAAACGACCGAAAGCCACCTTTGCGAAGAATGCGCAAGAAAGCTCGGTTACGATGACTTTTTCGATGACTTTTCATTCAGTATTCCCAATATCTTTTCATCGTTCTTCAAGGACAGTGCGTTTGCCCTTGCCTCGGCAAAGACCGACCGCTGCGAAAAATGCTCAAGTACCTTTGACGATATTATCCGTACCGGAATGGTCGGCTGCGCAGACTGCTATGAAAAATTCTATGACCGTCTGCTGCCCTCAATCCAGCGTATCCACGGAAGAACAAAGCATGTGGGCAGAGTACCCTATACCGAAGTTCCGGACGAAAAAAAGCCGGAAGCCAAAAAGAAAGAGCTTTCCGCCGAGGAAAAGATTGCAAAGCTTCAGGAGGATATGCAGAAAGCAATAGACTGCCAGAACTTTGAGCAGGCGGCTGTTATCCGGGACGAAATAAAAGAGCTGAAAGGGGAAAAATAAAAAATGAAGTGGTATTCAAACAAAGGCGAACATTCTGACGTTGTCCTCAGCACAAGAATAAGATTTGCACGCAACCTTAAGGATTATCCCTTTCCGGCGCGTCTGAGCACCGTTGAAAAGGAAAAGGTCAACGAGATAATGCGCGATATTTTCCTTGCTGCGGACAGCGGTGAAAAACTCACCTACACCGAAATGAAAGCGCTTTCCTCTGTCGCTGCCGTTTCGCTTGCGGAAAAGCATCTGATAAGCCCGGAATTTGCTTCCGACCCGAACGGACGTGCGCTGCTCCTTTCCGAGGACGAGGACGTAAGCATAATGCTGTGTGAAGAAGACCACGCCCGCATTCAGGTCATTCTTCCCGGCCTTGCCCTTGAGGACGCATATGAAAAAGCGTTGAAATTTGACAAGGCGCTTGAGGAAAAAGCAGCTATCGCCTTTGACAGAAACCTCGGCTATCTTACCCAGTGCCCGACCAATCTCGGAACGGGAATGAGAGCTTCCGTAATGCTTCACCTTCCGGCGCTTGCGGAAAACGGCGTGATTGCGCGCCTTGCCGCAACGGTTGCAAAGCTCGGTCTGACGCTGCGCGGAGTTTACGGCAACACAAGCCGCTTTGTCGGCAGCCTTTTCCAGCTGAGCAATCAGGTAACGCTCGGAATTTCCGAGCAGGCCGCGGTTCAGAATCTGAACGCCATTGCTCTGCAGATTGCCGAGCAGGAAACGCAGGCAAGGCAGGCGCTGCTTAAGGACGACGCTTTCATTGACCGCATCTGGCGCGCTTACGGAATTCTTACAAGCGCGCACATGATAGGTTGCGATGAATTCTGCGATCTTTTATCGCTCGTTCGTCTCGGTGCGGCGCAGGGAATAGTTGACCTTCCCCTTGAAACGCTCAGCCGTCTGCTGATTGAAATGCAGCCGGCAACAATCAACGCAAAGCAGGGAGAAAGCCTTTCCCAGCGAGAACGCGATGTCTTCAGGGCTGAAGCCGTTAAAAAGGCTTTGAGCCGGAAGCAATAAACAACAATCGGGCGGCGGGCATGAAATTCATGCCTGCCGTCCGTTCAGATAAATCCATAAAAGAACAAGGAGTTGATCCGTATGTATAAATTCACCGGTTTTACCGAAAAAGCAAACCGTGCTCTTAATTCTGCCATTGAGGTTGCCGAAAATCTCGGTCATACCTATATCGGCAGCGAACATCTTCTGATGGGCCTTGTCCGCGAGGACAACGGCACGGCCACAACTCTCCTGCTTTCGCGCGGGGTAACGCCGCAAAAGGTTGAAGAGCTCATAAGGAGTACCGTCGGCGTGGGCATTCCTACCGTGCTTACTCCCGATGATTTCACACCGCGCTGCAAGCATATTATTGAGCTTTCCGTTTCGCTTGCAAGGAGCGAGAACGCAGGCTATGTAGGTACCGAGCATCTCCTCGGCGCAATACTGCGCGAGGGTGACGGCTGTGCCGCATATATTCTTTCCGAGCTAGGCGTGTCCGTTCCGCTTTTGCTGGACGAACTTTCAAACGCAGGGGAAAGCCGCTCTCCGTTTTCCCAGAGCGGACGCTCCGGCGGCAAAAATTCTGCAAAAACCTCAACTCCGAACCTTGATAAATACGGTCAGGATCTGACCAAAAAGGCGCAGAGCGGCGAGATTGACCCGGTCATTGGCCGTGAAAAGGAGATTGAAAGGGTTATTCAAATTCTTTCAAGGCGCACCAAGAACAATCCCTGCCTTATAGGCGAGCCGGGCGTAGGCAAAACCGCGATTGCGGAAGGTCTGGCGCTGAGGATTGCACAGGGCGAGGTTCCCGAGCTGCTCAAGGATAAGCGCATTGTGTCTCTTGACCTTACCGGAATGGTTGCCGGAACAAAATACAGAGGAGATTTTGAAGAAAGAATAAAAAGCTGTATCGACGAGGTAACCAAGGCAAAGGACGTTATCCTCTTTATTGATGAGGTTCATAATCTTATCGGCACAGGCTCCGCCGAGGGCGCGGTTGACGCCGCAAATATCCTCAAGCCGTCGCTTGCAAGGAGCGAGCTTCAGGTTATCGGCGCAACAACGCTTGAAGAATACCGCAAATATATTGAAAAGGACAGCGCGCTTGAAAGGCGTTTTCAGCCCGTCAAGGTCGGCGAGCCCTCCGAGGAGGAGGCCGTTGAAATCCTTAAGGGACTGAGGAACAAATATGAGGCGCACCACAAGGTTAAAATAACTGATGACGCTATCGTTGCCGCAGTCAAGATGTCCTCAAGGTATATCACCGACAGGTATCTGCCGGATAAGGCTATTGACCTTGTTGACGAGGCCGCGTCAAGGGTAAGGCTTCGCGCTTTCACAACGCCGCCTGAGATAAAAAAGATTGAAGACGACATCAAGCAGATTAACGAAGAAAAAGCCGCCGCCGTCAATTCGCAGGACTTTGAACGGGCCGCGTCGCTTCGTGACAGGGAAAAGGAGCTTCGCTCAAAGCTCACCGCTTCAAGGACAAACTGGAAAGAGGAATCTGCAAGAGTCGGCGGCGAGGTCACCCCGAATGAAGTTGCACAGATTGTGTCGGGCTGGACAGGTATCCCCGTAACCGAGCTTACGAGGGAGGAAGGCCAGCGCCTGCTTGAAATGGAGTCTATACTCCACAAGCGCATCGTCGGTCAGGATAAGGCTGTTTCCGCCGTTGCAAGAGCAATAAGGCGCGGCAGGAGCGGACTGAAGGACCCGAAAAGGCCGCTCGGCTCGTTCATTTTCCTCGGACCTACCGGCGTTGGCAAAACAGAGCTTTGCAAGGCGCTCGGCGCTGCAATGTTCGGTGATGAAAACGCTGTTATCCGCTTCGATATGTCCGAATTCATGGAAAAGCACAGTACCTCGCGTCTTGTCGGCTCGCCTCCGGGATATGTCGGCTACGAGGAGGGCGGCGAGCTGACCGAGCAGGTCAGAAGAAAGCCGTACAGCGTTATTCTTTTTGATGAAATTGAAAAGGCGCACCCGGACGTTTTCAATATGCTGCTTCAGATTCTTGATGACGGCGTTCTCACCGACACGCAGGGC
>JAEDEQ010000063.1 GCA_016293225.1 Clostridiaceae bacterium
CTGTATGCTTCTGCGCTCCTTTTTCAAAAACATTGACGCGCCCTGCCTTGCGGTTATGATAGTAAACGCCGCTTCCCCCGTCTTTTTGAACAGGGAAAAGGGAACAAAGCGCAAAAAGGAAAAACGGAGGGTCAGGGCATGAAGAACAAAAACAATTCCCAAAAACTCAGCTTTTCCCTCGCCGTTTTCAAGGGCAGCTTTATCCATAACCCGGCGCTCACTCAGGTGCTCGGCGTTTGCCCGATTGTTGCGGCCGCAACAACGCTCAAAAACGCCGCTGTGCTTTCGGTTGTGTTTTCGGCGGCGGTCGTTCTTTGCGAGCTTCTTTCCTCCCTTGCGCTCAAAAAGGTCGCGCGCAATATCCGCGTTTGCCTTTACTGTCTCATTGCAAGCGTTCCGACTCTTTTTTCCATGAGTCTTATCGACGGAAAAACGCTTTCTTCATTGGGCGCCTTTCTTCCGCTGATTTCGGTCAATGCAATAATTGTTGTCCGCTGCGAAAAATTTGCGGTCAGGACAAGCGTGCGCAACTCGCTTTTTGATTCTCTCGCCTGTTCAATAGGCTTTTCCGCCGTGGCGCTCATCACGGGCTTTCTCAGGGAGCTTATCGCGTCCGGCTCTGTCCTTTCGCTGAAAATTTCCGCGCTCCCCGTTTTTCCGGCGGTTGCGCTTCCGTTCGGCGGACTTGTTGTTCTCGGCTTCCTTGCCGCGGCGCAAAAGGCGGTTGTTATGAACCGCTTTGAAAGCGAGCCTTATGAAACGTTCAACTTTTCAAAGGTCTTTCAAAAGGCAGTGCTTCACGATCCCGGTCTCGGCGCCCGAAAAGGAAAAAAGGGTAACGCCGCAAAGCCGCAGTCCTCAGCGCAGGAAAAAATACGTCCGCGGCATTTTTCCGGGGGCGAAACGGAGGGAAGATGAGATGAATGCTTTTGTTTCAATGCTTGTCACCGCGCTTTACGCAATGCTGGTGCAGAACCTTGTGCTCTCCTCGGCATACGGCGTGAGCGAAACTATCAGGATTGCACGGACGCCGAAGCATATTCTGATGTATGCGCTTTCGGTTCTGTTCTATTGCTTTTCAACCTCCTGCGGCTGCATTGCCGCAGACAGAGCGGGCCTTACGGACAACGTCAGTCTGCCCGTTCACATTGCAATTTACACTTTCATTCTCTGCGTGATATATCTTGTCAGCTCCCTTTTTTGCATTCTTGTTCTCAAGGCCGACAAAAAATACATGAACTCGCTCGGCATCTGCGCGTTCAATGCGCTCGTCCTCTCCGTTCCCATCATCAACTTCAAGGCTAACCACACCTTTTTTGAGGCTGTCGGAACAGCCGTCGGCGCCGCAGGAGCATTCGTCCTTTCGGTACTTCTGATAAACGGCGCAATGCGCTTTTTGCAAAGCAGAGATATTCCCAAGGTTTTCAAAGGTACGCCCGCGCTTTTCATCTATGTTTCGCTTTTGTCGCTCACGCTCTCGTGCCTTTCGGGAGAAGCGCTGTTTGTTTGAAAACGCAAATTCCGCCGGAAAGGCTATGGTACTTATGAACTTCAAACACAAATTCAAACGAAAAAAAGACCCGTTTCCGGCGAATGCTCCGGTAAGGGTCAAAAACAGCTATTACACATTTTCAAAGGAATATCCGGCCGCAAAGGTCATTAAAACAAAGCACGTTAAAAGCAAAAGGAAGCGCGTTTTTTCCTTCCTGCGCGCCGCGCTTGCGGTGCTGTGCTTTGTTGCTATCGTCTGCGTCTCGTTCTTTGCTGTGAGTCTCGGACTGAAATTTTCAAACAAGCCCCTGCTGCCTGCCGATTCAGACTTTGCAGGCGAAAACTCAAAGGTTGGCGAAAGCCTTTTCAGCTCGGACTCAATGAAAGCGCTTTATATGCCTTTTGAGCTGCTTTCAAGCCGAAAGGAGCTTTCCTCGTTCATCAAAAAAATTGACCGCAGGGACTGCAACAGCGTTGTTATCGACTTCAAGACCGAAAACGGAAAGCTTGTCTATTCCTCTCAGACTGACCTTGCGAAGCAGGGAAAATGCGCCGTTTTTGATAATGAGACGGTCAAAAGCGCGCTGAGCCTTTTCAAGGCGAAAAACATTAATGTTGTTGCAAGATTCTTCTGCTTTGAGGACGAAACGGCAAGCGTTGCAGAGCCGTCATACGCGGTGAAATACAAGGACACGCAGGTTCTCTGGCACGAAAACATTTCCGAGGGTACGGGCAAAACGTGGCTCAATCCCTATTCCGCAGGCGCCGTCAACTATCTGCTTGCCCTGATGAAAGAGATTTCCTCAATGGGTGTGAGCGGCTTCATTCTTGAGTCGGTCTCCTACCCCGGCGGCGACCTTTCAACGGCTGGCTTTCCCGGCGAAAAGAACGAAAGTACGCGCGCGCAAACGCTTCTTGACTTTGTTCAAAAAGCAAAGCAAACGCTTCCGGAGGGCTGTTTTCTCCTGCTTTTAATGAATGCCGACAGCACCACGAGCGAAAACGCGGCCCTTTCATACGCCGATTCACTGCTTGCAAGCGAGGCGGACGGAATTTGCCTCAACACAGCCGTTCGCCCGGAAAATTATATTGCGGACAAAAAAAGCAATTACGCCCCCATGCTCTCGCTCTTTACGCTGTTCAGGCAAAAACAGAAGGACGGCTCGGTATTCGTCCCCCTCATAAGCATGGACGAATATAGCAGAAAGTATATCCGCGTGCTTGAAAAAAGCGGCTACGAAAGCTTCCTGCTGTTTGATGAAAGCGGCGATTATTAAAACAGATAACACATAACCCCCGACAAAGATTTGCTTAAAAATCTGTCGGGGGGTTAAATTGTTATATAAGGCCGAGAATTTCCTCGGGTCTGTCAACAAGAACCTTTGCACCGGCGGAAAGGAGAAGCTCGCGGCTTCTGTAGCCCCAGGTTACGCCGACCATTTCAAGTCCGGCGTTCTGCGCGGTCTGAACGTCAACCTCGCTGTCTCCTACATAGAGCGCTTCCTCTCTTCTGACGCCGAGCAGAGAAAGCGCCTTATAAACATTCGCCGCAGACGGCTTCCTTTCGCTCTCCTGCGTCACGCCGAATGCGCAGGTCAAAAGCGGAAAATGCTTTTTGCAAAGGCCTTTAACAGCCGCGTCAAGCTTGTTTGAAACAACGGCCGTACCTATCCCCTTTTCGCCGAGCGCGCGGATAAGTCCGTTTACGCCCTCATACGGCGCGGTGGTGTCCTCCATATGCTCAAGGTAATGGGCGCGGAATTTTTCAAAGCACTTTTTTTCGTCCTCTGCGTTTGTACCTTTCGGCACGCTGCGGTGCATGAGCATTATGACTCCGTTACCAATAAATGTGCGCACCTCGTCAATGCTGCGCTCGGGATATCCGCAGCTGCGCAGGGCAAAGTTTACGCTTGAGGCAAGATCGCCCAGAGTATTGAGCAGCGTTCCGTCAAGGTCGAAAATAACAGCTCTTTTCATTGCGAACTCACCTTATTTAACCGGCTTTGTGTGCCAGATGTCCCTTGCATAGTCATTGACCGCACGGTCGGCGGCAAAACGGCCTGCTCCTGCAATATTGACAAGCGACATTCTGTTCCAGCGCTCCTTGTCCGCCCAGAGGGCGTCAATTTTCTTTTGAGCGTTTCTGTAATCGGCAAAGTCGGCAAGGACCATATACGGGTCGTGGTAAAGGATAGTGTTTCCTATCTCCGGGAACTGCTTTGAATTAAAGCCGCGCTGAATAAATTCGATAACCGCACGAAGCTCGGGATTGTTGTTGAAATAATTCATCGGAACATAGCCGGCGCGCTTGAGGTCGTTGGCCTCCGGAGTGGTCATTCCGAAGAGAACCATGTTCTCATCGCCGACAGCCTCGTGAATTTCAACATTTGCGCCGTCAAGGGTGCCGAGGGTTATTGCGCCGTTGAGCATAAGCTTCATGTTACCGGTGCCGCTGGCTTCGGTACCTGCAAGGGAAATCTGCTCGCTGACATCGGCGGCAGGCATGAGCCTTTCCGCCGCAGTGACGTTGTAATCCTCAACATAAACAATCTTGAGTCTGCCTCTGACGTCGGGATCGTTATTTACAAGGTCCGCAAGGGCAACAATGAAGCTGATGATCTTCTTTGCCATAAAGTAGCCCGAAGCGGCCTTTGCGCCGAAAATATAAGTGTGCGGAACATAGTTTCCGTTGGGATTCGCCTTAATTTCAAGATACTTTGCAACAATCTGAAAAGCGTTGAGGTGCTGGCGCTTATATTCATGCAGGCGCTTCACCTGAACGTCGAAAATTGATTCGGGATCAAGCTCAATGCCCGTCTTTTTCCTGATGAGCGCGGCAAAGTTCTCCTTGTTGTGAAGCTTAACCTTTCCGAGCGCTTCAAGAACGGCCTTGTCGTCCCGGTATTCATTAAGCTTTGAAAGCTCGGCGGCATTCGTAACAAAGCCCTTTCCGATAAGTCCCTCAAGCAGCTTTGAAAGCTCGGGATTGGCCTGACACAGCCAGCGGCGGTGCGCAATTCCGTTTGTAACATTGGTGAACTTTTCGGGAGTGAGATTATAGTAGCCGTTGAAAATTGTATCTTTAAGAATCTGACTGTGGAGCGCGGAAACGCCGTTAACGCTGTGGCAGGAGGCAACGCAAAGGTTCGCCATTCTTACAACGCCGCCGGAAATTATCGCAAGCTCTTCAACCTTGCCTGCGTCGTGAGTCACTTCCCAGATGTGGGCGCGGTATCTGTTGTCAATTTCCTTGATTATCTGATAAATACGCGGAAGAAGCGACTGAATAAGACCCTCCGGCCAGCATTCAAGAGCTTCCTTCATAACGGTATGGTTTGTGTATGCACAGGAGGCGGTAACAATCTTCCATGCGTCGTCCCAGCCGTAGCCGCATTCATCAAGAAGAATACGCATAAGCTCCGGAATGGAGAGCGTGGGGTGGGTGTCGTTGATATGAACGGCATTCTTTTCCGCAAAGTTTTCCATTGTTGAGTAATGGCGCAGATGCCTTTTTACGATATCCTGAACCGAAGCGGAAACAAGGAAATACTGCTGCTTGAGGCGCAGACTCTTTCCCTCCGGGTGGTTATCTGAGGGATAGAGGATTTTGCTGATGACCTCCGCCATTGCCGCCTGCTCCATAGCCTTCATGTACTGACCCTGATCGAAAAGGTGCATATCGAGCGAGGGCGCCTTGCTCTTCCAAAGGCGCAGAATGCTGTAGCCCTTTCCGCCGTTGCCGGAAACAAACATATCGTACGGAACGCCTGTGATTCTGGTATCGCCCGTAATTTCAACAGAGTGGTACTGATTATCCCAGCGGTCAACAACCTGACCGCCGAAGCTGACCTCAACGGACTCCTGCTCGCGCGGAACGAGCCAGACCTCGCCGCCGGGGAGCCAGAAATCGGGCAGCTCGGTCTGCCAGCCGTCAACAAGCTTTTGTCTGAAAATTCCGCATTCATAAAGAATGCAGTAGCCCATGCCGTTATAGCCCTGAGTTGCAAGACCGTCCAGATAGCACGCCGCAAGGCGGCCGAGACCGCCGTTTCCGAGACCTGCGTCCGGCTCGCAGTCATATAGCTTTTCAAGACTTATATCAAAATCCTTGAGCGCCGAAGCAAAGGTGTTCGTAAGGCCGAGATTGAAAAGATTGTTCTTGAGCGAGCGGCCCATGAGGAACTCCATGCTGAGGTAGTAGATTTTTTTGGAATCGGACTGCTCCGCCTTTTTGCGGAATTCGCGCACGCCCTCATGCATAAGCTCGCGGACAATGAGAGCAACTGCTTTATAATACTGCTCATCAGTAGCTTCCTGAACACTGACGCCGAAATAATGGGAAAGCTTTCCCGAAATAAGCTCCTTTGCTTGAGCCTTTGTGAGAGAGTATTTCATACAAAACCTCCAAAATGAATAAGAAAACCGCCTGTTTTAATGCAGTTATATTGTATATTTTATACTAAAAACACCCGAATTTCAAGAGGTAACAAGAAGAAAGTTTTTCAAAATTACCGCCGCGGCGCCGCAAGGAGAAGCAGGCGCTCATTTTCGCGGAAAAAAGGCTGCGCAAAGCAAACACCGACCGGACGCTGTGTAAAACCCGGTCGGTGTTTATATACAGCCGGCAAAAGCCGGTCGTAAGCAGATAATACGGACAAAAGCAGGCAATTACTTGCCGCTGTCACCGTAGTTTGAAAGAACGCGTGCGGACGGATCGTTAACGTTGCAGCCCTCCCAGTTTTTGTTCGGCATCCAGAAATCGGAAACCATTCTTGCCTGACCGGGATAATACTGCTCAAAAAGCTCGCGGTAAAGCAGCGACTCCTTTGTGAACGGAGCTGCAAAGGTATATTTTTTAATCTTTTCTTTGAACTCTTCATCGGTGTAAGCTTCTTCGGCGTATTTTTTAAGGTCGTCCACCATTGAGTGACCGACAGCGTCCGAAAAGGCCGCTTTTTCGCGCATGAGAATATCATACGGGAGCCAATCGCCCTCAAAGGCGTGGCGCAAAAGGAACTTACCCTTGTTATACCTGTTCATCTTGACCTGCGGGTCAAGAGCCATAACGTACCGGACAAAATCAAGATCGCCGAACGGAACCCTTGCCTCAAGCGAGTTTACCGAAATGCAGCGGTCTGCGCGCAGAACGTCATACATATGAAGCTCATGAACGCGCTTTTGCGCCTCCTTTTGGAATTCCTCGGCCGAGGGGGCAAAGTCCGTGTATTTATAGCCGAACAGCTCATCGGAAACCTCACCCGTGAGAATAACTCTCAAATCGGTGTTTTCGTGGATATATTTGCAGACGAGATACATGCCTATTGAAGCGCGTATGGTTGTAATGTCATAGGTGCCGAGCAGCGCAACAACCTCGGGCAGAGCCTTGATAACGTCCTGCTCGGTGATAATTACCTCCGTATGGTCGGCGCCGATGTACTCGGCAACCTCCTTTGCATACTTCAGGTCAATAGCGTCGGTGCTCATGCCTATGGCAAAGGTGCGGATTTTTTCCTTTGAAAGCTTTGCGGCAACACTGCACACAAGCGAGGAATCAAGACCGCCGGAAAGCAGGAAGCCGACGGGGACATCGGAATCAAGGCGCTTTTCAATCCCGGCAATAAGCTTTTCGCGGATATTTTTGCACGCGGTTTCAACGTCGTCATAAATAACCTTTTGCGGAACGCTTATGTCGCAATAGCAGATAAATTTTCCGTCCTTATAATAATGTCCCGGAGGGAAAGGCATAACCTCCTCGCAAAGGCCGACAAGGTTCTTTGCCTCGCTTGCAAAAAAGACTTTGCCGCTTTTGTCAAGGCCGTAGAACAGCGGCCTGATTCCTATGGGATCGCGCGCGGCAATATACTCATGGGTTTTTCCGTCATAGATTATCAATGCAAATTCCGCGTCAAGCCTTGCAAACATTTCGGTGCCGTATTCTTCATAGAGCGGCAGAAGAAGCTCGCAGTCGGAATCGCTGACAAAGGAATAGCCCTTTTTCTGAAGCTCCTTTTTAAGCTTCCTGAAGCCGTAAAGCTCGCCGTTGCAGACAACAAAGCTTCCGTTTCTTTCAAAGGGCTGCATTCCGCTTTCCTCAACACCCATGATTGCAAGGCGGTGAAAGCCGAGGAAGCCCTTGCCCGTGTCTATGACACGGGACATATCGGGACCTCTGGACTTTGTTTTTTCAAAGCCCTTTTCAAATTCTTCAAGTGGCAGTTTTTCGCCGCAATATCCCATTATTGAACACATCGGGAATTACCCACCTTTCATCTTACGGAGAAAAGCAGCTCGCCGTATGAGGGATACGGCCACTTCTCCTTGGGAGCGATCGTTTCAATTTCATCAACAGAAATTCTCAGAGTTCTCATGTCGTCAAGAATTGTGCTCTTGTAGAAATCGGCAAGCTCTGCAAAGCTTTCAATGGATTTTGACGAAAGCAGATCGTCCTCAAGCTTTCTGACCGCTCTGTATGCCGCGCCCATAAGAGCCGAAACGCTCTTGACCGTCTCTTTTTCATAGGTGCAGTCGGCCTCCGGCATGAACGCAGCTTTCTTTGCGGCGCCGTCGGCAAGCTCGCAGCAGAAGCTGCTCATTGCCGGCAAAATGTCCTTTCTCGCCATATCGAGCATGGTGAGCGCCTCAATGTTGATGACCTTGCAGTAGTTTTCAAGGCGGACTTCGCGGCGTGCGGTAATTTCGGGAACAGTGAGAACCTTGTGATCCGTGAAGAGCTTAACGTTCTTAACGTCGAGCATATGAGCAAGAGCGTCCGGAGTGGTTCTGAGGTTTTTAAGTCCCCTCTTTTCGGCCTCAGCAAGCCATGAATCATCATAGCCGTCGCCGTTGAAGATGATGCGCTTGTGCTCCTTGATGGTTCTCTTGATAAGCTCATGCAAAGCGCCCTCAAAGTCCTTAACGCCCTCAAGCTCATCGGCAAACTGCTTGAGCTCCTCGGCAACCGAGGTGTTGAGAACGGTGTTTGCGCAGGAAACGGACGAGGCCGAGCCGAGCATACGGAACTCAAACTTGTTGCCGGTGAAAGCAAAGGGGCTGGTTCTGTTTCTGTCCGTGGTGTCCTTCGGGAACTTCGGCAGAGTATGAACGCCGATTTTCATCAGCTCTTTCTGCTTCGGGTCAAAGTGTTCGTCCTTTTCAATGGCGTCAAGGATTTCCGAAAGATCCGAGCCGAGGAACATTGAAACAATTGCCGGAGGAGCTTCGTTTGCGCCGAGTCTGTGGTCGTTGCCGGCGGAGGCAACGGAAATTCTCAAAAGCTCCTGATATTCGTCAACAGCCTTGATAACCGCGCAAAGGAAAAGCAAAAACTGTGCGTTTTCATACGGTGTTTCGCCCGGCTCAAGGAGGTTTACGCCGGTATCGGTCGAGATTGACCAGTTGTTGTGCTTACCGCTTCCGTTAACGCCTGCAAACGGCTTTTCATGAAGCAGGCAAACCATGCCGTGCTTTTTGGCAACCTTCTGCATAATCTCCATGGTAAGCTGGTTGTGGTCGGCGGCAATGTTCGTTGTGGTAAAAATCGGCGCCATCTCATGCTGAGCGGGAGCAACCTCGTTATGCTCCGTTTTTGCAAGAACTCCGACTTTCCAAAGCTCCTCGTTGAGGTCTTTCATGTATTCGGCAACGCGGGGCTTGATTGCACCGAAGTAATGGTCGTCAAGCTCCTGACCCTTGGGCGCGCGTGCGCCAAAAAGAGTTCTGCCTGTGTAAATGAGGTCTTTACGCTTGTTATACACCTTTTCGTCAACAAGGAAGTATTCCTGCTCGGGGCCTACGGTGGTCTTTACGGACTTGACGTCCTCGTTTCCGAACAGCTTCAGAACACGCAGCGCCTGGCGGTTGATTGCCTCCATTGAGCGCAGCAAAGCGGTTTTCTGGTCAAGAGCCTCGCCGCCGTAGGAGCAGAAGACGGTAGGAATGCAGAGCACGCCGTCCTTGATGAAAGCGTAGCTTGTTGCGTCCCATGCGGTGTAGCCCCTTGCTTCAAAGGTTGCGCGCAGTCCGCCCGAGGGGAACGAGGAAGCGTCCGGTTCGCCCTTGATAAGCTCTTTTCCGGAAAATTCCATTATAACCTTGCCGTTTTTCGGCGAAATAAAGCTGTCGTGCTTTTCGGCGGTAACGCCGGTCATGGGCTGGAACCAATGAGTAAAATGGGTTGCACCCTTTTCAATGGCCCAATCCTTCATTGCGTTTGCAACAACGTTTGCAACGCTTATTTCAAGGTGCTTGCCTTCCTTAATTGTTTTCTGAAGAATTTTGTAGGTATCCTTTGGCAATCTTGCTTCCATTGCCGCGTCGTCAAATACCATTGAGCCGAAGAGTTCCGTTACGCTTTTCATTGCTAAAAACTTCCTTTCCGATAATAAAAGAGCGACAGGGACACACGCAGTTCTTGCGCGACGTCCTTGTCGCTGTTTTTATGTATTAAACTTAAAAGCAAAAGCCGCAGACAAATATCCTTGTCCGCGGCTCCCTTGTCGCTTTATGTTCTGTATTCTACCACCGGTTTTTTGGTTTGTCAAGGGGTTTTTGAAATTTTTTGAAAAACTCTGATTCAATCTGCTAAAGCACTCAAAAGTTTCATTTGTTTTCAACCTTAACATCTTCGGGCAAAGCAATCTTCCCGTCCTTTTCTTCAAACTCAC
>JAEDEQ010000064.1 GCA_016293225.1 Clostridiaceae bacterium
AAATCTAATATCTAAAATCTAATATCTGAAATCTAAATTCTGACCGGAAGAACAAGGAAAAGGAACTTGTCGCCCTCTGTCGGAAGAATGAGGATAGGCTGGCTTGAGGAATTGAGCTCAAGTCTGACCTCATCGCTTTCGGTTGCCTTGAGCGCGTCAAGCACAAATTTGCTGTTGAAGCCTATTTCAATATTGCCGCCCTCAATTTCTGCCGGCATTTTGTCGTTTGCCGTACCTATTGACGTTACGGAAGAAAATTTGAGCACACCGTTTTCGATAAGGCAGCGGACGGGACTTGAACGGTCGGTGATGATAAGCGAAGTCCTTTCAACACATTCAATAAGCCTTTTTGTTCCGGCTTTTATTTTTGTTGAGGACGTTACGGGTATTGCGGCCTTGTAATCAATAAAGTTACCCTCAAGCAGGCGGGAAATTACGCGGTATTCGCCGATTTCAAAGCAGATGTGTCTTTTTCCGACGCTTATTGAGCAGAAGCCTTCATCGTCCTCGGAAAGCTTGATGACCTCTCCGAGCGTTTTGGCCGGAACAACAAAGGCAACCTCGTCTCCGCTGTAATCAATATCTTCGCGGCGGACGGCAAGCCTTGCTCCGTCAACGGCAACAAGAACAATTTTTCCGTCTGAAATCTCAAACCTTACGCCCGAATGGACGGGATTCCTTTCGCTTGTTGAAACGGAGAAAATCGTTTTTCTTATCATGTCTTTCAAAAGTGCCTGATTGATAACAATCGGAAAGCCTGCGGAAACCTCCGGAATATCGGGGTACTCGTCCGCCGAAGTTCCGATTATTGAATATTGAACCTCGCCGCTTATTATTTTGCAGATATTCCTGTCGTCGCTTTCGATTGAAACGGTATCGTCCGGAACCATTCGGAGAATGTCGCAGAGATTGCGCGCGTTGAGAATGACGTTTCCGTTTTCCTCAACCTCGGCGGCAATATAGGTTTCCGAGCCAACCTCAAGGTCGTAGCCCGTGAGCCTTATCGAATCGGAAAGGGCGCTTATAAGGATACCCTCAATGGCGGGTATTGTTGATTTTGACGAAACGGTGCGCTGCACGTTCATGCAGGCCTTTGAAAGCTTTGCGCTGTCGCAAACGATTTTCATGATTCTTCCTCCGTTTTTCAAGTAATGTAAGAATAAAAAAAATAGTAGTAGTAGTAGACGGCGTTGAAAAAGAGGAAAACGCCGCTTCCGCTTTGTTTTAAAGGAATCCGAGGGTTTTCTGAAGTGTTGGGCCGGTGTTTAAAATTACCTGTTTTTAACAGTTCTTTTCCGTAAATATGGAAAATGTTGAAAACCTGATGTTAAATGTTAAAAACTTTGTTAAAAACTCCGCCGGTTTTATTCCTCGTTGATATTTTTTATAATGTCGTCAACCGTGGCCTTGAGCTGAACGTTATCGTTGAGCTTTTCTTCAATCTCCTTGAGCGAATATATTATTGTTGAATAATGCTTATTGCCGAATTCAGCGCCTATTGCCTTGAGCGAAAGGGAGGTGACAACATGAACGATGTATATTGCAACCTGCCTTGCAAGGGAAATGTTTGCGTTGCGCTTGTCCGAGCGGATATCGGCAGGGGTAACGTTAAAGGTTCTTGAGACCTCGGAAATAATGTTTTCAACCGTGACGGGGAGGGGCTGATTGTCATTGATAATGTCGCTTATGGCGCGCTTTGCAATGGCAACATTAGGCTTTGTTCCCTCAACGTCCTGATAGGCCTTGATTTTTTTAACCGCGCCCTCAAGCTGACGGATATTCTTTTTAATGTTTTCTGCAAGGTAATTTACCACCTCGTCCGAAAGCTCAATGTTCAGCTCATCGCTCTTTTTCTTGATGATGGCCATTCTTGTTTCAAGGTTCGGCGGCTGGATATCCGCAATAAGTCCGCATTCAAAGCGGGTGCGCAGACGCTCCTCAAGGGTCATCATCTCCTTAGGCGGACGGTCGGAGGTGAGGACAATCTGCTTTCCGGCGTCGTTGAGCGCATTGAAGGTATGGAAGAACTCCTCCTGAGTGGCCTCCTTTTTGGAAATGAACTGGATATCGTCCACCAGAAGAAGGTCGGCACTGCGGTATTTTTCATGGAAAGCATGGGTGTTGTGATTTCCGATATAATAGACAAGCTCGTTTGTGAAGTGTTCGCCGCTTGTATAGATTATGTTTGCGTTCGGTCTGTCCTCTTTCACCTGGTTCATGATTGCGCACAGCAAATGCGTTTTACCGAGTCCGCTGTGGCCGTAAATGAACAGCGGATTATATGCCTTTCCGGGCGAATGGGCAACGTTGAGAGCGGCGGCATGGGCAAAGCGGTTGGACGGACCTATGATGAAATTATCAAAGGTGTAGTTATAATCCGCACCGGCGCGGTTTTCCTGCTTTTCTTCCTCTTCGTCCTCCTCGTCTCCGGGCGATTCAAGCCTGAGAAGAACGGAAAAGCCGAGAACCTCCTCGCAGGTTTTTTCAATAAGCTCGGTAAATTTTGAAGATATGATTTTCTTTTTAAATTCACTGATTGAAAGCGTGAGAGTATCGTCCTTGAACTCAATGAATTCAAGCGGAGCGAGCCAGACGTTATACGCAACCTCGCTGACCTTTGTTTTAAGCAGGTCCTTGATAATGACCCATATTTCATCAAAAGAATCCATGTGTTTCCTCCTTAGGGAAAAAGGGACGTCTGCCGTTTTCCGGTGTAATGTTTTTATAAAAATCTTTTCTTTTAACAGCGTTGCGCGCTTGACTTCAGCGTGCGAGGAAGTATAATACTATATATAATGAAACAGAACGGACGGCAAAACAGCCGGTTAAAAACAAAAAACTCATACATTTAATTATAGCATAAAAAAGAGCTTAATGCAAGTGTTACGCAATATTTTGACCGTTACAAGCGTTTTTTTAATTTTCTGCATTCCGGTCTCAATTTTTGCAAGCACTCTCAAAAGGCGGTTTTTTGAGGAGAAAAAGGCAATGAAAATAAAAACGATAAAAAATGACCTCATTTTGGAAGATATCGAGTGCTTCAACGTCGGACTGAGCGTTGACTGCGGTCAGGCTTTCCGCTGGGTAAAAAGGGAGGACGGCTCATTTCACGGCGTTATCTTCAAAAAAGCAGTGGATATTGTTCAGAACGAAAATGAAATTATCTTCAAAAATACCGATGAAAAAGCTTTTCATGAGCTTCTTTCGCCGTATTTTGACCTTGAGCGCGACTACGCAAAAATCTGCGCCTCGTTTGACGATAAGTATCTTAAAGAAGCCTGCAAGGAATACTGCGGAATAAGAATCCTGCACCAGGAGCCGTGGGAGGCTCTGTGTTCGTTTATTATTTCACAGAATAATAATATACCGAGGATAAAAGGAATAATTGAAAGGCTTTGCTCCTCCTTCGGAGAGAAGATTGGAGAAAGCGACTTTACCTTTCCTTCCTGCGAAAGGCTTGCCGCTTTGAGCGAGGAGGAGCTTGCGCCGCTGCGCGCGGGCTTTCGCAATAAGTACATACTTGACGCGGCAAGAAAGGTAGCCTGCGGTGAGGTTGATTTTGAAAAAATAAAAGCCGCACCCTTTGATGAGGCGCGGCAGGAGCTTTTGAAAATTAAGGGAGTCGGCGAAAAGGTTGCCCAGTGCGCTTTGCTTTACGGCTTCGGAAGAATGGAAGCTTTTCCGGTTGACGTCTGGGTAAAAAGGATACTTTCCGAGCTTTACCCGGACGGCTTTCCGCAGTGTGCAAAGGGTGTTGAGGGCATTGCTCAGCAGTATCTGTTTCATTGGAGGAGAAATTTAAACTGATTATACTATTTGCTTTCAACGCTTTTCGGAATCGTTATATGATAGATGAACCTGTCCTCCGTCTCCTGTTTGTTAACATCTGCATTGATTCCGGAATCCTGCATTGTTTTTATCGCTCCCTCAACTGTGTTGAGGAAAATTTTTACGCTGCTGAACGCGCGCTTTGTTGTGCGCTTCGGCGGATTTTTTTTTGCAAGGAACTCCTCTATATATTTTTCTGTTTGTGAAACATTCATTTTTCTTTCAATAACTTTTTTCAGTATCGGAACAACGTCTTCTTCTTCAAGGCGCAGCAGAGCGCGAGCATGACGTTCCGAAAGCGAATTTTGAATCAGCAGCTTCTGCGCCTCCCTCGGCAGAGTCAACAGCCGTAGCTTGTTTGAAACCGTTGACGGCGCTTTGCCGAGTCTGCGCGCGGCCTCCTCCTGCGAGAGCGAAAACTGTTCTGTCAGCTTTTCAATCGCAAGCGCTTCTTCAAAATAGCCCAAATTCTGCCGCTGCAGGTTTTCAATGAGCGAATATATGGCGGATTTCAGTTCGTTCACATCAACAACAATGCACGGAACAACCACCATTCCCGCAAGGCGCGACGCTCTGAGCCTGCGCTCCCCGGAAACCAGCTCATAGCCCTTTGATGTTTCCCGGACAGTAATCGGCTGCAAAATTCCGTTCATTCTTATGCTTATTGCAAGATTGACAAGCTCGCTCTGGTCAAATACCCTGCGCGGCTGGTTCGGATTGGGATAGATTTTTTCGTTTGGTATCAGCAGCACCTGTCCTGCCGAGCGCGGCTTTTCACCGTTCAAAATGAAAACCTCCCTTTATTGTTTCTAAAGATACAATAACTTTAGCACAATAAGGAAGGCTTGTCCACTGTTTTCATTTTTGGTTGTTTTTGGTTTTTCAGTCTGTATTCATCTTATTCGAGCGGATTTTTTGAAATTTTTGCCGATGGGCGCGGATATTTGCCGTTTGTGGGCGAAAGCTTTTTGATGATTATTATGTTCCGCTCCCCTGCTTCAAAAAGCTCAAATTTATGCGTTCTTTCCGTTTTTCCGCCGAGGGCTGCAATCGCTTTTTCCGCACCGGCAAGCTCCTCTTCGGATTTTGCCGCTTTCATGGAAATGAAGCTTCCTCCCGGTTTTACAAACGGCAGGCAGTATTCCGCAAGCTCCCTGAGGTTTGCAACAGCCCTTGCCGTTGCAAAGTCAAATTTTTCGCGGTACTGCTTGTTCTGTCCTGCTTCCTCCGCCCTCGAATGGAGCAGAACCGCCTCAAGACCGATGTTTTTAAGAATGTCCTCAATTACTGTCAGCTTCTTTTTTGTGCTGTCCAGCAGCGTCAGACGGATATCCGGGCGCGCAATGAGCAGCGCAAGACCGGGAAAGCCTGCGCCCGTTCCAACGTCAATCAGGCTTGCACCCTGCGGAATTTCGCAGTATCTGAGCACCGAAAGGCTGTCCGCAAAGTGTTTGAGCGCAATTCCGTCCGGGTCGGTAATCGCGGTAAGATTGATTTTTCCGTTCCATTCGGCAAGCAGTCTGCCGTAGATATCAAAGCGCTCAAGCGCTGTTTTGTCAAGCTCAACGCCGAAAGCGTGTGCATATTTTTTAAGTTTTTCAAGCGGTATAAACATGGCCTTTCCTTTCCGCCGTGTTTCACGTGAAACAACGGTCAGCTTACAGATTGTTTTTCCTCAGATAGATGAGCAGAACTGAAATGTCCGCCGGGCTGACGCCCGAAATTCTTGAAGCCTGTCCGAGGTTGTTTGGTCTGACCTTTTCAAGCTTTTCCTGCGCCTCCATACGCAGCCCGGTTATATCTGAATACCGGATAGTTTCCGGCAGGACTCTGCTTTCAAGGCGGCGCATTTCCTTTGCCTGCGCAAGCTGGCGCTTGATGTAGCCTTCATACTTCACCTCAATTTCAACCTGTTCAAACACCTCCTCGGGATAATCGGGACGTGTTGAGTCAAAGGGAGTCAGCAGCTCATAATTCAGCTGCGGTCTGCGTATCAGGTCAATAAGGCGGCAGCCGTTGGTCATCGGTGATGTTTCACGTGAAACAAGCAGGCGGTTCAGCTCCTCATTCGGCGCAAGACCCGTTGTTTCAATCCTTTTAAGCTCCTTTTTGATAAGCTCCTGCTTTCTGAGCAATCTTTCGTGCTTTTCTTCGCCGACAAGACCAATATTGTAGCCTATCTCGGTCAGTCTGAGGTCGGCGTTGTCCTGCCGAAGAATGAGACGGTACTCCGAGCGCGAAGTCATCATTCTGTAAGGATCGCTGCAGCCCTTGGTAACGAGATCGTCAATGAGAGTTCCGATATATGAGCTTGCGCGGTCAAGAATAAGCTGAGGCTTGCCCTGAACCTTTTTCGCGGCGTTGATTCCTGCAATAAGACCCTGCGCGGCGGCCTCCTCATAGCCGCTTGAGCCGTTGAACTGCCCTGCCCCGAAAAGACCGGGATAGTTTTTGAATTCAAGCGTTGGAAAAAGTGCAAGCGGATCAACGCAGTCATATTCAATAGCATAGGCGGTGCGCATGACCTGAACGTGCTCAAGACCCGGAATGGTGCGCAAAAAAGCAAGCTGAACGTCCTCCGGCAGTGAGGAGGACATACCCTGAAGATACATCTCCTGCGTATGTTCGCCGCAAGGCTCAATAAAAAGCTGATGGCGCTCCTTTTCGGAAAAGCGGACAATCTTATCTTCAATACTCGGACAATATCTCGGCCCCACTCCGTCAATTTTTCCTCCGTAAAGGGGCGAGCGGCTGATATTTTCAAGAATGACCCGTTTTGTTTCGCTGTTGGTATAGGTCATGTAGCAAGACAGCTTGTTTTCAATCGGGTGGGTGGTATCAAAGGAAAAAGGAACGGTTTTTTCGTCGCCGTCCTGTTTTTCAAGGGCGGAAAAGTCAATGCTCCTGCGGTTAACGCGTGAGGGTGTGCCGGTCTTGAACCGCCTTGTGGGTATTCCGAGGCGTTTGAGCGAGGCGGCAAGCTCGGTTGAAGCAAACATTCCGTCCGGGCCGCCTTCATAGGAAACATCGCCGACATAGATTTTTCCGCCGAGAAAGGTTCCCGTTGCAAGCACAACGCATTTTGCTTTGTGAACGGCCTCAAGTCGGGTGAGCAGCCGCCATTCGCCGCTTTCGGTTCGGGTGATATCAGTGATTTCAGCCTGAACAATTTCAAGCTGCGGCTGGCTTTCCATCACGTTTTTCATATATTCGCTGTATCTTCTGCGGTCAATCTGTGCGCGCAGGGAGTGTACGGCAGGGCCTTTTCCGCGGTTAAGCATACGGCTCTGGAGGGTGTTTTCATCGGCGGCCTTTCCCATCTCTCCGCCGAGCGCGTCAATTTCGCGGACAAGGTGACCCTTGCTTGTTCCGCCGATGGAGGGGTTGCAGGGCATATTGCCCACCCAGTCCATATTAATTGTGAACACACCGACAGAAACGCCGAGCCTTGCGGCGGCAAGACCTGCTTCAATTCCGGCGTGACCTGCGCCTATAACAATGACGTCATAATTTTTTGCATTATACTGCATTTTGACCTCCGATGCAGGCGCGTATAATTTTCGTCTGCGTTTGATAATTTTATTTTGAATGAACCGTTTATCGTTATAAAAATTTTTATTAAATGTAGATTTTTATTAAAAAACTGCTTCGTTTTGGGTTAAAAAACAGATAAAAAAGCTGATTTTTAACATATCTATAAAAAATGTTAAAAACTGCAAGGCAACATAAATATTCTAAAATTAACATTTGTATTATTTAACAATTAAGAATTATAAATTTATGCTTTCAACTCTTTACACGCCCAAAGAAAAAACTATTCAAAAAAGGGCTGCCGCAAAATGCGACAGCCCCCAGTTTGGTGACCCGGACGAGAATCGAACTCGTGTTACCGCCGTGAAAGGGCGGTGTCTTAACCGCTTGACCACCGGGCCGTATTGAATATTGAAAAGAGACGAAAAGCCGCTCTTTGTTTAAAAAAATGGTAGCGGCAGTGGGATTCGAACCTACGACACTCCGGGTATGAACCGAATGCTCTAGCCAACTGAGCTATGCCGCCACTTCGGCGCCGTTTTACAACGCTTGCCTATTATATTATACCCTGCTTTGTTTGTCAATACTTTTTTTCAAAATTTTTCATCTTTTTGCTCATCGGCATATTTGCAGAATTCCTTCATGCAGCAGCGGCCGCAGTCCGGTCTGCGCGCAACGCACACCGCCCTGCCGTGCAGAACAACGCGGTGGCAAAAATCATTGCTCTCCTCCGGCGGCAAAAGCTCCTTGAGCCGCAGCTCAACCTTATAAGGATCCTTGCTTGAAACAAGGCCGAGCAGATTTGAAATGCGTATCAGATGAGTATCGGCAACAACGGCGGGCTGTTTGAAAACATCGCCCATGATGAGGTTAGCGGTCTTCCTGCCCACACCGGGCAGCGAGGTCAGCTTTTCAATGCTGTCCGGAACCTTTCCGCCAAAATCGGACTTAATCTTCTGCGCCATACCGATAATATCGCGGGCTTTCGCCCTGAAAAAGCCGCAGGAATGAATGAGCGCTTCAATGTCCTGAACGTCGGCATTGCAGAAGGAGTCAAGGTCAGGGTATTTTTCAAAAAGGGCGGGCGTAACAAGGTTGACCCTTGCGTCCGTACACTGCGCGGAAAGGCGCGTTGCAATTAAAAGCTGCAGGGGATCCTTCGCCTCAAGCGAGCACAAAGCGTCCGGGTATTCCTTTTTCAGCGCCTCAACGCAGCCGAGCGCGCGTTCCTTATCGGTCATTACAAAGCACCCTTTCTTTTTTTGATAATATCAAAAATAAATGCGCGGTCAGACATTGGATTTTGTATCGGTATGCGCTGAAATTTTACCGTCGCGGATTTTTTTCCGTCTGCTTTCAATGGCCGGCAGCAGCCCGTAAAGGGTAACAAAGAAAACAACAACCGCAAAGCCGAGAATTGCAAGCTTTCCCATTTTTTCTCCGCAGAAAAGAGCAACGGGAATGGGGTTGAATATAGGCTCGATAGTAAGCAGCAGCGCGCCTTCAACCTTGTCCACCCTTTTAATGCCGCGGCTGAAAAGGATATTTGCAAGGCCGTACTGGAAAACTCCGAGAATGAGTACCCAGATTATGTTCTTTGCGTCAAAGGAAAGGCTCTTGTCAAAAAACATAAACGGAAAGCAGAGAACAAAGCTTATTATGTTGCTGAGATACAAACAGTCGTCACTGTTGCTGATTTCACTGTTCATGATGATTATCTGCGCGGCAAAGGTCACGCCGGAAAGCAGACCCAGCACGTTGCCGAGTATCCGTGTGGGATCAAGGCTGTCTGCAAAGGAGATTACGCAGCCGCCGAAGACCGCAAGCGTAATGACCGCCTCGGAAAGCTTTGCCTTTTTCTTTTGAAAAATGACGGCATATAAAAAGACGAGAATGGGCGCAATGTACTGCAAAACAATGGCCGTTCCGGCCAAGGTGAGCTTGATAGCCTCAACATACAAAATTCCGGTTGCGCTCATCGCCAGCGCGCCGAGAATGTTTGCCTTTGTCAGCTTTGCCTTGAAGCTTTTTTTAACCGCGGAAAGCATCAGCAGGGAAATCAGGCTGCGCACAGCCATCAGGGAAACAGAGCTCCATGTAATTGACTTTACGCACACGCCGGCAAGACCCCACAAAATGGCGGTCATGATAATCAACAGCCGTCCGAGGTTGTGTTCCTTACTTGAAATTTCCATTGCTTTTCCATCTCCGGTCTGAAAGATTCGCTGCGGCAGATTTTATCACATTAAAGCTCAAATGTCAAAACAAATTTAGATTTTAGATGTTGGATGTTGGATTTTAGATGATGCATACAGCAACGGTTACCCCTTTGAGTGCGAAAAATATCTATTATCTATTATCTATAAATCCCCATTCCACCGTTTGCCCACAAAGCAACAACATAAACCCAAAAACTGTAGGGGCGTCGCTTGAGGCGCCCGAGAAACCTTGCCAAATGCAGTCGTGTAAAAACCCAATGAAATCCCGACGTTTCGCGTTAATTTTTCGGTCAGCGCAAAGGGAAACAACGGGCGCCTCAAGCGACGCCCCTACGAGTTTTGCCTTTCCTTTTTTGTTTGCGCTACATTACAGTTTTCGCCTTACTCACTTAAAATAATAGATAGCTTATCTTTTTGCAGAAAGCCGCGACTTGAAAAGCAGTTACTATATGTTTTTACATTGTAAATTAATTCCCACTCGCCGTTCCTGTTTGCAGATGAAAGCGGCGTCCAAAGG
>JAEDEQ010000007.1 GCA_016293225.1 Clostridiaceae bacterium
GTCAGTTCCGAGCATTACTCATCGTCTTTCACAAATTCACTTTCGGACGCCATTGCCGATTTTATTATTGAACAGATAATATCCAAAGCCAGCTTCAGCGAAAAGCTCGGATATAATCTTCAGCTTATGGCATATTATTATTCCGGTGCAATAGTCAATCTTGTACGCTGGTGGTCAACCTCGGAAAATGTTTGTTCAAAAAGAATGTTTATTGAGTTTGCAAAAAGGAAGATTGACGATCTTTGCAATTATTTTGCTTCCTTTTCCGACGGCGAGCAGTCATAATCATCAAGAAAATTATATTTGAAGTCTCCCTTGTGATATCCTATAACGGTTTCAAGATTCACATTATGGACGCTTCTGAAAATATTCATTTCGATATTGGAGTTGGTCTTTCTGAATTGAGAGATCAACTCTTTCATTTCTTTCCGCTTTGAAAGGCTTTCATATTTTTCGGTACTGCAGGCCTCGGTAAAACGGCAGGCGCACTGCAAAAACTCAAGCGAGTTATATCTTACCCATGCCTTTATATCGCTCTCGCGCACCATGTAAAGCGGTCTTATCAGCTCCATTCCCTCAAAATTTGTGCTGTGCAGCTTCGGCATCATAGTCTTTATTTCGGCAGAATAGAGCATACTCATCAGCGTTGTTTCAATAACATCGTCAAAATGGTGACCGAGGGCAATTTTGTTGCAGCCGAGACTCTGAGCATTTTTATAGAGGTGTCCCCTCCTCATCCGCGCGCAGAGATAGCACGGAGAATTTTCAACGTCAACAACATAATCAAAGATTTTCGCTTCAAATATTTTAACGGGAATATCGAGAAGCTTTGCGTTTTCGATTATCTTTTTGCGGTTAACGTCGGTATATCCCGGGTCAAGAACCATATATTCGGCTTCAAAAGGAAAATCGCTGTGCTTTTGCAGATGCTGAATACATTTTGCAAGGAGCATTGAATCCTTACCGCCGGAAATGCAGACGGCTATTTTATCTCCGGGCTTTATCATTTCATATTCATTTATGCCGGCAATAAAGCGTTTCCAAATTTCCTTGCGGTATTTTTTGATTATGCTTCGTTCAACTTCAACGTTCTTTTCCATTTAATCACCAACGCCCAAAATATTAAGCAAAACAGCCTTAAAACGTTCCAAACAGTACTGATTGATTTTACACTATTTACGGCAGGAATACAACCCTGCGGCTAAAAAATGAGTGAGACATGGCATGAACCGTCGGTAAAAAACGGCTGCCTATGCCAAACGCAAAAAGCTCCCCTTGCCGAAGCGAGAGAAGCCTGAATGCAAATTGAATGTTTCGTCAGATTTTGAAGAGAACAAGCAAAGACGAAATGAGAGCAAGAACAAAGAAGATTGTTCCGCAAATCTTTGTGTACTTTGCAAGCTTTGCTTCCATTGTTCTGCCTTTGTTCTTGCCGAAGAAACTGTCGGCGGCGCCGGCGATGGCACCGGAAAGTCCCTCCTGCTTGCTTTCCTGGAAAAGAACAAGAACAATGATTATAACAGAAATAATTATGATAACAATAGACAGAATATACTGAAGAGCAGTCATGTTTTAACCTCCACAATTTTTATGCTTAGACATTTTATCACAAACAGGTAAGCAATGTCAATAGCATTTTTACACTTTTTGTCGTTTTGCGATAAAGCTGTTTGAATCAGCTCCGTTTTCAGCGTCGGAGTGCTCGCCGTATTCAAAAACAGGCTCTCCCTTTCCCTCAACAACGTCTCTTGTAATAGAGATTTTTGAAACGCCCGGTTCCGACGGAATGTCATACATAAACTTCATCAGAACCTTTTCAAACTGCGAGCGAAGTCCTCTTGCGCCCGTGTTGGTCTCAAGTGTTTTTTCGGCGATTGCGTCAAGCGCACCGTCATCAAACTCAAGCTCAACTCCGTCCATTGAGAACATATATTTATACTGCTTCACAAGCGCGTTTTTCGGCTCTGTGACTATGCGGACAAGCGCGTCCTTATCAAGGGCATTCAGCACCGTAATGACCGGAAGACGGCCGACCAGCTCCGGAATAAGTCCGTATTTTACAAGATCATGGTGAACGACCTGCTGCATCAGCCGGCTTGCTTCAACCTCTTCCTTGCTTCTGATTTTTGCACCGAAGCCGAGACCTGAGTTGCCCATACGCTTTTCAACAATTTTTTCAATCCCGTCAAATGCGCCTGCACAGATAAACAGAATGTTTGTTGTGTCAATCTGAATGAATTCCTGCTGAGGATGCTTTCTTCCTCCCTGGGGCGGAACGTTTGAAACAGTACCCTCAAGAATTTTCAAAAGCGCCTGCTGAACACCCTCGCCGCTGACGTCTCTGGTGATAGAGGTGCTTTCGGACTTACGGGAAATCTTATCAATTTCGTCAACATAGATAATTCCGCGTTCGGCCTTTTCAACGTCATAGTCAGCCGCCTGAATAAGCCTGAGGAGAATGTTTTCAACATCTTCGCCGACATAGCCCGCTTCGGTAAGCGTTGTTGCGTCTGCAATGGCAAACGGAACGTCAAGAATACGCGCAAGCGTCTGTGCAAGCATTGTTTTTCCGACGCCGGTAGGGCCGAGCATCAGAATATTGCTCTTCGCAATCTCAACATCGGACTTGTTTTTTGAGTAAATGCGCTTATAGTGATTATACACAGCAACGCTGAGCGTGCGCTTTGCCTCGTCCTGACCGATAACGTATTCGTCAAGGCGCGCTTTAATCTCATGCGGCTTGGGCAGCGAGGCAAAGTCAGCTTCGTTGCCTTTTTTGCGCTTTGCGTCCGGCTCCTCGTTTATAATCGACTGGCAAATGTCAATGCATTCGTCGCAGATATAAACTCCGGGACCTGCAATGAGCGTTCCCACTTCGCTTTGAAGCTTTCCGCAAAACGAGCAGCGCACCGGCTTATCTTTGTTTTCTTCAACTCTTGCCATAGGCTCTTTACCTCTTTTGGTTATCTTTTATAAAGAATTTTGTCAACAAGACCGTATTCAAGCGCTTCTTCGGCAAACATAAAGTTGTCGCGTTCGGTATCACGCGCAATAACCTCAATAGGCTTGCCGGTGTTTTCGGCAAGAATTTTGTTAAGCTTTTCCTTGGTCTTGAGGATCTGATCGGCAACAATCTTGATGTCGGTTGCCTGACCCTTTGCACCGCCGGAGGGCTGATGGATCATTATTTCGCTGTTGGGCAGAGCATATCTCTTGCCCTTTGCACCCGAGGAAAGCAGAAAAGCGCCCATGCTTGCCGCAAGACCCATGCAGATTGTTGAAACATCGCACTTGATATACTGCATTGTGTCATAAATTGCAAGACCTGCGGTTACGGAGCCGCCCGGACTGTTGATATAAAAGCTTATATCTTTTTCCGAATCCTGACTTTCAAGGAAAAGAAGCTGAGCCACAACAAGGCTTGCGGTTGTGTCGTTAACTTCATCTGAAAGAACAACGATTCTGTCGTTCAAAAGACGTGAGAAAATATCGTACTGGCGTTCGCCGCGGTTTGTCTGTTCAATAACATATGGTACCAATGCCATAAATTACGCCTCCTTGGAATGAAAATAATATGCGCTCTTACCGGCACAGCAAAACAGCAGGTGCCGGCAAGAAAGGTTTCTTGATTATTGTTGGAAGGCAAAAGGAAAACTAATCAGAAAATTATTCGGCGTCTGCCGTTTCTTCCTGTTCCTCAGTCTTTTCCTCGGCCTTTTCCTTAGCCGCTTTGGGCTTTCTTGCGGTTGTGACCTTTGCGTTGTCTCTGACAAATTCAATGGCCTTGTCAATAGCCATGTCCTTTTTAAGACCGTCGGCCGGAATAATGCGCTTAATCTGATCAAGCTCCATCTGATACTGAGAAGCAAACTTCTCGTATTCCTTTTCAATATCTTCATCGGATACTTCGATATTCTCAAGCTCTGCAATCTTTTCAAGAGCAAGGCGAATCTTGACCTGCTTTTCCGCGTCAGGCTTAGCCTTTTCTCTGTACTGCTCAACAGTCATGCCCATGTACTTGAGATAGTTTTCAAAGCCGATGCCCTGCGATGAAAGCCTGTAATCAATATCCTTGATCTGATTATCAAGCTCGTTTTCAACCATAACGTCCGGAATTTCGGCAACAACATTTTCGGCAAGCTTGTCAAAAAGCTGCGCTCTGATTTCCCTTTCGTTTTCGTCTTCCTTCTGCTTTTTGATTTCATCGGCAAGGCTCTTTTTAAGGTCGTCAACGGTGTCGCAATCTGCTGCGTCCTGTGCAAACTCGTCGTCAACTTCGGGAAGCTCCTTGACTTTTATCTCATGAAGCTTAATCTTGAACACAGCGTCCTTGTCGGCAAGCTCGGGAGCGTACTCGGTCGGGAATTTAACGTTTATGTCAAATTCGTCGCCGCTCTTGTGGCCGATAATCTGCTCTTCAAAACCGGGAATGAATGAGCCTGAACCGATGGTGAGTTCATATTCCTCTGCTTTTCCGCCGTCAAAAGCCTTGCCGTCAACAAAGCCTTCAAAGTCGATAACGGCAATGTCGCCGTCCCTGACTTCGCGGTCTTCGGCAGATACGATTCTTGAGTTCCTTTCAACAAGCTCGTTGATTTTGTTCTGGATTTCCTCATCGGTAGCTTCAACCTTTTTCTTGGTTGCCTTGAGCTCCTTATATGCTTTAAGTTCAATTTCAGGCTTGACATAAACTTCAACTGAAAGCGAAACACCCTCTTCACCGATGGATTTGATATCGGCGGTTTTTGAGCCGACAACCTCAAGACCGGCTTCCTTGATGGCGCCCTCAACAGCGTCGGGATAGCAGATATCAAGAGCTTCTTCATAAAGGAAGCCCTTGCCGTAGAAGTTTTCGGCCATTTTTCTGGTTACCTTACCCTTACGGAAGCCTGGGAGCGATATGCGGTTTTTCTGCTTATTGAAAGCCTTGACCTGCGCATTTTCAAAATCTTCGGCACTGATTTCAATTTCAAGCGTGTAAAGATTGGTGTCCGTTTTGGTTGATGATTTAAGACTCATTTTAATACTCCTTTTTAACGGGTAAAAACACTCATACATACCCATTATGCATTTTAACCATAGTATTATATCAGCATTTGTTAAAAATTTCCATAGGTTTTTTAAAAATTTTCCGTATTTTAAAACTTTTCGATAAGCTTCGGACAAAATTTCAGGTAATCGGCGGAAACAAGGTCAAATTTTATTCCGTCCTTCTCTCCGATAAACGCGTTATGAACCGAGGCGCCGTGAAGATGACCGTAAATGCAGCGCTCAACTCCCTCCTCTTTGAGCACATTGATAATTTCTTCACACTGCAAAAGCTTTGTAACGGGCGGATAATGGAGGAAAGCAATGAGGTTGCCGCCGAGTTTTTTCCCCTCGGTTATTGACATTCTCAATCTGCCGGCTTCACGCAAAAGGACTTTTTTATCTGCGTTGTCCTCTGCGTCAAAAAACCAGCCGCGGCTTCCGCAAACAGTAACGTCACCGAAACGGTATGCATTATTGAAAAGGACGGATATGCTGTCAAATGATTTTTCCGCAAGAAAATTGTCCATTTTCCTTTTGGTGTTCCACCAGTAATCATGATTGCCTTTTATGATAACCTTTTTTCCGGGAAGAGAATGAATAAAACGCAGGTCGCTTTCCGCACTTTCAAGGCTCATTGCCCAGGAAATGTCGCCGGGTATCACAACAACATCGTCTTTCCCCACAACTGCGCGCCAGTTGCTTTCAAGACGGTCAAAGTAATTATCCCAGCCTTTGAAAATATCCATCGGCTTATCTGTTCCGAGCGAAAGGTGTGTGTCTCCGAGCGCAAAGATGTTCATTCGATCCCTCCCCTACAGACCGAAAGAAGTCCGAAAGGACTTCTTTGCAAAGCAGTAATAAAAGATTAATTCAAGCTCAGATACCGAGCATTGTGTAAACAGCCTTTGCCATATCCTTCTTGCTGCAGCACTCGGTAAAGCGCGGCTCTTTGCCCCTGAGCGAGGAAAGCTGCGGCGGACAGGGAACGCCGCTCTCCTTAATGAGCAGCTCAACCTGTTCAAATTCATCGGCGCCCGAATTATCCTTGCTGTCGATGGATTTGAGCACTGCGGCGGAAAACTTATAGGGATTAGCGGTTGAAGCGATAATCGTCTGCGTTTTATCGCCTGTCTTTTTGACATAGTCGTTATATACCTTAACGGCAACGGCGGTGTGTGTGTCAAGAAGATAGCCGTTTTTAAAGGTTTCGGCGATTGTCCGGTTGGTTTCTTCATCGTTGCAGCAGCCGGCCTCAAAAAGGTCAAAAATCTGCTTCTTAACGCACTCGTTGACCTCGTATTCGCCTTTTTCGGAGAGGGACTTCATCCAGTCTCTTATCAGCGCGTCATCTTCGCCGCAAAGGTGGAAAAGCAGACGCTCAAGGTTTGACGAAATGAGAATATCCATTGAGGGCGACTCGGTTGTATAGAACTTTCTGTTCTTGTCATACTTGCCGCTTTCAAAGAAATCGGTAAGCACATTGTTTGCGTTTGAAGCGCAGATAAGCTTTTTGACGGGTACGCCCATCTGCTTTGCATAGTAAGCGGCAAGAATGTTTCCGAAGTTGCCGGTGGGAACAACAATATTGATCTCATCACCGTTTTTAATGCTGCCGTTTTCAATCAGATCGCAGTATGCGCTGATGTAATACACAATCTGCGGAACAAGACGTCCCCAGTTGATTGAGTTTGCCGAGGAGAACATCATGTTGTTTTTCTCAAGCTTTTCTGCAACGGCGGGATCGGTGAAAATGGCCTTGACTCCGCTTTGCGCGTCGTCAAAATTGCCGTCAATCGCACAGACGCCGACATTATTGCCCTCCTGAGTGGTCATCTGGAGCTTCTGCATCGGACTTACGCCGTCATTCGGGTAAAAGACCATTATTTTTGTCCTGTCAACGTCCTTAAAGCCCTCAAGCGCAGCCTTTCCTGTATCGCCGCTTGTTGCAACAAGGATAACAATAGTCTTATCCGAGACAGTTTTTTTGGCGGCAACGGTGAGAAGATAGGGAAGAAGCTGGAGCGCCATGTCCTTGAACGCGCAGGTCGGGCCGCACCAGAGTTCAAGAATATTCTTTCCCTCGGCAATCTTTTTTACGGGAGCAATTTTTTCGCTGCTGAACTTTCCCTTGGCATATGCTCCGCCTACGCAGTAGCTTATTTCCTCGGCTGTATAATCTGTGAGAAAAAGCGAAAGAACCTTTTCACATCTTGAAATATAATCTTTTCCGACAAGCGAAGCAATAAATTCAGGAGTGATTTTCGGAAGCTCGGCAGGAACAAAAAGTCCGCCCTCCTTGGAGATTCCGTGAGCGATCGCTTCGGCGGAAGTAACTTTAACGCTTTTATCTCTTGTACTTGTATAAAGCATAAACAATCCTCCGTTTAAAAATATGGACTATGATATCACACTTTTTTGAACTTGTAAAGTAAACTATAATTAATCATATAACGCTTTGAAAAAAGCCGCTTGCATTATCATAGAAGATTTTTTCCAGCAGCGGTTTTCCAAGTCCCCTTTCAAAAAGATAAGATTTAAGGCATTTGACTTTTTCGAGCGAGTCAAGGCTTTTATCCATTACCGCTCCGTCAAAGTCACTGCCGATACAGACGAGGTTCTCGCCGCCGAGCTCAAGCGCATGATATATATGCTCATAGATAAGCTCATACACATTTCCTTTTCCGAGAAAAAGCGGATAAAAGCAAATGCCTAAAAGTCCTCCGGCGGAAAACAGCGTTTTTATCTGCTTGTCGTCAAGGTTCCTTTCATGAGGGCACAGGGCAGAACAATTGGAATGGGAAGCAATTACAGGCGTTTTTGAAAGCGATACGCAGTCATAAAAGCCGCGGCGGTTGAGGTGCGAAACATCGGCAATGACTCCGAGCCGGTTCATTTCCGAAAGCGCCTCTTTTCCGAACGGCGTCAGTCCGTCAGCGTCCGGAAAAGCGGCGCCGAAGCCGAGCGCATTTGCACCGTTCCATGTGAGAGTTACGGCTTTTACGCCCCTTTCCCTCCAAACAGAAATGTTATCAAGGCTGTTTCCGAAGCTCACGGCGTTTTCAAGGGTCAAAAACGGCGTAAAGCTTCTGCTTGCTGAGTTTAATATATGTTCCTTAAAGTAAACGTAATATTCTCCTGCTTTTTCAAAGGCTTTTTCCGGCGGAAAGCTGTCGTTTATCCAGATTGCAAAGGCCTGTGTGTACCTGTCAAAAGCCGCAGCTTTATCCAAAGCAACGGCAGCGTCTGTTTTTCCGCCGGCCAAAGCGGTAACAGTGTCGCAGTGAAGATCAAAATAATTCATATTCGCCTCCGAGAACGGAAAGATCAAATGCGTTTTTAATGTGGCAGAATTTGAATATTCCCCTCTCGTCATGCCAGACCTCAAACACATCAAAGCGCGGCGATTTTTGCACCTGATGCGTTTGAAGATACATAACGGCTGTAAGAATTATCTTCCTTTGCTTTGTTTTGTCAACGGCCTCGCGCGGCATGGAGACGCTCTTTTTGCTCCTTGCTTTAACTTCAACAAAGGCGATTGTACTTTCGTTTTCGGCAATGATATCAATTTCGCCGCGGCGCGAATGGAAATTACGTTCTGTCACCGTATAGCCCTTTTCCCGAAGCCTTTCGCAGGCGAAGTCCTCCCCTGCCTTTCCGAGAGTTGCTTTATCCATTGCTTTCACCGAAAAGCTTTTTCAAAAACGTTCTCCTGTGCTCCTCGCAAATGCCGTACCTGTCAATCATTTCATAGTGAAGCTTTGTACCGTAGCCCTTATGCTTTGAAAAGCAGAACTGCGGATATTTTTCATCAAGCTCTCTCATATATCTGTCCCTTGTAACCTTTGCAAGAATGGACGCGGCCGCAACGGAAATACACTTTGCGTCACCTTTTACTATCGTAACTTCGTCAATATCAAGCCCGGGCTTTTGGTTTCCGTCAATCAGCGCAAGGTCCGGCTTCACATCAAGACCGTTAACCGCTCTCCTCATGGCAAGGAATGTTGCCTGAAGAATATTGATTTTGTCAATTTCCTTTGCGCTTGCCATTGCAACGGAATACGCAAGCGCTTTTTCCTTTACAACATCAAACAGAGCCTCCCGCTTTTTTTCGCTTATCTTTTTGGAATCGTTTATGCCCTCAAGTTCGCAGTCAACGGGAAGAATGACTGCCGCAGCGCAAACGGGACCGCACAAAGGTCCGCGCCCCGCTTCGTCTATTCCGCAAATGAGCTTATAGCCCTTATTATAATATTCCTTTTCAATGTCATAGTTCATGGCTTTCTCCTAATATGTACAACGAAACACTCCAAAGTCCCGGCTTTTTTATATTTAAAAAGCGGCAGGAAAAAACCTGCCGCCGTGGTGACCAAACTCAGATAACCTTGCAGAAATTGAAGATTGAGGCCGGAAGCTCCTCCTTATCCGCAGAAACGGTGAAGATGAACTTCTTATCCTGTGCTTCGGCAAGCTCATAAACGTCCTCAAGGAACTTTGCAAGCTCGTTATAGTCCCTGCCGCCGATTCTGAGGGTGGCGTCAACAAGGATATCCGTAATGTCATAGTTGCCGGCGCAAACGCCTGCAAGGAAGCCGTAGAATGCGTGATAGCCCTTTATTTCAAAATCATCGGTGGCAATGAGTCTTGCACGACGATCAATGTCAAAAGTGAGTTTGGTTTCCTTTTCAACACAAACAACATTGCCCTTTGAGGTTTCTATCGCTTCGTTTAAGCAAGTGATAAGATGCTTGGTTTTTCCGGAGCCTTTGTGTCCTAAAATAAGAGAAATCATAATTAATTTCCTCCTTTATATAATTTCCACTTCCGTGGATTTTTTACGTCCTTATTGTATCACATTGAAAGCCTTTGTTCAAGTATTTCTTTTTCTTTTTCATAGCCGGGTTTTCCAAGCAGGGCAAACATGTTTTTCTTATAGCTTTCAACGCCGGGCTGGTCGAACGGATTAATTCCGAGAACGTAGCCCGAAACGGCGCACGCCTTTTCAAGGAAATAAATAAGGTATCCGAGATTTTCCTCGTCCATTGCATCAACATCAAGAACAATGTTAGGCACTCCGCCGTCGTTATGGGCAAGAACAGTACCCTCAAAAGCCTTTCTGTTGACAAACGCCATGGTCTTGCCTGCAAGGAAGTTGAGCCCGTCAATATTTCCGGCTTCCTCCTTGATGACAATTTCCTCCTGCGGCTTTGCAAAGTTAAACACTGTTTCAAACATGATGCGCTCGCCCTGCTGAATATACTGACCGAGAGAATGAAGATCGGTTGAAAAAACAGCGGAGGTCGGGAAAAGCCCCTTGCCCTCTTTGCCCTCGCTCTCGCCGAAGAGCTGCTTGATCCATTCATTCATCATGGTAAAGCACGGCTCATAGGAAACAAACATTTCGGTAGCCTTGCCCTTGTTATAGAGAGCATTTCTGATTGCAACATATTTGTAGCAGTCGTTTTCATCAATCGAGTCAGACATAAGCTCTTCTCTGGCCTTTGCCGCGCCGCTCATGAGAGAGTCGATATCAATTCCTGCCGCAGCAATCGGAAGAAGTCCGACTGCGGTAAGAACGGAGTATCTTCCGCCGACGTCGTCGGGAACAACAAAGGTTTCGTAGCCCTCTTTGTCTGCAAGAGACTTGAGCGTTCCCTTAGACTTGTCGGTTGTAACATAAATCCTTTCCGCAGCGCCCTTTTCGCCGTATTTTTTAATAAGCATCTCACGGAAAATGCGGAATGCAATGGCAGGCTCGGTGGTCGTGCCGGATTTTGAAATAACATTTACTGAAAAATCCTTGCCGTTGCAAATTTCAATAAGCTGTGAAAGGGCGGTAGAGCTTATGCTGTTGCCGGAAAAGTAGATTGCCGGAGTCCCCTTACGAAGCGCATTATAATTTTGTGATTTAATAAATTCAATCACCGCTCTTGCGCCGAGGTAGGAACCGCCGATGCCGATAACAATAAGAATTTCGCTGTTTGAGGCAATCTTCTTTGCGGCCGTTTTGATACGCGCAAACTCTTCTTTGTCATAATCGACCGGGAGATCAACCCAGCCTGTAAAGTCGCTGCCTGCTCCGGTTTTTTCGTGGAGCATTTTATGGGCAGCCTTAATCTTTTCTGAATATGAATTAATTTCCGAATCCGACAAAAAAGCGGAAACGTACTTATCTGTTAATTTTACTGACATTTTTAATCCTCCTGTGCAATGGAAAAAAGCGTTATTTTGATATTTTAATACATTTGCTAAAATTTGTCAACCTAATTTTATTTTTGCTAATTTGAAAATATCGTAGAGATACGGCAAATTGATAACTTTACAAGCTAAGCTCTTACGCTCAATGAGCGCAGCAGACGTATCAGCATATCGCCGAAATTGATTTTGCGGATTTCAACAGGTGAAACAATGTTATAGCTTGCTATGACATTACCGTCGATTTCAAACTCAAGAGTGCCGAGTACCTGACCTTTTTCAACCGGAGCTTCAACGCTCAGCGCAAGATTTATCTTCGGCTGAATTCTCGCTCCCGTTCCCGTTTCAAGCGTCATTGGCAGCACTTTTTCAACCTGCGGAGTAACAGATTGCTCTATTCCCTTAATGACATTGACATCTGTAATAAGACTGCTGTCAAAATTCGGCGTTACGGTTTCGTAGTTTGCAAAGCCGTAGTTTAGAAGTGCCTTTGCGCCCTCAAAACGGTCTGTGCTGTTTTCTGCACCGAGAACAACGGCGATAAGATGCAGGTTTTTTCTCATCGCGCTTGCGCTGATGCAGTGACCGGCTTTTGAGGTTGTTCCGGTTTTAAGTCCGGTTGTACCCTTATAGAAGCGGACAAGCTTGTTTGTGTTCACAAGCTCTGTTGCTCCCGAGCGCAACGAATCCATCCAGACGGTCGTATAATTCTGAATCCGCTCATGGCTTAACAGCTCACGGGACATAAGCGCAATATCATAAGCGCTCGTGAGGTGGTTTTCGGTATCATCGTCAAGTCCGGTGCAATTTTCAAAATTCGTATCCTTCATGCCGAGTTCATTCGCCTTTGCGTTCATGAGCTTCACAAAGCCCTCCTCGCTTCCGGCAATATGCTCGGCAAGGGCCGTGCAGGCGTCGTTGGCGCTGCCGATTGCGGCTGCGCGCAAAAGCTCGTCAACCGTCATTGTTTCGCCCTCCTTGAGCCAGATCTGCGATCCGCCTTTTCCGGCTGCTGCGGTGCTTGCGGTTACTTTGTCCTCAAGCGAAAGCTTTCCGCTGTCAATTCTTTCTATTACGAGAAGCAGCGTCATGATTTTTGTGACTGAGGCGGGATAAAGCCTTTCGTGCTCGTTTTTTCCAAGCAGAAGCTTTCCGTTTGAAACGTCCATAAGCACATAGCTTTTTGCTTTTACATCAAGCTTTTCATCTTCATTTGCCGAAAAGACAGAAAAACTTAAAAAAGTCCCTGCTATTATAATGCAAAGCAAAAACGAAATTATTCTTTTCATGCAATCAACTCCTCATAATTATATATGACGCCGAAAAGAAAATTAAAACAAAATATTGAAAACCCAAAGCGTTTGTTTTATAATAAGTCGATAATGTATTTTGTGAGGTCAAGCATGAAAGTTTCTTTTTATACGCTCGGTTGCAAGGTTAATCAATATGAAAGCCGGTCGCTGAGCGAATTACTTAATAAATTCGGCTATGAAACTGTCGGAAAGGACGAAAGCGCAGACGTTTATATTATCAATTCCTGCACTGTTACTGCGGAATCGGACAGAAAGACCCGACAGGCTGTTCGCCGCTTTAAAAGGAACAATCCGAACGCGGTTGTTGTTCTGACCGGCTGTATGCCGCAGGCATATCCGAAAGACGCAGAAGCGCTCGTTCAGGCGGATATCGTCATCGGAAACAAAAGCAACGGCGAGCTGCCCGAAATTCTTGAGGAGTTTTTCAGGAACAGGAGAAGAACCGTTCTTACCTCTCAGCATGAAAAGGGCGAAGCGTTTTCCTCCTGCTCGGTTTCCTCTTTTGATGAGCGCACAAGGGCATACGTTAAAATTCAGGACGGCTGCAACCGCTTCTGCTCATATTGTATCATTCCAGTTGCGCGCGGACGCGTGCGCTCAAAGCCGCTCGGCGCGCTGAAAACCGAGCTTGAAAAGCTTTCCGCAGCCGGCTACAAAGAAATTGTTCTTGTCGGCATCAACCTGTCGGCCTACGGACAGGATCTTGACGAAAAATTCTGCGATGCGGTTGAGCTTGCCTGCTCTGTTGAGGGTATTGAAAGAGTCCGCCTCGGCTCGCTTGAACCGGATCATCTGACAAGTGAGGTTATTGAAAGGCTTTCAAAATGCAAAAAACTTTGTCCGCAGTTTCATATATCGCTGCAAAGCGGCTGCGACAACACGCTCAGGCGCATGAACCGCCATTACACAGCGGACGAATACCGTTCGCTTTGCAAAAGCCTGCGTTCCTGCTTTAACGACTGCACGCTCACTACCGATGTAATGGTCGGCTTCTGCGGCGAAAGCGACGAGGATTTTGAAGAAAGCCTCCGCTTTGTCAGGGAAATCGGATTTGAAAAGGTTCATGTTTTTCCATATTCGGTCAGAGTCGGAACAAAAGCGGAAAAAATGGACGGCCATCTTCCGAAATCCGTTAAAGAAAAGCGCGCCGCAATTATGAGCGAAGAATGCGAAAAAATGCGCGAAAGCTTTTTGCGCTCCCAGATTGGCCGAACGGTCAACGTCCTTTTTGAAAGCAAGGAAAAGGACGGCATGATACTCGGCCACACCGCAAACTATACTCCGGTAAAGGCAAAAGGCGGCCATGAGCTTTTCGGAAAGTTTGCAAACGTAAAAATCACCGGCACAGGCGATGACTGCTGCGTCGGTGAAATTGAATCATAAGACGAATATCGGGCTTGTTTGTTCGCGTGAACAGCCCGGTATTTTTTTTGAAAAAAGCGAGAATACGTCTGTGCATTCACATTCAAGGTCATAAATTGCTTTTGCACCCTTTTCAAGCTTATCCGCATGAGCTTTTTTTGTAATGACGGGAAGCAAAACATTGCGCTCTCTGAGAATTTCAAAGCCCCTTGCGTTCGATGCAAGTATTTTTATATACGGCACAAGGCCCTTGGCGGCGTCTTTCGGTATCTTTAAAAAGCAGGAAAGCACGGCTCGCCTGACGGCCGCTTCGGTAATAGATTTGACCTTGACCTGTTTTATGACAGCGGCGGTTGACTGCGCTGTTCGCGAAAACGAATAAAGCCGCTCTGCAAGACCGTTTTCATCGGAAATATACTTTTTCATTTCCTCAAGAGTCATGCGGCGCAAAAAAGCAAGGATAACACGGTCTGCGTTTTCAAGCAGGCAGGGAAAAAGTCCGCTTTTTTCCGCTTGAGTAAGCTCCGTAAGCATTGCTTGGGGTATATAGTTCTTCATTTTTTCAAGCTGAGGCAGCTTGCGCAGTGCGCTTGCGCTTGCAATACCGTTTTCCGGCAGGTACTCGTCGTTATGTCCGGCGCTTTTTCTTCTGACGGCAAGCAGCTCAAACTTAGCTGAAAGCTTTTCCCTTTGCCTGATATATTCAACCGCAAGGGTGTTATTCGGCGAGGACAGAATATCGGCCGCAGCTTTTCCGAATACAGCTTCAATGCTTTTCTGAAGCGCCGCCGGATATGTATTCCCTGCCGAAACAAGCGTGCGCACAGACTGAGAAATAAGCGGAGAATCAACCGCAGCCGCAGTCTTTTCAAGTAAGGATAATTCATCGCTTTCGCAGCCGAATGACAAAACGTCAATCCCGAGCGATGCAAGAATGCTCACGCCGCCCCGCGCAAAATTTTCCGCGCCGGAGCACGCCCAGGGAGTCGGAATTTCAACAACAAGGTCAGCCCCGGATAAAACGGCGGCCTTTGCCCTGATATATTTGTCAGCGCAGGCGCAATCACCGCGCTGAACAAAGTTTCCGCTCATTGCGCAGACGATATGCGTTGCACCGCTTTTGCGCGTCTGCTCAATATGATATAAATGGCCGTTATGAAACGGATTGTATTCGCTGATTATTCCTGCAAGCCTCACATTTTCACCGCCCTTTTGGTATATTTTAAATAAACCTGTGCCTGATGTCAAGCCAAAAAAAGCTGCCGAAAGACCTCCGGCAGCTTTTTTCAAGGCGTTTGTCAGTTTGACTTGGGAACAAAGGACTCGCAGTCAACGCACTGGCAGACCTTGGGATCGGACTCATGTGTACCGATTGAGACCTGATCAAGGGTACAGTAATTTTCGGAATGACAATGATGGGCGCACTTTTCAACCGTGCAGCCGATGGACTTGTTTGCATCGCTACAATTCATTGTTTAAACCACCTTTGAATAAAATGAAGCCCGAACAGCCTAAAACGTGCCGTTCGGGCTATGCTTTTATTCTTTGCAAAGCAGGCAAAAATTATTCACTGTCGCCCCAATGTCCGATATTCAGGAAGTTCTTATAAATTTTATCGAACATTCCGATAAAGTTGCGGATGAAATTCTTTATCATCTTTACAAATTTTTGCCACAACGTATCCTTGAGCTCGGAAATATTTTCAATGAAATAATTTGCAAGCATCGGAACAAGCTCATTGAGGTTGCCGCAGAACAAGCCGTCAACGATTGAAACAAGATACTGCTTATCCTCGCCATCAAGCATGGTATTTGCATTGATGTTGTCCTTTATGCCGGCAACAACTGCGGGATTGTTTCCGTTTTTGCCAACAAGATTGAGATAAATGATAACATAAAGGAACAGCTCTGTGGTATCGGCAGAGGTTGCAAATCTGCGTGCCGGCGGAGTAACAAACTGAAGCTTTGAGGTGTCGTTGGGATTGTTGTTATTGAAAATCAGATTCAAAAGTCCCTTGAAAGTCTTAAGTTCGTCTTCCTGAATGAGACCGCTGGCAATCTTAACGCTGAAGAGCGCCTTGACCGGCTCATAAAGATAGATTGCATACGTTCTTGAGAATGCCCAGATTATGTCAAGAAGATAGTTGACGGGACCGAGATTCATAATTGAGCTGACAATGGACTTCAGCAGAATTCTCGAAACATACTTTGCGTTATAAATATCTCTGTCAGGAACCGGGAAATCCTCAAAGTTTACTCCGAGGGTATAGAGCAAAGGCTTGTAATTAAGTCTGGGAACATCGCACCAGTTTCTCTGAATAAGCTCTTTAAGTCCGCTCTTTTCGGCAATGGTGTCATAAAACAGATTGACGTTTTCTTCATTATCCTCAACAAGCGGAATATCAAAGCCGATGTTCTGATCGGTATAATTTGTGAAAAAAAGATGTCCGATAATGTTGCAGATTTTTGTTGCATTCTCTTCCGTATAAAGCTTGTCGCCTTCATAATACTTATTGAATATTCTCTTGAGGCAGAAATTGAGGTTACCGCAGGCAAGAGCCATGTCGTTATAAATTGTTTCAACCCTCAGCGCTTTGCCGCAATCGGGGCAAACTTTACTGGGAACAGTGTCTGCCTTAAAGGACTTCTTGCAGTTGGTGCAGTAAGGATCTTCAGCAGACGGAAGTCTTGACCAGAGAAGCTTTTCCTCGCTGTTATACAGGAAGTCAATTGAAAGACCGAACATATATACATTGGACGCCGTACCGCTTGTAACAAGCTTTTCAATGTCGTACTGACCTTCCTCGGTTTTGCAATCGTCGGGAATGTCGCCGTTAAAGTTATAGTTTTCAAGAGCCTTTTTGAAGTCGGCCTCATTAAGAGCGCCGGAAACAAGCTCCGACAGATCAAAGCCGAAGTCCGTATTTTCGGTGCTGTTATCGGCAAATGCCGCAATGCTCAGCGATGAAACAAGAAGTGTGAGCGATAAAATTATGCAAAGTATTTTTTTCATACGTACAACTCCTTTTTGCAAATATTGTATTTATTCTTGTTCACAATTAGTTTAACATTTTATATTGTTTTTGTCAACAATTTTTATTGACCGACGCAGACTTTTTTCGATGTTTTTGCCTTAGATTTGTTGCAAGAGTTAAAAAAAGATGATAAAATGTTTCCGGGACAGACAAGAGCACGGCGGCAGCATTCTGCTTTTGTCAGCATTAAGACTCAATATTGAAACGAAAGGAGCGTCAGCTTATGAAAATCATTACAATCAGCCGTGAATTCGGTTCGGGCGGAAGAGAGGTTGGAAAAAGACTTGCCGATGAACTCGGCTTTGCCTATTACGACAGGGAGATTATTGCTGCGGTTGCAAAAAACAGCGAGCTTGACGAGGGCTATGTTGAAAAAATCCTTGAAACGGGTATTCCGAGGACGTTTCCGTTTTCTTTCGGACGTTCCTTTGCTTTTTCCGATGTGTCTCAGCAAAATTACACCAAGGCGCTTGTGGCGCAGCAGAGCTTTATAATCCAGCTTGCGCGCAAGGGCGATGATTTTGTAATTGTCGGCCGCAGCGCCGACGTTATTCTCAGCGAATATTTTCCGCTTAATGTTTTTGTTCACGCCGATATGTATTCAAAGATTGACCGCTGCATTGACCGCGCGCCCGAAGATGAGGAGCTTACAAGACGGGAATATGAAAGAAAAATCAAGCAGATTGACAGCGCGCGCGCAAGGCACCGCGCCCTGCTTTCCGATTCCCCATGGGGAAAAAAGGAAAGCTACCATCTTTGCGTCAATACAACAGGCAAGGAGATTAAAGCCCTTGTTCCCGGCATTGCGGCGTATGCAAAAGCCTGGTTCGGCGAATAAGTTTTCCGGCGGTTTTCCGCCGGTTTTTTTATTACTGAATTGTAATGGAAAGACAGCGAAATATATGATACAATACCCTTGAGGTGTTTTGAATGAACATTTTTCTTCTTGAAGACGATGAAGCCATCGGAATAGGTCTAAAGTATTCCCTTGAAAACGAGGGTTATACAATTACCCTTACGCGTTCCTTTGCAGAGGCTGAAAGCATAATAGAAAAACAGACGTTTGCGCTTTATATTCTCGATATCAATCTGCCCGACGGCAGCGGTTACGACATCTGCCGCAAGGTTAAAGAAAAGGGCGATTTCCCCGTAATTTTCCTCACAGCCTATGACGATGAGGTCAATGTTGTTATGGGCCTTGACATAGGCGCCGATGATTACATTACAAAACCGTTCCGCGTGCGCGAGCTTGTTGCAAGGATAAAAAGCGTTATGCGCCGTTGCGGAAAAGATAAAGCCGAGCCGACGGTTAAGCTCGGAAATGTGAGCGTGAACCTTAACGAAGCGAGAGTCACCAAGGACAATGAGGACGTTATACTGACAGCGATGGAATACCGGCTGCTTCTTACGTTTATCAACAACAGAGGAAAGGTGCTTTCAAGGAACAAGCTTCTTGAAGAAATCTGGGATGTTGACGGCGACTTTGTTAACGACAACACGCTGACAGTTTACATCAAGCGCCTGCGCGATAAAATTGAAAGGGATCCCGCCTGTCCGACTATAATCAAAACTGTTCGCGGCTTGGGATATGTGATAGAAAATGATAGATAAAAGCTTCAAAATAACTCTCGGAATAACCGCTTCGTTAACGCTTTTGCTTTCGGCTTTCAGCTTTTATTACGGCGCTGTTCCCGGAGCACTCTGCCTGTTTTGCTCAGCGGCTGTTGCCGCGGTATACATCGCATTTACAAAAAGACGCTTTAAAAAAATTGCAGAACTCAACGAATACCTTGCCGCCGTCTGTTCCGGAAAGCTTGACCTTGACCTTCCGGACAACAGCGAGGGCGAGCTGTCAATCCTTAAAAACAACCTGTATAAAATTATCGCAATGCTGCGCTTTCAGAATGAAAAGCTTCAGCGGGACAAGCTTTATCTTGCCGATTCAATGACTGATATATCCCACCAGTTAAAAACTCCGCTGACTTCAATGATGGTTATGAGCGACATTCTCAAGGACGAGCAGTCGGCAGAAAAGCGCAAGGACTTTGTTGATATCATTCAGACTCAGCTTGAAAAAATGCGCTGGCTCATTTTGAATCTTCTGAAGCTTTCCAAGCTTGACGCAGGAACGGTAGAAATCAGAAATGACTCGCTTTCTGCCTCAAAGATGATTGAAAGCAGCGCCAAGCCGTTTCTCGTGAGCTTTGACCTGCGCGAAATCAGCTTTTCATGCAGCGGCGAGGACTTCAATTTTAAAGGCGATGAGGGCTGGATAAGTGAGGCGCTTTCAAACATAATCAAAAACAGCCTTGAACATACCCCCTGCGGAGGAAATATTTCCGTCCGTTTAAAAAGCACCGCTCTTTTCGGAATGATAGAGATATCCGACAACGGCTGCGGAATGGACGAGGAGGATCTCAGGCACATTTTTGAACGCTTCTACCGCGGAAAGAATTCCTCGCCCGAAAGCGTCGGTATCGGTCTTGCGCTGACCAAGGCTATAATTGAGCGCCACAACGGAAAAATTGAGGTCAGAAGCACGGTTGACAAAGGAACAACATTTGAAGTTTATCTTCCGCTGAGTCTTTGAAAAATTACTGAATTGTAATCCGATTGTCACCGAGCAGTAAGTTTTAAGCATTATAATATAAGCAACGAGCACGAAGCAAAAGGGTGTTTCGTTGCTTATTTCTTCATACATTCCGAAAGGAGACATAAAAAATGAAAATTCTTGAAATCAAAAATCTTTGCAAAACCTACGGAAACGGCAACACGGCAGTCAAGGCTCTTGACAATGTTTCGTTCTCTGTTGAAAAGGGTGAATTTGTTGCAATCATCGGCCCGTCGGGTTCGGGAAAGTCAACGCTTCTTCATATTCTCGGCGGTGTTGATACTCCCACAAGCGGCAGCGTTATCATTGACGGAACGGACATTTCAAAGCTTGATGAAACAGCGCTTGCCATCTTCCGCCGCAGACAGATAGGTCTTATCTATCAGTTTTATAACCTTATTCCTATTCTCACCGTTGAGGAAAATATGACTCTCCCCCTCCTGCTTGACGGAAAGAAGCCCGACAAAGCCGTTATCAAAGAGCTTACCGATGCACTCGGTCTTAAAGATAGGCTTTCGTTCTTGCCGAATCAGCTTTCGGGCGGTCAGCAGCAGAGAGTTTCCATCGGCCGCGCTCTTATCAACAATCCTGCGCTTATGCTCGCCGATGAGCCGACAGGAAACCTTGACAGCAAAAACAGCCATGAAATAATCTCGCTGCTGCGCCGCTTCAACCGTGAGCACGGCCAGACAGTAATAATTATCACCCACGATGAAAGCATTGCCCTTTCGGCGGACAGAACAATAGCCATCGTTGACGGTAAAATTGTTAAGGACGGGGTGAACGGCAGATGAATATCGTTAAAAAACTGACGCTGCGCCACCTGAAAGAGAACAAGAGCCGTTCGGTTGTAACAACGCTCGGAATCTGCGTTTCCGTTGCAATGATAACCGCCGTTTTTGTTGCGGCGTATTCACTGATGAACCTTTTGGGTGACCTGACAATACTTCAGAACGGAAGCTGGCACGGCTCGGCGGAATCGGTGGGCGCACAGACAGTTGAAAAGCTTGAAAACGATCCGCGAATTGACAAAGTCGGTCTTTCGCTCCACGGAACAGATAATGCCGGGTACATTCTGAACGATGACTTAACAGTCAAATCCGGTATTGGTATTACCGTCGGAAATAATAATCTCTTTGATATGCTCGTCAAATGCAAATATCAGGGCAGACTTCCGCAGAATGACAGCGAGATAATCATCAACAAAGATATTCTTGAAAAGTATTTTCCCGGCGCTGCTCTCGGAAGAACGATAACCTTTTTTGTTCCGGACAGGGAAATTGAAGACGGCGAAGATGGCGATACATCATTCAATAATAAAAACACAGTTAAATATACGGTCGTAGGAATCATGGAGAAAAACTATCCCGCCGAATGCCTGAGAACGGCTTCCGATTCCGAGATTGCAAAATGCCTTAAAGAAAAGAACGCCGTTGTTTCCTTTACTCTGAAAAGCCTCAGCTTCAAAAGCAGTCAGGAACTGAATGATATTGCCAAAGAGTATAAATTGAACGAAAGCTTCTGCATTAACACGGATCTTTTGATCTCCAATTTTTCCTTTGACAAGGATAGCTATGCTTTTACCGCAATTCTTCCCCTTTGTGCCGTTTGCCTTGTTATAATCATGATAGCTTCCGTAATGCTCATATATAATGCATTCGGAATGTCGCTTTCCGAACGGGTTCGCTATCTCGGAATGCTTGCAAGCGTTGGCGCAACCAAAAAGCAAAAAAGAGGTTCTGTCTATTTTGAAGGCGCGCTCCTCGGTGCTATCGGTATTCCGGTCGGAATTGTTGCCGGATTCATCGGAATTGCAATAACGCTTCGCCTTGTCGGAAATAAAGTCATTTCCTCCGGTATCCTTACCGAAGCGGCCAAGGCGTCGGGACTTAAATTCAACGCAACCGTCAATCCGATAATTATTCTTCTTATTGTATTCTTCAGCGCTTTGACTATTTTCATTTCACTTTATATTCCGGCAAAAAAGGCGTCAGGCATAACACCCATTGACGCCATCAGGCAAAAGGACGATTTCAAACTTAAAGCAAAAAAGATACGCTCTCCGCGTCTTATCCGTGCCATTTTCGGCTATGAGGGCGAAATTGCAAATAAGAGCCTCAAGCGCAACCGCCGCAAAACGAACATGATTACGGCTTCAATCGCTCTTTCGGTCATCCTTTTCCTTTGCGTGAACTATTTCTGTCAGATGTTTGTTGAATCAAACAAATACATGGCCGATATTCCGTATGAACTGACTGTGACCGTGGATTATGAAAAAAGGGAGTTACTTAAAAAAGACCTTTTGCAGCTTAAAGGAGTTGAAAGTGTTTTCCCTGTTAACTGCAGCTTTGAAACTCTCAACCTCAACGATGAAAACACCAAAGACTCCCCTTTCCTGAATGCAGATAACTATAAAACAGCATATAAGGATGTTGTTTCGGATTATGTTTTTGTTTACTACAACGCCATAAGCGACGCAGACTTTAACAGACTTTGCAAGGAAAACGGTCTTGATTCCGATAGGTTCTATAACCGCGAAAAGCTAAGCGGCGTAATACTTGATGACCTTCGCCGTTCGGAAGCTTCCGGAAAAATATTTGAAAGCTCAATAATGAACGGCGAAAAGAGCTTTGAAGCGGATTGCCTTGAATCAGATTCGTCAGAGGTGGCCTTTACAATCGACGGAATTGTTGAGTATGACTCGAAGAATTATGCCTGCAATCTTAATCCTAAGGGCGCAGTTTCGCTTTACTTCCCCGAAAGCGAATACTTTAAAGCATTGGACAATAGTTCTCAAGGCGATTACGATAATAACGGCGGATTCTATTCCTTTGCCATTGCAACAAACGAGCACAAAGCAGTATATGAACAGCTTGAAGGTCTCAGCTCAAAAAGCAACAACTATTCAGAACTTATGTATGTTGACCTTGCCGAGCAATCCCAGATGCTCAATTCCCTTGTTTTTGCGCTTCAGGTCTTTGTCTACGGGTTCATCACTCTTATAACAATGATAGCGATTGCAAACATCATTAACACGGTTTCGACCGGAATTATGATGAGACGAAAGGAATTTGCAATGCTCAAATCCGTTGGAACAACGCCTAAAGGATTCAGAAAAATGATCTGCCTTGAAAGCTTCTTCTACGGGGCAAAAGCGCTCCTCTTCGCCTACCCGATAAGTCTTGCGTTAAGCTATTTAATGAACCGGACAATAGGTCAGGATTCAATGCCGTTTGTTCCCGATGTATGGATGTATCTGGCTTCGGCTGTTGCAGTCTTTATCATCGTCGGCATTTCAATGTACTATTCGGTCAGAAGGCTCAAGGGTGATTCTATTGTTGAAACACTCAAGACCGAGATAAACTGAAATTTTTCCACAAACAAAACCGAAAGGACGGGACAAAAAGTCTCGCTCTTTCGGTTTTTGAAGTTTTTTATTTTATTATTCACCGAGAAGCTTTTCAACGGCCGCGAGCCTTACGCAGATGCACAAGAGTCTTGTTGCCGCAAGCAGCTCGTCAACCGGAGGATATGACGGAGCAATGCGGATATTCTTATCCTCGGGGTCGATACCGTACGGGAATGTTGCTCCGACCTGAGTGAGAGTTACGCCGCCGTCCTTGCAAAGAGTATATACCCTTTTTGCCGTTCCGGGCATAACGTTAAGGCTGATGAAATATCCTCCGTTGGGCTTTGTCCATTCGGCAACACCGTATTCTCCGAGGCCGTTTTCAAACTCATCAATAACAGCCTTGAACTTCGGCGCAAGAATTTTGCGGTGAAGCTTCATGTGGCGTTTAATTCCGTCAACGTCCTTATAGAACTTAACATGGCGGTACTGATTAACCTTATCATATCCGATGGTCTGAACGCTCAGGCGCTTTTTAATAATTTCAATGTTCCTGTCGGAAGCGGCAATAACCGCAACGCCTGCGCCCGGAAAGCTGATTTTTGAGGTCGATGAAAACTCAATAACCATATCTTCATTACCGTATTTTTTCAGCACGTCAAAGATATTGACAAGCTCATCGCATTTTTCGGTAAGATCGTGAATTATATATGCATTGTCCCAGATAATCCTGAAATCCGGCGCGGCCGGAGTCATTGCGGCAATCCTTTCAACCGTTTCGGGAGAATATGTTTCGCCGGTCGGGTTTGAATATTTCGGAACGCAGAACATACCCTTGACCGACGGATCTTTAATAAGTGCTTCAACCTGATCCATGTCGGGACCGTGACCCGTGAGCCTTACGGGTATGAGCTCCATTCCGTAATACTCGGCAATTGCAAAATGTCTGTCATAGCCCGGGCAGGGACAAAGGAATTTTATCTTGCCCTGATCTTTCCAGGGAATGCCGTCCGAGCCCGTCATCATACACTGGGTAATATAATCAAACATAAGGTTGAGGCTTGAGTTTCCGCAAACAATGACATTATCTGTCTGAACTTTGAGCAAGTCCGCAAAAATACGCTTACATTCTTTAATACCGGTGAGAAGACCGTAGTTCAGGTATTCAAGGCTGTGGTCTCCGGCGTTGTTGTCCCAGTCTTTAGATGTAATTGCGTCAAGCAGACCGTTTGAAACGGCAAGCTGGTCGGTTCCGGGCTTACCTCTTGACATATCAAGCTTCAGACCCTTGGCTTTAATACGGTTATACTGAGATTCGAGCTTTTTCTTTTCCTCAAGAAGCTGCTCTTTTGAGTACTCTGAATATTTCAATGAAATCAACTCCAAAAATTAGAAATCTGCCGAGCCGGTTGTTCTCGGGAACGGAAGGACATCTCTGATGTTTGAAATGCCAGTAAGATACATGACAAGCCTTTCAAAGCCGAGTCCGAAGCCGGAGTGCTTTGTTCCGCCGTACTTTCTCAGGTCAAGATACCACCAGTAGTCCTCCTCGTTCAGCCCGAGCTCGCGGATGCGGTCAACAAGAACGTCATAGCGTTCCTCTCTCTGGCTGCCTCCGATGATCTCGCCGATACCCATAACAAGGCAGTCGCAGGCGGCAACGGTCTTTCCGTCGTCGTTAAGTCGCATATAAAAAGCCTTGATTTCCTTTGGATAATCCGTGACAAAAACGGGCTTTTTAAATATTTCCTCGGTGAGGAAACGCTCATGCTCGGTCTGGAGATCGCAGCCCCATTCAACCTTATATTCAAACCTGTCGTTGTTTTTCTTCAGAATTTCAACCGCATCGGTGTAAGTAATTCTTCCGAAATCTGAAGAAGCAACAGCTTTGAGTCTCTCAATAAGACCCTTATCCACAAACTGATTGAGAAACTCAAGATCCTGCTTGCAGGAATCAAGAACATAGTTGATAACATACTTTATCATAGCTTCCGCAAGCTCCATGTCATCGTTGAGATCGGCAAAAGCAATTTCCGGCTCAATCATCCAGAACTCGGCCGCATGGCGCTGCGTATATGATTTTTCTGCGCGGAAAGTCGGGCCGAAGGTGTAGATTTTTCCGAAAGCCTGCGCCATTATCTCGCCCTGAAGCTGGCCGGAAACAGTGAGGTATGCGCTTTTTCCGAAAAAGTCCTGAGAAAAATCAACGGTTCCGTCCTCTTTACGCGGAGGGTTTTCCATGTCAAGCGTTGTAACGCGGAACATTTCGCCCGCGCCCTCACAGTCGCTGCAGGTAATCAGCGGAGTGTGTGCATAAACGAAGTTTCTCTCCCTGAAAAAGCTATGGATTGCAAAAGCGGCGGCAGAACGAATACGGAAAGCCGCAGAGTAAATGTTCGTCCTCGGGCGCAGATGTGCAATCGTGCGCAGGTACTCAAGCGAGTGGCGCTTTTTTTGCAGCGGATAATCGGGTGTTGACGCACCCTCAACTTCAACCTTTGTTGCGTTGATTTCAAACGGTTGCTTCGCCTCGGGAGTAAGAATAACATTTCCGGTAATGATAACCGCCGTGCCGACATTAAGCTTTGCCGTTTCCGCAAAGCTGTCAAGCTTTTCTCTTTCAAAAACGACCTGAATGCCCTTAAAGCAGCTTCCGTCGTTAACCTCCATAAAGCCGAGGTTCTTAGAGTCACGGTTGGTTCTGATCCAGCCGCAAACTGTCACCGGTGCTTCGGTATATGCTGCGGCGTCCTTGTAAATATCTGCAATTTCAATTCGCTTCATTGGTGATTCCCCCAAACGGCGGCCTTGAAGGCAGCCAAAAATTAAAAATACCGTTTAATTATAACATAAATGACGGAAAAATCAAGTTTTGCAGGTATATAATTGCTTTTGCGCTGTGATATTTTTATTCTTTTTCTTGACAAAGCAGGTCTTGTTTGATAAAATAAACGATAAAGAAAGTTGATCCCATCATAAAGCTTTGACGGAGAAAGCTTTTTCATTGCTTTTTCAAAAAGAGATGCTCTGCCCCGGCTGAAAGCAGAGCTTTGAAAAAAGGAAAAGTTACCCCTCCCGAGCTGTGCGCCGAGGCAGTTGATAAGGCGTGCCGTTCTGACCGCGTTAAGGTCTTTCAGAGTGCCGCATTTTTTTGCGGAATACGGGTGGAACCGTGGAACTGAATTTTTCAGCTTCATCCCTTTGCATTTTATGCTGTGGGTGAGGCTTTTTTATTTTTCAGATTACTTATGAAAGGAAGTAAAATCATGATCAATGTTACACTCAAAGGCGGCGTCGTTAAGGAATTTGAAAACGGCACAACTGTTCTTGAAATTGCAAAAAGTCTCGGTGCGGGACTTTATAAGGCAGCCTGCGGCTGCAAGGTCAACGGAAAGCAGGTCGATCTGCGTACTCCTCTTGAGGAAGACTGCGAGGTTGAAATTCTCACCTTTGATAGCGCCGAGGGTAAGGAAAATTTCCGCCACACCTGCTCTCATGTTCTTGCACAGGCTGTTAAACGCCTTTTCCCCGAAACAAAGCTTGCAATCGGCCCTTCAATTGACAACGGCTTTTATTATGACTTCGATTCCGATGTAACTTTCACCCCGGAAGTTCTTGAACAGATTGAAAAAGAGATGAAGAAGATCGTTAAGGAAGCGCTCGTGCTTGAAAAGTTTGAGCTTGAGCCCGATGAAGCAATCGCTCTTATGGAAAGCAGGAATGAGCCTTATAAGGTTGAGCTTATTAAGGAACACGCAAACAAAGGCGAAAAAATCTCGTTCTACCGTCAGGGTGAATTTGAAGAGCTTTGCGCAGGCCCGCATATTCCCGACACCGGACGCATCAAAGCTTTCAAGCTTACAAGCTGCACCGGTGCATACTGGCGCGGCGATTCAAAGAACAAGATGCTTCAGAGGATTTACGGCACAGCCTTTACAAAGGCGTCCGAGCTTGAAGCCTATCTTCAGATGATTGAGGAAGCAAAAAAGCGCGATCACAGAAAGCTCGGAAAGGAACTTGGATTGTTCATGCTCCTTGATGAAGGCCCCGGTTTCCCGTTCTTCCTCCCGAAAGGCATGCTTTTGCGCAACACCCTTATCGACTACTGGCGTCAGGTACACAAGAAATACGGCTATGTTGAAATAAGCACACCGATGATGCTCAACCGTTCTCTTTGGGAGCGCTCGGGACATTGGGATCACTATAAAGAGAATATGTATACCACCGTTATTGATGACACCGACTTTGCCATTAAGCCGATGAACTGCCCCGGCGGCATGCTTGTTTATAAATCTCAGCCCCACTCCTACCGTGATCTTCCGCTGCGTATGGGCGAGCTCGGTCTTGTTCACCGTCATGAGCTTTCCGGCGCGCTCCACGGACTTTTCCGCGTCCGCTGCTTCACACAGGACGACGCGCACATCTTCATGACATGGGAACAGATGAAAGACGAGATTAAAAATGTTGTCAAGCTTTTTGATGAAGTCTACAGTGTTTTCGGTCTCACCTATCAGATTGAAGTTTCAACCATGCCCGAGGATCACATGGGCGATATCAAGGATTGGGAATTTGCAACCGAAACGCTCAAAAAAGCCATTGAGGAAATGGGTAAGGACTATGTTATCAATGAGGGCGACGGCGCTTTCTACGGCCCGAAGCTTGACTTCCACCTTTCCGATTGCCTCGGAAGGACATGGCAGTGCGGAACCATTCAGCTTGATATGCAGCTTCCCGAAAGATTTGAGCTTGAATATACCGGAGCCGACAATGAAAAGCACCGCCCCGTAATGATCCACCGCGTTGTTCTCGGTTCTATTGAGCGCTTCATCGGCGTTATCACCGAGCACTTTGCCGGTGCATTCCCCGTCTGGCTCGCTCCCGAACAGGTTCGCATTACTCCGATTGCCGACAGACACCAGGAAGCGGCATTCGCACTAAAGAAGAAGCTTGAAGAGGCAGGCATCGAGCGCGTTGAAGTTGACACAAGAAGTGAAAAACTCGGCTATAAGCTGCGCGAAAGCCAGCTTGCCAAGGTTCCCTATACGCTCGTCATAGGCGACAAGGAAGCGGAAAACGGCTGCGTTTCCGTCCGCAAACGCGGCGTCGGAGACATCGGCTCATATTCAACTGAAGACTTTGAAGCAATGATCAAAAACGACATTGCAACCAAAGCAATATGGTAAAAAGCTTTTGCCGATAGACTTTATAACAGCAGAACCTCCGCATGGTAAAACGTGCGGAGGCTCTTTTCATAGTTTTACATTTTTAGTATACGGCTTATTTTGCCGAGGCTGCGGTAAGCTCTGCAGCGGTTGTACTTTCAGCTTTGTTTTTATTTTTCTTAGATTTTTTCTCGGTTCGTTTCTCATGTTTTTTCAACGCATCGGCAAGCTCAAGATTGAATTTTTCAACCGAATCAAACCAGCCTTTATAATCAGGGTTGCTTCTTTTGTCAGTGAATTCACCGCTCGAAGCAAGGTAGTTTCCGAGATAAGCGGTTGTTTTCAGCGCACCGTAATAATTCATATGGTCGCCCTTGTCATAGGTATCCGTTTCCCAATTAATAGGTATTTCCTCTTTTAAAACATTCATGTCAATATATTCAACGCCGATATCCTTTGCAAAACGGGCAATACTGTTGTGCTTTTTATAATTATAATTTTTTGTGCTCGGCATGCTCAAAAAAACAAGCTTTGCGCCTTTGCTGCTGCAAAAGTCACTGACTCGCTTAATATAATTCGCATTCTTTTCCGGTATCGGCTGAATTTCATCGGTATAGCTCATGTAGCCCTTAACTTTTGCCGGCTTTGATTTAACGCTGAGCCTGTAGCCCTTGTCGTCAACAGTATACGAATAATGAGAAGAGGAGAACAAACTATTCCATTTGAAGTGGTCGAAGCGCACATATTTCAAGCGCGTATGATAACGGAAAAACGGGACAAGCCGCTCCGCTTTGTTGACCAGAACGTCGGACACGGTAAATTCCCTGAAAAAGCTGTTGGTTTCAATGAAAACATATTTGGGCTTCTGGTGGCTCATTGCTTTTTCAAGCAGCTCAAGTGAATAATACAGACGCTGCGACGGAGTTGAGCAGACATAGCCCGTGATTCCGTGCTCCTGCCAGATTTTTAGCGGCATAATGCCCCGGTAGGATTCGCTGTCGCCGATAAAGACCGCGTCAATGGTGTTCGCCGGTTCGCTGATTATTCCAACGGCAGAATAATCCTTCATTCCGTCCTCTTTTGAGTTGCCCTTCGGCTCAACAAGCGTTGAACCGAAGACGAGTGAGCCGATAATCAGAGAAGCAAAAAGCAGACTGCAAAGGATATTCTTAACAACGGTTTTCATAATGCAGCCTCCTTAAAAATTAGCATATATCGGGTCAACGGGAATGTAATCCGGTCCGTATGCTCCGAATACAAAGATGAACATTACCATTAAATAGAGAAGTATCCAGCGCAGAACAACGTTCCTTTTCCTCAGCGATTCGCGGACATTGACGCCTTTTTCGTTAAGCAGGCTTATGACAAAGACAAGCGCAAGCGCAACGCCGAGCGACACGATTCCGCCGTGGCTTATCTTGAATGTCGAACCCAAAAAATCGCCGATTGTAGGGAAAGTAAAATCGGTAACCGCTTTTTTGATCATTCCGAAGCCGTCCGAAAGGGTCTCGGCACGGAAAAACAGTTCGCCGATAACAACAAAAACAAAGGTTCTGATAATCTGTATCAGTCGGTATCCGAACCATTCGGGATTAATGTGAAGCTTTTTGTTAACAGCGGAAACAAGCGGCGCAACCATGCTTCCGATAAGTATCAGCACAAAGTGATACATTCCGAAGAAAATGTATGTCCACCCTGCCCCGTGCCAAAGGCCGTTGCAAAGCCAGACGCAAAACAGCGCAATACTTCCGGCAAGCAAGGGACCGAAGTGGTTGCCGAGCTTTTTCCGCGCCGAGGAGGTCAGCTTTTTCATGGGCTTTGACATGGTAACAGGATAGAAAATGTAATCTCTGAACCATGCGCCGAGCGTAATGTGCCATCTCTGCCAGAATTCGGAAATTGTTTTTGAAAAGAACGGACGGCGGAAATTTTCCGGCATTTCAACGCCAAAAATCTGTGCCGCACCCATAACGGCGTCCATGGCGCCCGAAAAGTCGGCGTAAAGCTGAATGGTATAGAATACAGCGGCAATTACAACGGTTCCGCCCGGGTATTCGTTGTAATTATTGAACATTTCCTTAACAGGAGCATTGAGCCTGTCGGCAATAACAATTTTTTTCAAAAGACCGTAGGCAAAGCGCTCAAGACCGAGAACAAGATTTTCATATCTTATCTTTTCAACGTTCCAGAGCTTCATAGCCGTCTGCTCGTAGCGGCAGATGGGACCTTCAACAATCTGCGGAAAGAACGACATGAAAAGACCGAGACGGAAAATATTATCATCTGCTTTTGTCGTTCCCCTGTATACGTCAAACACATATGAAAACGCCTGCAAGGAAAAGAAAGAAATACCTATCGGCTGAAGATACGAAGGAACATCGAACCTGAACGAAAAGCCGAAAAACTCAAACAAAGAATTGATGTTCCCTGTAAAAAACGGCGAGTACTTCAGAACAAGCAAAACGCCGATATGTAAAACGGCTGCAAGCGCAAGCACCCTGCGGCTTTTTGCAACATACTGCTTTTTAATCTCTTTACGGTTTTCCCTGTCGGCAGCTTTCACTGCGGCAACCTTTTGAGTATTTATCCTGTCAAGCCACAAAGCGAAGTAGTGAATTGAAAGAATTGATAAGATGAGATAGATTATAAGGTTTCCGCTGATTAGCCAATAGAAAACAAAGCTTTCAATCAAAAGAAAATACTTTTTTGCCTTTTGCGGAACAATGCTGTATAATATTAAACTTGCAGGAAAAAAGATGACAAGGTATGCCGCCGATGAAAACGAGGTCATTTCGCCGAGACTTCCCGCAAGCAAAAAATCTGTAAACTTCATCGTTTTAACAACCGGGCGGCGCATATTAAACAACTGCGCCGCCGCCTTTCTCAGTTTTAGTCTTCGTCCTGAAGACGTTCAATCATCTTCATCATGGCCTTTGCTGAGTTGAAATTCGCCGGAATGATATCAACGGCCGGAATGGTGATGTCAAACTCATCTTCAATTTCCGCAACAAGGGAAATGATTGAAAGCGAGCTGAGAATGTGTCCGTCGATAAGATTTTCCGCAGTTGCGTAATCAACATCGGGCTGGATATCCTCCAGAATTTCAATAAGTTTTTCCATATCTATTACTTCCTTTCAATATTTGGCATATTAAGCGAGGATGTTTCAAAGCTTTTTCTGACAAGCTGATATTCATCCGCTTTTTTAAGATAAACGGCCGGAATTTCACGGCTCAAAAACAGCGAAATACACTCTGTCATGCAATAGGCTCCCGTGTTTTCAAAGCAGAGCAGATCGCCTATTGAAACATCCGGCAAAGAGACCTGCTTTGCAACGATATCATTCATTGAACAAAGCGAGCCGCAAATGTTCCATTCGGCGGTGTTCGGTTTGTTTTCCTTTCCGCAGACGGAAAAAATCGGCTGTTTCATTGCCATATGCTGACCGAAATAGACAAGATGGTGCATACCTCCGTCAATAAGAATATAGTTTTGTCCTTTGTTGTGCTTGATGTCAACAATGTGAGTATAATAGCTGCCGCAGCAGGCCGCCATGCTCCTTCCGAGTTCAAGCACAATCTTAACTTTATTCTGCATTGAATCAATGATATCTGAAAAGCCCTTAAGAAGATCCTCTTCGTTAACATCTTCGCCCTCAAAATACGCCACGGGAAAACCGGGACCGTATTCAAGCTCCTTTGATTCAAAACCGTATTCCTCGCGCAGGAAGGTCAAAAGCTCATCAAGCTTGCATACTTCGCGTTTAAGCTTTTTGAGCGAGGTCTTCTGGGTTCCGGAAAAGAACTGAAGACCGTGAATATCAAGATTTTTATATTTGCTTCTTTCGGCAATAATGTTCTTGATTTCGCCCGAATCCATGCCGAACTGACTGTCGTTGGTGAGCCTTAAAAGCACGGGCAGAACGCGGTCATATTTTTCCGAAAGGGAGCAAAGCATTTCAAACTGAGTCAGAGATTCAACGGTATATATTCTTCCGTCATGCTCGGCAACCATTTTTTCAATGACCGAGGGCGTTTTGTAAACTCCTGAGATTACCATATCCTTATCGTCAACGCCGAGAGCGGTGCAGATTTCCGCCTCACCCGGCGAGCAGACTTCAAATCTGCCGATTTTTCCGATAAACTCACCGATAATAAAGGTGTTAGCTTTGACCGCATAGCAAAGCTCTACTCTTTCGGAAAGCTTCTTTTTAAGATAGGCGGCGCGTTGCAAAAGTCGGTCAATATCAAAGACATAGAACGCGGTTTCGCTGTTTGGTATCAGATTGTTCAATTTTTCCTTGCACCTCCGTTTTCTTCAAGGGCTCTGCGGTCAATTTTACCGTTTTTTGTCAGCGGCATTTCCTCAACACGCCTTATCATTCCCGGAATCATGAACGCCGGGAGCTTTTCTTTCATTTCGTTGTGAAGCTCTTCCTTTTCGATTGAACCGACGTAGAAGCCCTTAAGGCGCGACTTTTTTTCGTCAAAAAGGCAGCAGCACCTTTCAACTCCGTCAATGGCGCCCATTGCGCGTTCAATCTCCTCAAGTTCAATCCTGTGACCCATATATTTAATTTGGAAATCCTTGCGTCCGCAGAAGAACAGCTCCCCGTTTTCGCCGTAGCGTCCAAGGTCACCGGTTCTGTAAATCAGCTCAGGATAATACTGATTGAGCGGATTTTGAACAAAGTGCGCCCTGTTCTGCTCATCGCAGGCATAGTAGCCGAGGGCAAGAGCGGTGCCGCGTACACAGATTTCGCCGATATTATCTGCCCCGGTAACCTTTTTGTCCTCGCCGTCAAGCAGAAAAACGTCCTCGTTCAAAAACGGCTTTCCGATGGGGATACCGTTTGAGTAATCCCTGTTCTTTTCAAGAATGTGATATGTGCAGTTGCAGGTAATTTCGGTAGGGCCGTAAAGGTTAACATACATTGCGTCGGGCAGATGCTTAAAAAAGCCTTTGAGCGCTTTAAGCGGCATGACCTCTCCGCTGAAAAGAATCTTTTTAACGGTTTCGGGCGTTCTGTAATCAAGCGCATGAAAGGTGCTGAGAAGACACAGCGCGGAGACTGCCCAGATCATTACGGTAACTTTTTTTTCACACAAATAGTCAATAAGCTCGGCAGGCGCAGAAAAAAGCCTGCGCGGAACAACGGCAAGCGTTGCCGAACACTTGAACGCCGTATAAATATCCTTAACCGAAACATCAAAATCAAACGGCGCCTGATTTGCAAAAACGTCAGCTTCCGAAAAGCCGAAGGTTTCTGAAAAGCAGTCGATAAAATCAATAACACTGCGGTGGGAAACGGCAATGCCCTTCGGCGTGCCGGTTGAGCCGGATGTAAAGTTAATGTAAAGCGGATCGGTGTCAATGACGCGCTCCCTCACGCCTTCAAGCACACTCTCGTCGTTCTTTTCGCTCAGAAGCTGTTCAAAAGTCACAATATCAAAGCCGCTGAAAATGCTTGCGGCCTTTTCTATTAATTCATCGCTCGTGATGATAAGCGCAGGTCTGAGCACAAAGGCCATTTTTGAAAGCCTTTCCGACGGAAGCTCCGTGCTGAACGAGCTGTAAAAGCAACCGGCAAAGCAGGCGCCGAGCATTGCGCAGAGAGAATCCGTGTTCTTTTCCATATATACGCCGACCGGCTTTTTTTCACCCGTTCTCAGATAAATACCGGCTCCGACAGAACGGCAAACGCTGTAAAGCTGCGAATATGAAAGGGACTTTTTTTCATCGGTAACGGCGGTTTTATCCGGGTAAAGCCTGAGTGAATTTTCGATATATGATAAAACATTGTACTTCATTAAAAATATCATTATCCTTCCTGCTGCAAAGTACAAGAAAAGCTGAAACAACGCCGCAGCCGGGCGAAACGCAAATTAATTTTTAAGCCGATTTTCCTGCGGAAAGTAATTATAACAAACAGAACTAAAAAAATCCTTACAAATTTGTATTAACTTTGTAACAACTGCATTAACTTTGATAAAATACGGTCAATTTGCGTTACGGCACAAAAGCTTAATTTCAAAAACAACACCTGTTGCGCTGTTATATGCACTGATTGAGCCGGAGTGTAAACGGACAATTTCCGAGGTGAGCGCAAGGCCGATGCCTGTATTGCCGTTTTTACCGGTATAAAATCTGTCAAATATATGAGGAAGATCCTTTGAGGAAATATTGTCGCCGTCATTGAAGACCTTGACGCTGCAATATTTTCCGCGCCTTTTGCATGAGATCATGACCTTGCTTTTGCAGTGGCGAAGCGCGTTAACTATGACGTTCGTGAAAGCGCGGCCGAGCTGATCCTCGTCGCAGTCTGCAAGAATCGGCGAATCGGAAAAGCCAAGCATAATCTTAATGTTCTTTTCTTTCTGGATACCCTCAACTGCACGCAGACAGTCATAAAGTATTTCCCTGACATCTGTTACGGCAAAATTCAGAACGAGCCTGTGCGCGTCAATTTTTGAGATTGAGAGCAATTCTTCAACAAGTCTTGTCATTCTGTCGCTTTCCTCAAGAATGACCGTTGCCGACTGCGCAGGATCAATAACGCCCGCCTGTATTCCCTCCGCATAGCCCTGAATTGCCATAAGCGGCGTTTTAAGCTCATGCGATGAATTTTGGAAAAAGCGGCGCTGTGCAGCCTGTGATTCCTCAATCTTTTTGCCGAGCTTAAGACCTATAACGCTCATAACAGCGGTGATGCAGAAAAAGGCAATGCCAAGCAGCAGGTCGAGCGATCTTGTGTAGCGGACAACGGGCTGAATGTTGATATACATAATAGTCGGCGAGCTTTCACCCGAAAGCTCAAAAACATCTTCATACTCAACAAAAACATAGTAGCCGTTATCCGTTTTGACCGTATAGCACTCTCCGAGCTCAATATTGTTTTTCTCAAGAAAATTAATGATCTCATTGTCCGCTATTTTTTGCGCAGAATTATAACCGTTGTTTTTTTCGTCCCCTATGGAGTCTATGTCATCAGGAATGATGAAATTTATCTCACCGCTGAGATATGTTCCGGCATACTCGGCAGGTTCGTCTTTGTTATCCGAGTCGGAATTTTTCAGTTCCTTGATATAATTAACCTCATATTCAAGTGCCGACCTTGCCTGATTTTCAAAGTATAACGGCAGGGAAACATGAAGTATGAGAACAAAAACAACGAACAAAAGAAAGATTGCGCTCCAGATAACCGAAAGGATACGCAGCTTTATGTGCTTCATTTGGAGTCCTCCGTAATCCTCAAACGGTATCCGTAGCCCCAAATTGTCTGCACACTGACATTGCTACCGGCAACGGAGAGCTTACGTCTGATGCGGCGCAAAGTCTCGTCCGTAACCCGCGTTTCCGCCTCGATCTCATAACCCCAGACGTTTTTCAGCAGTTCATCGCGCGAATATGCCTTGTCGGGATTTTGCAGCATATACGAAAGCATCCGCAGCTCTGTCTGAGTGAGCTCAATGGGTTTTGAACGGCAGAAAACAGCGTTTGCTTCATGCGAAAAGGTAAGATTGCCGACCTTTAATTCGTCCGCACCGCTTTTTGCAGCTGACGGAGCCTTTTTGCTGTTCATCTCCATTCTGCGCAGCAGGGCGTGAACCCGCATCAAAAGCGCGGTCGGCCTGAACGGCTTGGTCAGATAGTCGTCGCTGCCGAGGGTTATGCCCTGAACATAGTCATACTCCGAGTCCTTGGCGGTGAGCATAATGATCGGAACATCGGTCCTTTCGCGCAGCATACGGCAGATTGTCAGTCCGTCCGTGCCGGGCATCATTATGTCAAGAATAACAAGATCGGCAGGCTTTTTGAAAAATGCAGCCATAAGGTCATCGCCGTTTTCAAACGCGGAAACAATGTATCCGTCCCGTTCAAGAAAGCTTTTGATAATATCCCTGATGTTTTTTTCGTCGTCCGCAATATAGATTGAATGGCTCATAGATTTCCTTTCCAAAGCAGTTATTTTTACTCATGCCCTGCCGCAAGTCCAATGAAAACGGCAGGCTTGCTTTTGCGGTTCATGTTCTGTGGTTCAGCTCGCTTTCGTCAAGCAGAACAGCGTGCGCACTGCGAAGTCCGTCAACAGCGGCGGAAACGATGCCGCCTGCATATCCGGCGCCCTCACCGCACGGGTAAAGTCCCCGTATATTCGCCTGAAAGATATCGTCGCGCACTATCCTAACGGGTGAGGAGCTTCTGCTTTCCGGTGCGGTCAGAACTGCGTCCGGCAAAGCAAAGCCCGAAAGCTTCCGATCCATTTTCACAATAGCTTCAGCCATTGTGTCAGTAACATTTTTCGGTAATACCTTTCTGATATCTCCGGGAACAACGCCCGTTGTAAAGCTTGGTCTGACAAAGGAAAGCTTCTTTGACGCAGTATCATTCAAGAAGTCTCCGACAAGCTGACACGGCGCACTGTAATCACGGCCGCCGAGTTCAAATGCCCTGTGCTCAAGCGATTTTTGAAGTTCAAAGCCGGAAAGAGGGTGCTGCGACGGAAAGTCCTCGGGATAGACGTTGACAAGAATTGCAGAATTTGAGTTTTCCCTGTCTCTTGCAAATTCGCTCATACCGTTGGTAACAACACCGTTCGGTTCGCTCGTTGCATTGATAACCGTTCCTCCCGGACACATACAGAACGTATATGCTCCCCTTTCATGCTCGCCGTGGCAGGCAAGCTTATAAACGGCGGCCGAAAGCGCCGGGTGACCGGCAAAAGTACCGTACTGCGAACGGTCGATCATCTCCCTCGGATGTTCAATTCTTGCGCCGACGGAAAACGGCTTCTGAATCATAAAAACGCCCTTGTTATGAAGCATTTTCACCGTGTCGCGCGCCGAGTGACCTATTGCAAGAATGACTGTATCGGTTTCAAAATCAAAGCATTTTGAATTCTTTTCATATGTCACGCCCTGAACCGAGGCGTTATAGACAATGAGATCGGTAAGCTTTGCGCCGAAAATTACCTCTCCGCCGAGAGAGACAATCTCTTCACGCATATTTTTAATTACTGCGGCAAGCTTGTCGGTTCCAATATGCGGCGTTCCCGACCACAGAATTTCCTCCGGTGCTCCGTGCTCAAAAAATTCAAGGAAAACCTTGCGGCAAAGGACGCTCTTAATTCCGGTTGTAAGCTTTCCGTCGGAAAAAGTTCCGGCGCCGCCCTCTCCGAACTGAACGTTGGAATTTTCATTAAGAATTCGTGTTTTGAAAAAGGCTGCAATATCCTTTGTACGAGTTTCAACATCGTTTCCGCGTTCAAGAACAAGCGGACGCAGTCCTGCCCTTGCAAGGGTCAGCGCCGCAAAAATTCCTGCCGGCCCGAATCCGACTATCACCGGGCGAAGCGATGAAACGCGCCGGTTCTCGGGCATCTCATAAGTATACGGTTCGCTGAATGACACGTTCTTTGAGTTTGCATTATCAATAATTTTTCTTTCGTCTGCATCAACAGTAACATCTGCCGTGCAGACAAAGTGGACGTCGCTTTTCCGTCTGCTGTCAACCGAACGGCGGACAACGGTTACATCCCTGAGCTGCGTTTTTTTTATTCTGAGAGCCTTGGCGCAGGCACGGTAAAGCTCGTCCCTGTCTGAATCAAGACTCAGTTTTATCTCGCTTATTCTTATCATTTTCTACTCTCCCGAATAATGCTTTCGCCGCAAAGGCGGCCGCTTGAAAATGCCCATTGAAGATTATAACCGCCGCATTTTCCGTCAACATCAAGCATTTCTCCGCAGCAGTACAGGCCTTTATGCTTTTTTGATTCAAGCGTTGTTTCAAAAAAATCGTTCCTGTTGATACCGCCGACCGTGACCTGCGCCTGCGAAAACGGGCCGACGTCCGTAATTTTAAACACACACTTTTTACACAAGGCGGTAATGTCACGAAGCTGATTTTGCAAAAGCGTATTCATGGGTATTTCCGGAGATATGCCCGCTTTTTTCAAAAGGCAGATACCGATTTTCTTCGGCATCAGGCCGGAAAGCAGGTTTTCGCTTTTCAGTCCGCTGCGCCCTGCAAGGTCGGAAAGTATTGAAAGCAGCTTTTCAAAGTGCATTTCCGGCACAAAATCCACCTCAACGGAAAAATCATTTTTGCCGCTAAGCTTAAGATGAGAAACAAAGGATGAAAGCTCCATTGAAACAATGCCGGAAAGGCTGAAATCGGAAAACAGAAGCTCGCCGCTTTCAGTCGCAGCTTTTTTGCCCTTTGAGCAAAGAGTCATTGAAACCGCAGCTCTGATACCTTTAAGCTGCTTCGTCATTTTATCATCTGTTACAAGTCTTACAAGCGACGGAGCCGTTTTTGTGGCTTTATGACCGAAAGGAGCAAGAAGCGAATAAGAATTGAAATCCTTAACCGATGCACGGCCGCCGCACGCAAATACAACCTTTTCAAAAACGTCCTTGCCGTTAACAACATAGCTGCCGCCTTTTTTTTCAACTGTTTTAACGTCGCATGAGCAGGAAAAACGGACGGAAAGCCGTTCACACTCAAGTCTCAGGCAATCAAGCACGCTCGAAGCCTGATTGCTGAGCGGATATACCCTGCCCTCGCCGTCCGCGCGGGTATAAAGGCCGCGCTCTTCAAAAAAAGCAATATTGCTTTGAGGCGGGTACTTTTGAAAAGCAGGAGCAACAAATTCCGCGGAATCGAAGTAATCCTCCGGCATTGCGCCGAGGTTTGTCATGTTGCACCGTCCGTTGCCGGTTGAAAGCAGTTTTTTTCCAACGCGGTCGTTCTTTTCAAAAACGGTTACGTCAATTTTCTTTTCGCCGAGCGTGCAGGCACAGATAAGACCTGCCGCTCCGCCGCCGATTATTGCAACGCGCATCAAAGCACCCTCTTTCATCCGGTTAATACAATTTTAAATTGTATCATATTAATGCCGATAAAACAAGAGCGAGCAGAAGAAAAAACCGTTTGGACAATAATCGCCCAAACGGCTTAAATTATTTTGTTTTTGATGACTAACTGCCGGCGTTATCGGCTAACGCTTTCTTAACAACGTCAATTCTTTCGTTTAAAGCCCTGACTGCGTTATATGCGTCAATATTTAACAAATAATCATTATTGTTTAAAATTACTTTGCCGTCTTTTAATAACATATCATGGTAATCCGGCCAAATATCTTCATCTTCTTTGTTTTTTTCAGACTCGAAAGCACCAACGTATATACAAATCTGTTCAGAAGCGCTTTCCCTGAGCTTTGTTTTGCTCTCAGAAATTTTTACATAGCTTTCGCAGCCATCTATGCCCATATTGTCTAACATTTCGTAAATGCTGTTGCTTTTTATTTTACCACTGAGATATTTTTCCGTGTTATACTTTGCAATGATACCGTTGACTCCAAAAAGGCTAAGCGCAGTGATAATAACGCACAAAGTGCCTGTTATCACTTTCATGTACGGAAATTTTTCATTGAAAAGCCTTACTGCAACGCAAAGGAAAGCTATTATCATAGCAATATCAATCAGAAAAACATATATGCGCTTATGAGTAAGTCCCATCTCATTCATATAAAGCACGATTTTTGACATTGAAACGGCTGAAAGCAAAATATTAAAAGCGCAAAGGAAAAGGTCGAAAACCTTAATAACTTTACTGAACTTTTTACCGTTTCTTCTGCTGAAAAGAACAGTGACGGCAATCAATGCGAGATTTAAAGCGGCAACGCCTGCAAGCTCAAAGAAGCCTCGCCTTGCATATTCAGCAATGGTTATACCGGTTCCGTCCGGCAGTTTTCCGCTGAAAGCGCTGAAAAAATATGCGGCCTGAGACAAAATATATATCAAATAAACAAGGCAAATAACACCGAGAAAGCCGGAAAAAAGAGCCGGTGAACCGAAACGAAGCTTTGCATATTTTTTGCTTGTGTCCCTGTTTTCCTCGTTTGAAATTCCGTACCTATAGGAAAACATCACAGAGAAAATATACGGAGCAACAAAAACAGTCGGAACAAGAATGAAAATATTTGCCTCAAACCAGCTGATTACACGTCCGAAAGAGTCTTCAAGGTTTTTAAAAAATCCGATAATCTTTTCAAAGAACGTTCCCGCCATACTTTCAAATGCGGCGTCGCCCTTAATGAGAAGCGGAACAACAATCAAAAGAACGGGAAATGCACAAACAATTCCTATAATTACGGCAATGTATTTTTTGTCCGTTTTTTTATTTCCGTTTCTTTTTTCTTGTCTTCCGGTTATTCTCGTGTTGTGCATGGCGGCATAGGGAAGGAAAAAATATTTTAAAGGGATTAAAACTTCGGTTTTAAGAACATCTAAAAGAAAGAAGTAGCTTCCCCTGCTGTGACGATTGCTGTTTGTAAGCGCAATACAATATGAACCCGAAAGATAGATAAGCGTTATTATCACACAAAAGTTGATTTCATATGGATTGCTGCGAAGCGCAAAGGACAGTGACAAAACAACGCACAAAGCGCCAATTACAATCGCCTGAGCATTGAGCTTCTTCTGTTTTATCGTAATATACACTGTTGCAAGAGCAAAAATTCCAAGGTATGCAGCCGTTGTTTTCCAAGTTGAAGCCTCAGCAAAAAGCACTGACCTTATAAACAAAAAGGTCAGAACAAAACCTAAAAGCATTGCAAATATATCAAATGCGTTTGTTTTAATTCTGTATTTCGGTAAAGCTCCCGCGTTTACACAAGGCTGAGACACAATTGTTTTCGACTCTGTACTGCTTTTGTTTGTTTCGCATTTATTCATATTGCTGTCTGAATTAATAATATCTTTCTCCATAAATCACACCTCGTCTTTTGAATCGTCAAATTCAAGTATATCTCCCGGCTGGCAGTCAAGAGCGCGGCAAATACTGTCAAGTGTTGAAAAGCGAATCGCTTTAGCCTTTCCTGTTTTCAAAATTGAAAGGTTTGCCTGAGTAATGCCTATCTTTTCGGCAAGCTCTCCGGAGGATATCTTTCTCTTTGCCATCATAACGTCAAGATTAACAATAATCGCCACTGGAAATCCTCCTTTTATATAGTAAGCTCATTTTCATCTTTTATCTTTGTTGCAGTTGCCATAATGTTTTTGAGAACGCGCAGAATAAGGGTCATAAAGGCAGCGCCGAGAGAAAAGATGAAGAACGGAACGTAGAAAAATCCCGCGACAAAGCAGGTGGCGGCAACAAACGCACAGCACCAGGAGAGAACACGCAAATACGAAACGTTTTTTTGGACAAAAATATCTTCGTTTATTATGTTTGTTGTAAGTTTATGAATACAAAAAAGTGCAATCCACGCCGCGGGACAACATAAATAAAATGTGATAAGTATTTTTAAAATTGTATCATCTCTGCCGAAACCGAAAAACCATTTTAAAAGAGCGTTTGCAAACACCATAAGTACAAAAAGCAGTGCGGCAAAAAACCAAGTGATGAATCTTGTAAGCTTTGCGGAACTCAGTGAATTATACATAACGAATACCTCCAGAATTAAAGCGCTGATTATTATTTACCGTTCGAGCGCATTATATCATTGCTTTTATCGTTTGTCAATAAATTTTTAATGTTTTTCAATTGATATTTTCTGAGTTTCATAATCAAAGCAACATATGCGTAACACAAAATCACAGAATGAATAGTATGAAAATGCAAGGAGTAAAAACTCCAAACGCAAAAAAAAACGCCGGCAGAATCAGCCGGCAAAGGAGTGATACCATTGAGTAATTACAGAACTTATGGTTATCAGAGACAAACCGCGTATGAACAGCAGACAGCCTGTCCGCACAAAGAATGCTGCTGCCGAACCGGTCTTACGGCGCTGCCGGAAACTGTTTCGGTTGCAATGGCATATGTTCCGTTCCAGGAATGCAACGATGTCTATCCGTGCGACAAAGCACTGTGCGCAGGCACTGTTTTCCCTGTTCTTGATAAGCCCTTCCTTGCGGGGTGTTGCTGATGACGGCAAACAAAGCTAACCTTAAATGCAGAATGAAAGCCATACGATTTTCAATGTGGGATCTTCATCTTTATCTTGACACCCACCCGTGTGACGAAACAGCTGCCGAACTTCTTAAGACCTATAAGGAAAAGTATCTATGCCTCAAAGAAGAGTACGAGAACGCTTTCGGCCCCCTTTCGCCCGTAACCGGATACGGTAAAAAATGGCTCAAAGGACCGTGGCCGTGGGAAAGAGAGTGTGATTGTTAATGTGGCAATATGAAAAAATTTTACA
>JAEDEQ010000065.1 GCA_016293225.1 Clostridiaceae bacterium
TTTTGATTCCCTCTTGCGCCGTACCGAAAAAGTCCTTTTGGTTACTTTTGTGACGCATGACAAAAGTAACCCCCAGCGGAGCGGACGGGTGTAAATATCTATTGCCGTTTACCCACAAATGAACAACGTAAAAGCAAAATTTGTACGGGCGGCGCTCGGAGCCGCCCAAGAACTTTGCCCGTTGCTCTGTTTACCCACAAAGGAACAACCTACAAAACTGTACCTAAACTCTCCTCCTCATTTAAGCTCCTGCGCTGTTAAAATGTTGATAAATTCCGCTTTGGTTTTTGAGTAGATAATCTTCTGGCTTGAGTAAAGTCCGAAGTAGCCGGAGAGGGCAAAGCTCACTGCGCAGGCAACGGCAAAATACACAATTCCGCCTGCGCCGAAAAGCTCAATGCTCAGAAAGACCGAAGCAATCGGACAGTTGACCGCGCCGCAAAACAGCGAAACCAGACCGAGCGCCGCAGCAAAGCCGGGATCAAGACCAAGCAGAGAGCCGACAACACAGCCGAATGTTGAACCGATGAAAAATGTCGGAACAATTTCGCCGCCCTTGAAGCCGAAGCCGATAGTCACGGCGGTGAAAAGCATTTTGAACAGGAACGCAAACGGTTCTGCGTGTCCGTTCATCGCGTTTTCAATAATGTTCATACCGGCGCCGTTGTAATCTCTGCCGAAGATGAGCGTCAGGACAACAACAAGCGCGCCGCCCGTGAATGCACGCAAAAACGTGTTTTTGAAAAGCTTTGCCGCGCCCTTGTGCGAAAAATGCATCAAAAGGCAGAAGCCGATGCTCAGCAACGCGCAAAGAGCGGAAAGAGCGGCGACCCGCCAGAAAGAGCCGAAACTTGTTTCGGGAACGGCGCCGATGTCAAACCTGACGGGCGGAACCTTGCACAGTCCTGCAATCCGGTATGCAACAAGCGAGGCAGTCAGGCAGGGGATAATACCCGAATAATAAACAACGCCCACTGATATGACCTCAAGGGCAAAGAACGCCGCCGTCAGAGGTGTGCCGAACAGAGCGGAAAAGACGGCGCTCATTCCGCAGAGCGTTGCAAGGTGCATATCCTTTTCGTCAAATCTGATTATCCGTCCGACCTGCGCGCCGATGCTGCCGCCGAGCTGGAGCGCCGCACCCTCTCGGCCGGCTGATCCTCCGAAAAGGTGAGTGATAACTGTTGAAACAAAAATCAGCGGAGCAAGGAGAAACGGAACACTCTTTTCCGTGCGTATGGATTCAATCACATTGTCCGTTCCGAGCTTTTCCATTTTGAGAAGCTTATAAAGCCCGGCTATCGCAAGACCGCCGACAGGCAGCAGATAAATTATCCATTCATGCGCGGTGCGAAGCTCTGTGACCTTTTCAACGCTGATGTGGAAAGCAACGCCGACTGCGCCGCCGACAGCCCCGATAACCGCAGAAACGGCAAGCCATTTTAAGATTGCAAGAACGTAATAGAGGGCAATTTTTGCGTTCCTTTTGACAATATCCAAGAAAATACCTTCTTTTTCGGTCGTTTATGAAAGAAGAATTCTGTCCGTTGTAAGCTCTTTTCCTACCTTGTCTTTGAACCTTGCCAAAAGGTCGGCTACCGAAAGGCTCTTCCTTTCCTCTCCGCTCGTGTCAAAAACAATGCTTCCGCTGTTCATCATTATCGTGCGGTTGCCGAGGTCGAGCGCAGACTGCATATTGTGCGTTATCATAAGGCAGGTAAGTCCGTTTTCCCTGACTGTCCTTTCAGTCAGAGCAAGAACCTTTTCCGCCGTGCCGGGATCGAGGGCGGCGGTGTGTTCGTCCAAAAGCAGGAGCTTCGGCGGATTGATTGTTGCCATGAGGAGAGTCAGAGCCTGTCTCTGACCGCCGGAAAGCAGACCCACGGGCTGCTTCATTCTGTCCTCAAGTCCCATTCCGAGAACGGAAAGCCGCTCACGGAAATCCTCCTTGTCCTTTTTGGTTGTGCGGCTGAGCCAGGTTCCTCTGTGCGCGGCAAGGGCAAGGTTTTCCTCAATGCTCATTGCCGGAGCGCTGCCGAGCATCGGATCCTGAAAAAGCCTGCCGATGCTTTTTGACCTTTTGTGCTCGGGCATCATGGTTATGTCGGTTTTGTCAAGAATTATCCGGCCGCTGTCAGTGAGGAAAGATCCTGAAATTGCGCCGAAGAGGGTGCTTTTTCCTGCTCCGTTTGCGCCGATGACGGTGATGAAATCGCCCTTTTCAACCTCGAGCGAAAGGTCTTGTATCGCAGTCTTTGCGTTGACTGTTCCGGGATTGAAGGTTTTTGAAATATGAGAAATTGAAAGCATCATACTTTTGAAACCTCCTTTTTGCTTTTCAGTTCAAGACGCCTTTTGATTTTCGGAAACTGCTTTTTAAGGTACGGCGCGGAGATTGCAATGATAACTATGACCGAGGAAACAAGCTTGAGCATATACGCCGGCATATTGAAGCGCAGCGCGGCGGTATAAACAAGCCTGAAAATGAGGGCTCCGACAACCGAGCAGACGGCGCGCACGGCAATGCCCCTGCGCTTGCTGAAAAGGATTCCTCCGATAAGCAGTGAGGCGAGGGCAATGGTGACCATGCCCGTGCCCATGTCGATATTTGCCGACTTCTGCGACTGAGCAAGCAGACAGCCCGAAAGGGCGGTGAACGAATTGGAAATGCAAAGACCTATTATGGTGATGGTTGCCGTGTTAACGGACGAGGAGCGGACCATGTCCGGATTGTTGCCCGTTGCGCGCAGCGCAAGACCGAGGTTCGTCTTGAGGAAGAACGAGAGGAAAAGCACAACAAGTATCACTGCCGAAAGAGCAATGATGAGCTTATACTGACCGGCAAAGGGCGTGTTTTCAAGCGCCGCTTCAAGCTTTGTGAAAACGGTTTCGGTAAAATTGAGGTTAACAAGGGAGGTGCTGCCCATTGCGGCAATATTGACGGAATAAAGACCGGTGTTGACAATGATGCCGGCAAGCAGACTGTCAATTCCCATTTTTGTTTGCAAAAACGCGGTGACAAAGCCGGAAAGAACGCCGGCCGCCATTGCCGCCGGTATTGAGAGCAGGGGGTGGCCGGATACTGCAACCATAGCGCCGACGACTGCCCCAAGGGTGAAGCAGCCGTCGGTTGAAAGATCGCAGACGTTAAGCATTGAATAGCTCAGAAAAAGCGAGAGAACGGTCAGTGAACTGATAAGACCAAGCTCCGCCGCGGTTTGAAGAAGACTGAGCGCCGAGGAAACGTCCATATTTTATCACTCCGATAAAGATTTTGTTACTGTGCGTCGGAGAAGCTTTCCGCTGTTTTGATGCTCTTTACTGCGGTGCAGAAAGGCTTGATTTTTTCTGAAACATCGTCAAACTTGAGTCCGAGCGCCTCGCAGGTTTCGGTGTTGACCGTTGCGGTGCCGTTGTCAAAGGTGCGAACCGCCATTTCGGCAGGGCTCTTCTTGTCAACAAGAATTTCCGCAATCATTTCAGCGGTCTGTTCGCCGAGGTTTGCGTAATCAACGCCGTAGCCGAGGAAAGCGCCGTTGAGGGCGAAAGAGTCTGCGCCTGTGTAGTGGGGGATACCTGCTTTTGCAAAGATTTCATAGATTGAAAGCTCGGCTTTCATAATAGTGTTGTCTGTCGGGGTGAACACTGCGTCAACCTTATCGGAAACAAGAGCCTGAGCGGCAAGAACAACTTCATCGACCGTGGTGCCGGTGCGTTCAACAATTTCAATGCCCTTCTTTTGGAGGTACTCCTTTGCCTCCTTAATGGCTGCCGTTGAGGAATCCTGACCTAAATCATAAAGCAGACCCATTTTCTTAATGCCGCTGTTGACGGCAAAAACAAGGTTCATGATTGAGGCGGTGTCAAGATAGTCGCTGGTTCCGGTGATGTTTTTGCCCGGCTTTTCAAGCGAGGAGACAAGCTTTGTCGCAATGGGGTCGGAAACGGCGGAAAAGACAACGGGGATATCGCTGTTCTTTGTTGCGCTCTGCATTGCCATTGCAACCGGAGTGGCAACGCCGACCATGAGGTCAACTTTGTCTGCAATGAAGTTTGCAACAATCTGGTTGAGGACGTTTGAGTCCGCGTTGCAGTTGTCATAGGCGATATCGAACTTGACGTTCTTTTCGCTTTCTATTGAGGAAAGCTTTGCTTTGATGTTGTCAACAATCTGGTTGAGCGAGGCGTCGTCAACATAGTTGCAGATGCCGACCTTGTAGGTTACGGCGGCGCCGGTTGCTTCCGGTGCGGAGGAATCGTTTGGAGCGGATGTTTCATTGCCGTCCTTTCCGGAGCAGGCGGCAAAAGCGAATACAAGTGTAAGTGCAAGCACAAGAGCAATTATCTTTTTCATGGTAAAATTCCTTTCTTAATACAGTAGTTATAATAATCCATTGATATGAAATGATCGGGTAAACGGTGAAGATTGTTTATCCGTCGCCATCGCTTTGTTTTCATAGCTGTTACTCCTTTTTTGAATTGAAAATGATTGTAGTGCTTTGGAAAAATAAAAAAACCTGTCTCAGCAATTTAACTTGCTGGGACAGGATCAAAAACAAATCCTGCGGTGCCACCCGGCTTAACGCTTGCGCGTCCGCTTAACGCATACTGACATATGCTGACCTTTTTTCACGGAGAGTCCTGCTCCGTCTCACATACTCCGGAAAAACCGTTTCCGCTCGCCCTCGAAAGTCCATTCAGTCCTGCTTTTTCTGCCGCGTTCCCACCCTCGGCGGCTCTCTGAAAGAAAAGGCGCAAAACCTACTCACTCTTTCTCATCGGTTTAAAAAACTGTTCTGTTGTTGAAACGATTAAACCACTTTTGATTAGATTTGTCAAGACTTTTTTTCAAAAAAGCTTCGTTTTGGAAACTTTTACAAAAACGCAAAGGATTTAAGCGCTTTAAACGGTTAAATTGACAGGACGAAGCCCCAAAGCAGGAAAGCGCTCTGCCCGTCAGCCCAAAAGGCTTTCGCGCATCTTTATGAGCAGGGCCTTTTCGCGTCTTGATACCTGAACCTGTGACATTCCGAGCTCGGCGGCGGTTTTAACCTGAGTAAGTCCCTTGAAATAGCGCAGTTCAATGAGCCGTCTGTCCCTTTCCTCAAGCAGGGAAACAACCTTCTTCAGCGCAAGCTTTTCGGTAATAGCCTCCTGCGGCGCTTCCGTCGGAATGTCAAGCTGACGCGAAAAACTTTCGTCGTGCGCCGTCAGTGAAATAACCGGCATTGAAACGGTAAGAAGCTCCGCCGCCTCGCTGATTTCAACGCCGAGCCTTTGGGCAAGCTCGGAAACCGTCGGCTCACGCGACAGCTCGTTTTCAAGCTCCTGCTTTGCTTTGAGGGCGGCTCTTGCCTTTTCTTTCAGTGAGCGCGAGACCTTTACGGTTCCTCCGTCGCGGAAAATACGCCTGATTTCTCCGAGAATTACCGGCACGGCATAGGTTGAAAAGGCAAAGCCGCGTTCGGCGTCATAGTTCGCGGCGGCCTTGCACAGACCGACGCAGCCGGCCTGAAAAAGGTCGTCGTATTCCGCGCCGCGCCCGCGGAATCTGTTGGCGCAGGCGTGTACAAGTCCGAGGTTTTCGTTCACAAGGGCGTCCGTATTTTCTTTTGCTTTTTCCAAAAGAATCTCTCCTTACCGCCTGAAAAGCCGGCTCAAATATCTTTTCCGTTGATTTTCTTTTCAAGCGTTACCGTTGTTCCGCGCCCGGGGGCGGAGCGGACTCTGACCTTGTCCGTGAAGCTTTCCATCACTGCAAAGCCGAGACCTGCGCGCTCGCCGCCGAGGGTTGTGAAAAGCGGCTGGCGCGCCTGCTCAATGTCCTCAATTCCGACTCCGCGGTCGCGAACCTTTATTCTGATAATATTCTTGTCCGTAATTGAGGCGGTTATGTAAATTTTGCCCATTTTTTCCCGGTAGCCGTGGACAATGGCGTTTGTAACAGCCTCGCTGACTGCCGTTTTGATGTCGTTGAGTTCTTCAAGCGTCGGGTCAAGCGCGGAAGCAAAGCTTGCCACCGCAACGCGTGAAAAGCCCTCGTTAATGCTTTTGCTTTCAAAGGAAAGCTTCATTTCGTTGATTGTTTTCATTTTTTTAAAACCTCCTTTTCAAGTGGCGCTTTGAACGCTTTGCGGGTCGGTTGCTCTGAGCTTCAGCTCGCCGAGCTTTTCAAGTCCGGCAAGCTTCATCACCTTGTATGCGGCGGGGGAAAGATTTTCAACCCTTATTCTTCCGCCGACGCTTCTCATAAGCTTGTACCGCCCCATAACAAGACCGATTCCGGAGGAATCCATGAAGCTGACTTTTGAAAAATCAAGAATGAGCGTTTGCGGACGTTTGTGAATGATTGCGTCGTCAATGCTTATGCGGATAAGACTTGCGCTGTGGTGGTCAATTTCCCCGTCGAGCACAACGCGAATCTCTTTTTTAAGATATTCTATCCTTGCAGACATTGTTTATCTCCTCTTCCTTTCTTATTCAGATGAACCCGGATTTTCCGCCTGCGTTTGTTCTGCGGCGGACAACGGATTACGGCAGTTGCGGACAAAAACAAAAAGACCTACCGTAAAGACAAGCTCTATGGTAAGTCATTTACTGTGAAATTTTTGGCGAAAGGCGTCAGCCGATAAAATTTTTACGCACGGCGCCGGCAAGATAAAACGAACCGGCAATAACCAATGCGCAGTCGGAGTGCAAAAGCGCGGTTGCTTTTTTGAGCGCTTCGTTCATGTCGCGCTCAAAAAGGACATTGCCGCAGTATTTTTCCGCGTACCCGGCAAGAACGGACGGGTCCTCTCCGCGGCGCTCGTCGCAGAGGGTGAAAACAATGTTTTCACACCGCGGAGCAAGAATTTCAATCGCCGCTTTATAATCCTTGTCCTTCATGTATGCGGCAAGCAAGGTGACGCGCCTGCCGGAAAAAAAGCGGTCAATGAACCCTGCAAGCGTTTTTGCCGCGCCCTCGTTGTGGCCGCCGTCAATGACCGTCAGCGGCTCTGTGCGCACAATTTCCGTCCGCGCCGGAAGGAAAGCGCTTTCCAACCCTTTGCGTAAGGCCTCGTCTGTAACGGTATAGCCGAGAGTGCGCAGCGCCTTTATACTCTCGAGCGCACAGGCGGCGTTTGCAAGCTGATGCTCGCCCGGAAGCTTGATGGAAAACGAAAGCGAGTCGTACTTGAGCTCTGTTTTGAACATACTCTCGCCCAAAATGTGCGCTTTTTTCATGTCCGGGAAAACTATCCGGCAGCCGTTCTCCCTGCTTGCCCGGCAAAGAATTTCCTTAACGCTTTCCTGCTGCGGACAAAAGTCAAAGCCGCCGTTCTCCGCCGGGAACGAAACAACTGCGCTGCCTTCTTTGATTGCGCCTGCTTTGTTTGCGGCAATTTTTTCAACCGTATCTCCGAGGATCTCTGTGTGGTCGAGCGAAATGCAAGTGAACACCGTAACGAGCGGCGCAGGTATAACGTTGGTGCTGTCGTCCCTGCCTCCGATTCCGGCCTCAAGCACAACAAGGTCGCATTTCTGCTCGCAGAAATACACAAGAGCAACGGCAAGAATGAATTCAAAAAACGTCGGCTGAAGCTGCTGCGGCAGACGTTCGCTTTTTTCCCTGACTGCTTCGGTAAGGCGGCAAAAATCCGCTTCGGGAATATATCTTGAATCAATCTGAATGCGCTCGCAAAAGCTTTCCACAAACGGCGATGTAAAAAGCCCGGCTTTGTAGCCGGCCGCGCTGAGGCACGAGGCGGTCATTGTTGAAACCGAGCCTTTTCCGTTTGTTCCGAGAACATGAATGAACCGCAGTTTTTTCTGCGGTTCAGAGAGGGCAAAAAGCAGGGCGCTTATGCGTTCGAGCGAGCTGCTTTTTGCAAATTTTTTTCTTGAATAGACGTAGCTTAGCGCTTCGTTAAAGGTCATTTGAACACTTCCGTCGGCTGTGATTTACTTTTCTGTGCTTTGGGAGAGCAGGCTCTCTTTGGTGCTTTTGCTTTGTTCGGACGGCAAAGCCGTTGTTTCTTCGGTCTTTGAGCTTTCGCTTGTGCAGCTTTCCGAAAGCGTTGAGACTGCGGACGTGCCGTCTTTCGGCGCGAACGGACCTTTTGAAGCGCGCGAGCCGAAAATCAGCAGAGCGGTTATTACCGCGCAAATGATGAAAAAGATGAGCGATGCAACAAGGCAGCCTGTACCTTTTGAGCCTTTTTCCGTTCTGCGCCCGCGCCGCCGTTCACCGGACTGAACGGGACGGCTGAAAGAGGGAGGAACAGGCGGAAGCAGGGCAGCTGACGGGTCCTTTTCTGCTTTCGGCTCGCAAACAGTTCCGCAGCCCGGGCAGAAATTGGCATTGTCAGGTAAAGCTCTGCCGCATTTTGAACAGTTCATTTTCCTTTCCTCCTGTCTTTCAGCAAGTATTTATGTTATTTGTTGTTGATTCTGTAGTTTGCGTATGCAAGGAACTGACCGCCGACAAAGTCGCACGCGGTAACTATTATGTATGACGGATAGGCCGTGATGAAAAGACCCTCGCTCATTGTGCCTGAGTTTGAGGTAAGCTTCGGCTGAAGCGGACCGGTTGTTCTCGGTGCAGCGCAGCTTGAAACATGAACCATTGTTGCCGTTGTTCCGTCGTAATCGGTGATGTTAAGCCTTGGATTGTAGCTTTGCATATCATAGGTGAAGTGCGAATGGCCGTTGAAGAACGTTACGTTCTTGTATTCCTCAAGGAGACTTCTGAAACGCTTTTCGTCCTTGTTTCCGGTGCGATAGGGGAGGTTATATGACTCTCCGTAGTCATTGATGAGGTTACCCTCGCCCATTTCGGGTTCGCCATCCGGAGCGTTGAGGAACGTGTGGAAAAAGAGGTATACTCTTTCGTCCTTGTGCGCTTCAAACTGCTCCTCAAGCCAGTTGAGCTGCTTGTCGGTAACAAGGCGGACGCCCGGTGCGTAAACGCCGGAAATCTGCGAGAAGAAGATGAAAACATCGCCGTGGCTTTCCTCTCCGCGGAAAACAAAGTCATAGCCGTTATCGGCAACGGCAAGAACGCCCTCGCGCGGGTTTTCGCCGTAAACGCCCTTGTTGAGATATTTCTGCCACATCTTGGTGTTGAGCTTGTTTCCGCAGTCATGGTTTCCGCGGCAGGTGAAGACCGGGAAATCGTGCTCTGCGGAATACTTGCTGACCTTTTTGAACGAGCTTGTTTCGCCTGCAAAGGAAAGGTCACCGCTCATTCCGACCATTGAAACGCCGAGGCTGTCAAGGAAGTTGAGCGCTCTTGGGAAAGAGGTGTCGGACTTGTCCTTTATGCCGTCAAAGTATCTTCCGAAGTGGATGTCGCTGAGGGCACCGAAAGAATAGATTTCTCCGTCATAGGTGCTGATTTTTTCTGCCGGAACTGCGTCCTTGTCAAGCAGCTCGTCGCCGTAATAAAGCAAAACGGTTTCTGCTCCTTCGGGAATTGCAAGGAATTCGCTGAGCGTTTCGCTGCCCTCGCCGTTTTTAACGTTGATTTTTGCAAAGCGTGAATAAGGAACTTCTGCACCGCTTGCGGTTTTTGCGGTCAGTTTTTCTCCGTCTGCCGTTCCCCAAAAAACGCTGTATTCACCGTCATAATTTGAGGTGACGGAAACGGTTGAGCCGGCGCAGCCGGGGTCGCTGTCATTGAAAGCAATGGCTGAATCGGCAACAATTCCGCCGTCCGGTTTTGCGGGAACTGCCGGTGCGGCAATGATGCCCCACGACATCAGCAGAGCCGTGAGCAGGGCAATCAGCTTTTTTAAGGTCATAG
>JAEDEQ010000066.1 GCA_016293225.1 Clostridiaceae bacterium
GCTGCAAGGCGGCAAGCTTTGTTGCAATGGATCCCGCTCCGGCAAGATATTACCATACCCGTCTTGACACTGCGGATAATCTCTGCCCCGAAACTATTGAAAAGACCATTGAGATTGCTCTCAGGACGGTTCTTGATTTTGACGAGAACGGACTCGGCTGAGCAGGACTGCGGCCGTTTTACCGCTCTTGCAGGCGGAAAAATGTATAACATAAAAATGGGAGCTGCGCTGAATGCGACGGCTCCCTGATTTATATATGAGATAACTGCTCAGCCCTCAAAGTTGATTCTCGGGTCAATGAGGACGTTGTATATATGGCGCGAAAGATTCAGAGCCATTGTTTCAAGCGTTTCCGGAAAGCCCCGGATTATCCAGAGGTAGATAGTTCCCGTAAAGCCGCCGGTAACAAAGGTGTAAGCATTTTTGAGCCATTCCACTCTCGGCTTTGAGTGGGTCGGAAAGCCTATGGGAACAAGCATATCAAAATACATCTGGCCGAGTTCAAGGTGGATTTTGTTCTCCGAGTTGGGATTATAGATTATTTTGGAAATTTCAATGTTTTCCATGATAAGCTCAAGCATTTTTACCATGAGTTTGTAAACGTCGTCAACGGTAATTTTGCGGCCGCACTTCATCATCTGCTTGAGTTCCTCGCGGGCCTGCTTTGCAATCAGGCGTTGCTTGTCATAAAATTCCTGCATGATTTTTTTGTGCAGATCGTAGATGTCTTCAAAATATGAATAAAACGTGCAACGGTTGACGTCTGCCATCTCGCAGATCTCTTTAACGCTGATTTTGCTCAGCGGCTTTTGATCAAGAAGCTCAATGAAGCTCTCCTTGATAACCCGTTTGCTGTATGCGGCGCGGCGATTCTCCTTTTTTTCCGTCTCGGCCACAGTATCACCTCCGAAATGTTACAAATGGTTTTTCAATGTATGTTGACTTCTCAACAGTGTGTATAGTATAATAAATAAGTTAAAAAAAGTCAAGGAACAAAGGCTTACCTGACTTTAATTATATCGGCCGCAGGGTTTACGGCCGAATAGCTTACGGGATTCATCGGGTATAAGCGCTGATTTTCGCAGGCTATAAAGGATTTTTTCGAAGAAAGGCAGGCGTCATTTAATGATTGACCTCAACGTGCTGCTGTGCAAAGGCTGTTCTTTTTGCGTCAAATTCTGCCCGAAGAACATTCTTGAACTCGGAAAAGAGCGCAGCAAAAAAGGATTTTTCTATCCGCACCTTACTGACAGCGAAAAGTGCATTTCCTGCGGAATTTGCGCCACCGTCTGTCCTGAGGGCGCAATTGAACTGAAAAAGGAGGCGGAGTAATGTCCAAGGTATTCATGAAGGGCAACGAGGCCATTGCCGAGGCCGCGGTGAGGGCCGGCTGCCGCTTTTTTGCCGGCTATCCCATCACTCCGCAGAATGAAATTCCGGAGTATCTTTCCTGGAGACTTCCCGAAGTGGGCGGCGTTTTCGTTCAGGGCGAAAGCGAGGTTGCTTCGGTTAATATGGTTTACGGTGCGGCTTCCTCCGGCTGCCGCGCAATGACAAGCTCCTCCGGTCCGGGCATCAGCCTTAAGAGCGAGGGCATTTCATATCTTGCAAGCACAAAGCTCCCGGCAGTAGTTGTCAATATCAGCCGCGGAGGTCCCGGACTCGGCTCAATTCAGCCGGCGCAGATGGATTATCTGCAGGCAACAAAGGCGATGGGTCACGGCGGTTTCAGGGTTATGGTCTTTGCTCCGTCAACTTTGCAGGAGGCCGTTGACCTGACATATAATGCATGGGATTATGCCGAGCGCGACCGCAATCCCGTACTTATTCTCATGGACGGCTGTCTCGGAGCTATCATGGAGCTTGTTGAGCTTCCGGAATTCAAGTCTGCTGACCGTGAGGGAACAAAGCACTGGGATCTTAAACGCCGTGAGGGCGAGAACAGAAAAGCCCGTTTGCTCACCCCGTATTACCCCGAGGCAATGCTTGAACATGAAAACACAATGAGAGGTCAGCTTTATAAAGAATGGGAAGAAAACGATGTCAAGGTTGAGGAATTCATGCTTGACGACGCGGAATATGTCATTGTTGCATACGGAATTTCCGCCCGTGTTTCAAGGGAGGCTATTTTCCGCCTGCGCGCGGAGGGCTTCAAGGTCGGAATGATCCGTCCCATTACTCTTTATCCTTTCCCGAAGAAGAGCTTTCAGAACCTTAACTATGACCTTGTCAAGGGTATCATTGACATTGAGCTTGCAATTCCGGCTCAGATGCGCGACGATATCGCTCTTGAGGTCAAGGACAGAGCGCCTGTTTATACCTACGGACATTCCGGCGGTATTCTTCTTGACGATGAAAGCACATATAACGCAATTAAAAAGATCGTTACGGGAGGTGCAAAATAATGGAATACACAAGACCCTCATGCCTTAAAGGCTCGCCGAGCGGCTTCTGCCCCGGCTGTATGCACTCGCTCGCAGCAAAAATCATAGCTGAAGCGGTTGATGAGCTCGGCCAGAAGGATAACTGTGTTCACGTTGTTCCCGTCGGCTGCTCAACGCTCAACCTGCTCTATTGGGACGGCGACATCGTCGGCGCGGCTCACGGACGTGCTCCGGCGGTTGCAACCGGCTTTAAGCGCACAAATCCGGAAAGACTTGTTTTCACCTATCAGGGCGACGGCGACCTTGCCGCCATCGGTCTTGCGGAGATTATGGGCGCCGCAAACAGGGGAGAGAACTTCACGGTTATTTTTGCAAACAATCAGACCTACGGCATGACCGGCGGCCAGATGGCTCCCACAACCCTCATCGGTCAGAAGACAACAACAACGCGCTACGGCCGCGACCCGAAAGATACCGGCTATCCGATGAGGATGTGCGAGCTTATTTCAACGCTTAAAGCGCCGGTCTTTGTTGCAAGATATGCGCTCAATTCTCCCAAGGGTATCAATGAAGCAAGGAAGGGCATTAAGAAAGCGTTTGAGCTTCAGCTTGCCGGAAAAGGCTTCACCTTTATTGAGCTGCTGACGAACTGCCCGACAAACTGGGGCATGACTCCGCTTCAGACTCTCGATTACATGAACACCAACACAATTCCGTACTTCGTACCCGGCGTATACAAGGACAAGGAGGCTGAAACGAAATGAAAAAATCACTTATTTTTTCAGGCTCCGGCGGACAGGGTGTTGTTTCCGCAGGCATGATGACCGCAAAAGCAGCCGTTGAGGGAGGAAAATACGCAACCTTTCTTCCGGAATACGGTCCCGAGCAGCGCGGAGGCAGCGCAAAATGCACCGTTGTTATTGATGACAGTCCTGTTGTTTCGCCGCTTGCAAAAAAGTGCGACGTTCTTGTCTGCATGAACGAGCTGTCGTTTTCAAAGTTTAAGACTCAGCTAAGGGAGGGCGGAGTTCTGCTGCTCAACTCAAACAGAGTCACAAGTGAGGTTAAGCGGGACGATATAACCGTAATCTCCCTTCCCGTTGACGATATCGCTGATGAAATCGGCAACCCGAAAGCGGCGAACATCGTTATCATCGGCGCTCTCATCGGTGCCACGAACATCATTACCGAGGATGAATTTCTTGACAGCCTTAAAAAGAAGTTTGCTTCCAAGGCTCCGGCAATCATGGAGATGAACACGGTTGCTCTCAGACGCGGCATTGAGCTCGGCCAAAAGCAGTAACCACTTTTAATTGTTGTTTAACCTCCTTGCAGGAATCTTTGTTGATTTCGGCAAGGAGGTTTTCTGATATCTGCTTATGCTTTTTTGCTTCATCCATATTGGACTACTACCAAAAGGTAGGACATATTTTAATTATAATCACTTGATTCTGTTGTGAATGATTGTTTGTATGGATGAAACACCTTTACTGTTGATGATTTAGAATCCACTGGAGCAGTTCCGGAAAACCATACTCATCGGATGCAATCTTCAAAATTACATCCGACAATTCGCTCTGCTCATATACAAGTTCAATCTTGTTCAGTGCAAGAAAAACGAGCATGACATGCGCTCCGATGCGTTTGTTGCCGTCAATAAAGGCATGGTTTTTTACAAGACCAAACCCGAGTCTGGCCGCCTTTTGCTGAATGGATGGAAACATATCAATCCCGTCGTAGGATTGAAACGGAGCGTGTATTGCGGCATCCAGCAAGGATTCGTCGCGCAGTCCCTGACTGCCGCCCGTCTCCCGAATCAGATATTCATGCAGTTTGATAATCTGCTCTTTTGCAAGAACAATCATTTTGCAAGCACCTCATATGCAGTGCGGTTTTGCTCGATAAGCCTTTGGGAAACGGAAAGAATATCCTCATCGGCGGCAACCTGCTCGGCTTCAGCTTTGCCAAACTCAATGAGAAGATAACGCGGTGTGTTGTTCTTCAATATGACAACCGATCCGCTTTCATCGACCATACGTGCGATGCGCGAAAAATTCTGGTTTGCTTCGGTAATGGAAACAAGGTTATTTGTGTTTACAGTCATGACTGCCCACTTCCTTTCATCTGCTACTAATAGTATATCACCGTTTTAGGATAAATTCAACCTATTGTAAAAAATATTTTTTTGGGGAGGGGCGGTCAAAATCTCTACGACCATCGAAGTTGGGCAGCGGCCTGGGGTCACGTGCGCAAAATCGCAAAAAATGAGTCCGGCTTTTTGCGCCGGACTCATTTGAGAGCAGTTGGTTTCGGTTTGACCTGAGCTTCAAAGCCGCTCAGATTTTAAGCGCCTCAAGCTTTACGCCCTGCAGCGCAAGGTCTTCAAGAGCTTCCTCCCTTGCCTCCTTGTTGCCTTCCGTAACAACGAGCTTAACGCTGTCCTTGAGGATCTCCTTTGAGCCGCTGAAAGTTTCACGGAATTCCTTTCTTGTGTCCTCATCAAGGCTTTTCCATGTTTTAACGGTGCTCTTGACCACCGACGGAAGGTGCTTTGAAACGCCGAGCAGATTGACCTGACCGGAGCCTTCAATAACAGCGGTGGCAACGCGGTCAAAGTTCTGCCCCTGCTCGCGGTTTATGCGATACATGATTCCGGAAAGGCAAAGCTCGTTAATTTTTGCAAGCTTTGACGGGCGCGGAAGCGTCTTCAGGTCGCAGTCGGTAATTTGCCAGGTGGAAAGGTCGTGCTGCGTCGGACCGAGGATACGCTTGCTTTTGACCACGGTGTAGTCCTTGTCAAACGCAAGCAGAACGCCGACAAACGATGAGCTCGGAATGAAGTGATTGTATCTTGAAAGCAGCTCTTTATACTGCTTCGTTCTGTATGGCGAATTATCAAAAAAGCCGGGGCCGTCGTTGTTATAAAGCGCCTTGATTCTTGACCTTGTCTGTTCAGAGCAGTAAAGACCGGAGTAGAGCGCAACGTTTCCGCCCTTTGAGTGACCGATAATGATAATATCGCCGTCAAAATGCTTTGCAACGTTTTCAAGGTAGTTGACCGCAAGAGCGTGTGACGGAATGGAGCGCCTGATATAGAGATCGGTGTCCTCCTTCCAGCCTATGAGGCTGTCGTCCGTGCCGCGGAAAGCAACAACAAGAGTGCCGTCCGGAAGAATGAAGGTTGCCGCGGCAAACTGTACTGCAGGATTGGTTTTGAAGGTTTCCGTGCAGGCAACCATTTTCATTTCGGCATAGCGCTTCTGCTTTGCCATCTCCATCATTTTGACGGAGATAGATTTTTTGAGCATCAGACCGGGAGCGCGGTGGCGGTTGCCGTTATAGCTGAACAGTGCGCGGCAGACCTCGTCAAAAGCGCGCGGCTCATCGGAAAAGCTTTCCGAAACAACCTTTTCAAACGGCATATAGAAGATTTCGCACAAAGCAATATTGTCTGCGTCGCAAAACGGCATATCGCAAAATGAAACGTTGCCGAACTTACGGATATACTGCAATGAACCTGCCATATTGAATTCCCCTTTCCTTGACGGACTGTTTTTGCCGCCTATAAATCTTTGCCCTATATTCTTGCACCTTTACTTTTGTTTGTCAATAATATTAGAGAAAAATGGAAAAAAATAATCGACTTATGTTTACTTTCTTCTTGCAGTCGGGCGTTTTTCCGAAAAATGTGCAATATACACAGCTTTTACCCGGTTTTAAAAAGCAAAAAAGGCAGACAGATTTTTTTATAAAAAGGGGTGAAAAAAGCAAACCGTTGTGATATAATTAATATCGAATATGTAATTGAGGTGAAACAATGGGTATTTTTAAAAAGCTCTTCGGCGATTATTCAACAAAGGAGATTAAAAGAATAAAGCCGACAGTCAATAAAATCCTCTCCCTTGAGGATGAATATGCAGCTCTTTCCGATGAAGCGCTGCGCGCAAAAACCGATGAATTCAAAAAGCGTATTGCCGACGGAGAATCGCTTGACAGCATTCTTCCCGAGGCATTTGCCGTTTGCCGCGAGGCGTCGTGGCGTGTGCTTTCAATGAAGCACTTCCCCGTTCAGCTTGAGGGCGGCATCGTTCTGCACCAGGGCAGAATTGCCGAAATGAAGACCGGCGAGGGAAAAACCCTTGTTGCAACCCTCCCGGCTTATCTCAATGCGCTGACCGGAAAGGGCGTTCATATTGTTACGGTCAACGATTACCTTGCACGCCGCGACAGCGAATGGATGGGCAAGGTCTACCGCTTCCTCGGTCTTTCGGTCGGTCTTATCGTTAACGGACTTGATACCGATGAGAGAAGAAAGGCCTATGCCGCGGACATTACCTACGGCACGAACAACGAGATGGGCTTTGACTATCTGCGCGATAACATGGTTCAGTATATTGACGAAAAGGTTCAGCGCGGCCATTACTTTGCCATTGTCGATGAGGTTGACTCCATTCTTATTGATGAGGCAAGAACGCCGCTCATCATTTCCGGAATGGGCAGTCAGTCCTCCGAGCTTTACTCGCTTGCAAACGACTTTGTAAAGCACCTTAAATGCCTGCGTATTCCCGAAACGGACTCCAAAATGAACCTTGAGGAGATTGCGCAGGAGCAGGGCGCCGACTATGTTGTTGACGAAAAGGGCAAGATAGCCTCGCTGACAAAAAACGGTATTGCCAAGGCGGAAAAGTATTTCAATATTGAAAACCTTTCCGACCCGGACAACCTCACTCTTTCGCACCATATCAATATTGCAATAAAGGCGCACGGTGTTATGAAGCGCGACGTTGATTATGTTGTCAAGGACGGACAGGTGCTCATCGTTGACGAGTTCACCGGCCGTATCATGATTGGACGCCGCTATAACGAGGGTCTTCATCAGGCTATCGAAGCCAAGGAGGGCGTAAAGATTGCAAAGGAAAACAAGACCCTTGCAACCATCACTTTCCAGAACTACTTCCGTCTTTACGAAAAGCTTTCCGGTATGACCGGTACCGCAATGACCGAGGTTCAGGAGTTCAGGGAAATTTACAGTCTTGACGCGGTTGAGGTTCCGACCAACAAGCCGGTCAGACGTATTGACCGCGACGATGTAATCTATCAGACAGAGCAGTTCAAGTTCAACGCAATAATTGAGCAGATCATTGCCTGCCACGAAAAGGGACAACCCGTTCTGGTCGGTACGGTTTCAATCGACAAGAGCGAACGCCTTTCCGCTGCGCTCAAAAAGCGCGGAATCAAGCACAACGTCCTCAACGCAAAGCACCACGAAAAGGAAGCGGAAATCATTGCTCAGGCAGGTAAGCTCGGAGCGGTCACCATTGCAACCAACATGGCCGGACGCGGAACCGACATCATGCTCGGCGGTAACGCGGAATTCCTTGCAAAAAGCGAGATGAGAAAAAGGGAGTATCCGGAGGAGCTGATTGCAGAAGCAACGGGCTTCGGCGAAACTCAGGACGAGGATATTCTTGAAGCAAGGGAGACCTTTAAAAAGCTTGAAAAAATGTATAAAGAGGAGATCTCCGAGGAGGCCGAGCAGGTAAGAGCCGCCGGCGGTCTTTACATCATCGGTACCGAGCGCCATGAGTCAAGGCGAATTGACAACCAGCTGCGCGGACGTTCCGGCCGTCAGGGCGACCCGGGCGAAAGCCGCTTCTATCTTTCAATGCAGGACGACCTGCTGCGTCTTTTCGGCGGCGACAGAATGATGAGCATAATGAAAAGTCTGCCCGTTGATGATGATATGCCGATTGAAGTCGGTCTGCTTTCAAAGCAGGTTGAGGCCGCGCAGCGCAAGGTTGAGGGCAACAACTTTGCCGTCCGCCGTCATGTTCTCTCGTTTGACGATGTAATGAACCGTCAGCGTACCGTAATTTATAATCAGCGCGACATGGTTCTCAAGGGTGAGGATATGAAGCCCGTTATTTCAAAGATGATTGACGAATCCGTTGAGGATTCCGTTGCTTTCTTCTGCCCGCCGAACATTCCGAGCAAGGAATGGCATCTTGCTTCTCTGCGTGAAAAATATCTCGGCTGGCTGACCGATGAGAACGATTTTGTTGAAAACGACAAGTCCTCCGAGGAGATCAGGGAAATTCTCTGCGAAAGGGCGCACGCCCTCCATGAAAAGCGCGAAAAAGAGTTCGGACCGGAATTGATGCGTGAAATTGAGCGCGCAATGCTTCTTCGCTGCGTTGACCTCAAGTGGATGGATCACATTGACGCGGTCGATGAGCTCAAGCAGGGTATCGGCCTTGTTGCCTACGGTCAGAAAGACCCCATTGTCGCTTTCCGCGAGGAAACCGCGGATATGTTTGACGCAATGGTTGCCTCAATCCGTGAGGACACCGTTAAAATTGTCCTTTCCGCAAAGTTCAGGACGGACGATGAGGTCAAGCGCGAGCAGGTTGCAAAGGTCACAGGCGCCTCCGGCTCCGGAGACGGCAGCGAAAAGGGAAAAACCGTCCGCAAGTCAAAGAGCGATAAAATCGGCGTTAACGACCCCTGCCCGTGCGGCAGCGGCAAAAAATATAAAAAGTGCTGCGGCAGACCCGGCGTGAAGAATAACACGCAGAACTGACCGGATAAAACAACCGCCGCTTGTATTTTATGAGCGGGCGGCAAACTCTATGAATAAAAACCGAACCGCACGTTTACCGAATATGGCAAACGTGCGGATGTTTTTGTAATTTAGATAATAGATAATGGATAATAGATAATAGATAATAGATATTTTTCGCGACCAAAGGGGTACTTCTTGCCGTATGGGTATTCCGCACAACAGCCACCATCTAAAATCTAAAATCTAAATTTGTACGGGCGGCGCTCGGAGCCGCCCTGCTGCCTTGCCACAAACGGCCGCGTAAAAACCCAACGAAATCCCGACGTTTCGCGTTAATTTTTCGGTCAACGCAATGGGAAACAAAGGGCGCCTCAAGCGACGCCCCTACGAGTTTTGTCTTTTTTGTTTGTGTTATATTACAGTTTTCGTTTTACTCACTTAAAAAAACAGATAGCTTATTTTTTGCAGAAAGCCGCGACTTGAAAAGTAGTTGCTATATGTTTTTAAAGCGTAAATTAATTCCCACTCGCCGTTGCTGTTTGCAGATGAAAGCGGCGTCCGAATTTAGATTTTAGATATTAGATGTTAGATGTTAGATGTTATCTTTTTGCAGAAAGCCGCGACTTGAAAAGCAGTTACTATATGTTTTTAAAGCGTAAATTAATTCCCACTCGCCGTTGCTGTTTGCAGATGAAAGCGGCGTCCGAAGG
>JAEDEQ010000067.1 GCA_016293225.1 Clostridiaceae bacterium
TTGCACGGGCGCCTCAAGCGACGCCCCTACAGGTTTTGGTTTTATGGTGTTCATTCGTGGGGAAATGGTGGGCACTATCTAAAATCTAATATCTAATATCTAAAATCTAAATTCGTAGGGGCGTCTCGCGAGGCGCCCGGGAAGCTATCCCAAAACGGCCGCGTAAAAAACAAACGAAATCCCGACGTTTCACATTAATTTTTCGGCCGGCGCAGGGGGGGAACAACGGGCGCCTCAAGCGACGCCCCTACAGGTTTTGGTTTTATGGTGTTCATTTGTGCAGGCAGTGCCATGTACGGGCGGGACTTGTGACCGCCCGAAAATCTACCTCGCTGCAATCTTGGGCGGCTACGAGCGCCGCCCCTACGAATTTGGATTTTAGATTTTAGATGTTGGATTTTAGATATTATATTGCCCCCGGCGGAGCGGACGGACAAAAACCGTTTGCACAACCGGGGGACTTTAGATAATAGATAATGGATAATAGATAATAGATAATAGATAACGAATGAAAGTTGTTTCAAATGAAACAGGTTTTGCGCTTCATTTTCCAACGCTTTCTGCCGTGTGGCTGTCGCTTGAAAAAACGAGCTTTCCCCCGTTCTGAAGAATATACTGCCTAATCTCCGCCGAGGGGTAGGGCGTTGTCCGGTAGCCCCTTGAAATTGCGCCGGTGTTGACCTCAAAGGGTCTGCCGGTTCTGAGCAGCTTGTTGCAGGCGTTTTTCCAGGCGGAAATGTACCTCGGGTTGTTTTCATCAAAAAGGGGCGTCTGCTCCCGGAATTTTGTAATCAGGTCAAAGTGGCCGATGATGTCGGCGTTGGTTTTTTCAATAACATTGCCCACAAGCCGATAGTATTCTTCAACAAGGGCATAGATATCGCCGCCGAAAAATTTTTCGGCAGCGTTTTTGAGCGTTACGGCGTCCTCGTCAACCGGGATATACACGTCCCCGGCCTTGAGATAGTGAACCGAGCCGATAGCATAATCGAACATATCGGTCGGTTCATCTGAAAAATAATCCTGCTCAATGCCGCAAAGGACTTCTATCTGCCCCTTGTACTTTTCCTTCAGGGCAGAAATTTCCGCAACATAGGCGGAAATTTTTTCCTTTTTAATGCAGTAGCTTTCGTCAATCGCGGTGTAGGAGTGGTCGGAAATTCCGATGGTGTCAAGCCCTGCGCAAACGGCGGCAAGAACCATCTCCTCCGGGGTGTTTTTGCCGTCGCTGTAGGTTGTGTGGGTGTGGAGGTCTTGCTTTTTCATCAGGTCATCTTCTCCTGCTTAACTTTTTTGTCAATGACATGGCGCGAGGCAAGCTCTTTGTGGATATCCTCAAGCGAAATTCCGGCTTCAATCATGAGTACCATTACATGATAGGCAAGGTCGGCAATTTCATAGACCGTTTCCTTTTTGTCCTGCGCCTTTGCGGCGATGATGACCTCCGTGCTTTCCTCCCCGACCTTTTTCAGGATTTTATCAAGACCCTTTTCAAAAAGATAGGTTGTGTATGAGCCCTCCTTTTTCTCGGTTTTCCTGCCCTTGATAAGCTCAAAAAGCTTTTCATAGGAAAATTCCTGCCTTTCCTCGCTTTCAAAAACGGGGTTTTCAAAGCATGACGTTGTTCCGAGGTGGCAGGCCGGACCCTCCGGCTCAACCATGACAACAAGGGCGTCCTTGTCGCAGTCGGCCGTTATTGAAACAATGTGCTGAAAGTTTCCGCTGGTTTCGCCTTTCAGCCACAGCTCCTGCCTTGACCTGCTGAAAAAGCAGGTCAGCTCCTTTTCCATTGAAATTCTAAGGCTTTCCCTGTTCATGTATGCGAGGGTGAGGACACGCTTTGTAACGCTGTCCACCACTATTGCTGGGATAAGACCTTTTTCGTCAAACTTCAGTTCATCTATGTTAAGCATTGGTGTTCCTCCTCATATTCTTGCGCTGATACCGTTTTTTCGCATCTCTTTTTTAAGCTCGGCAATGCTGACCTCGCCGAAATGGAAAATTGAAGCGGCGAGTCCTGCGTCAACGCCCGGCAGAGCCTTGAAAAGGGTGATGAAATCTTCTGTTTTCCCTGCGCCTCCGGACGCGATTACGGGAACGTTCACCACCGCGCAGACCGCCTCGAGCATTTCAAGGTCAAAGCCCTGTTTCACGCCGTCGGTGTCAATGGAGTTGAGAACAATCTCCCCCGCTCCGTTTTCAACGCCGCGTTTGATCCACTCAATGGCCTCCAGTCCGGTGTTTTCCCGACCGCCCTTTGCGAACACTCTGAAAACCCCGTCAACGCGCTTAACGTCCACCGAAAGCACAACGCACTGGTCGCCGTAAAGCTTTGCGGCCTCTTTAATCAGGTTCGGATTCCTTATGGCGCCGGAGTTCACGCTGACCTTGTCCGCGCCGCACTTGAGCACCCTGTCGAAATCCTCAACGGTGTTAATTCCGCCGCCGACGGTGAGAGGAATGAACACATTCCTTGCCGTTTCGCAAAGAATATCGGTGAACAGCTTTCTTCCGTCCGAGGAAGCGGTAATGTCATAAAAAACAAGCTCGTCCGCGCCGCACCGGCTGTAATACTTTGCAAGCTCAACGGGCGAGGAAATTTCACGAAGACCCTCAAAGTTAACTCCCTTAACAACCTGACCGTTTCTGACGTCAAGGCAGGGTATAATCCTTTTTGTAATCATTTTGCCACCTCGATTGCTTCACCTAAATCAACGGCCTTTGTGTAATAAGCCTTTCCGATAATTGCGCCGTAGATATTCAGCTTTCTGAGCGCCTTAACATCGTCAATTGACGAAACGCCGCCCGAAGCGACGATGTCAACGGAAAATTTTTCGGAAAGCTTTTTATAAAGCGCGCGGTTTGTTCCGACCATTGCGCCGTCCTTTGAAATATCGGTGCAAATAAGCGTTCGTACGCCGATTTTTTCCATTCTTTCGCAAAATTCAAAGGCGTCAATTCCGGAGCTTTCCGTCCAGCCTTTAATCGCCGCAAAGCCGTCCTTGATATCAATACCGACAGCAATTTTTTCGCCGTACTTTTCAACCGCTTCTTGAACAAAGCCTTCGTTTGTCACGGCGGCAGTGCCGAGAATGACCCTGTCAAGCCCGGCGGAAATATACTTTTCAACAACTTCCATGCTGCGGATTCCGCCGCCTATCTCGCAAAAAAGACCGGTTTCCCTTTTTATTGCGCACACCACATCAAAATTCGGGGTTTCGCCTGTTTTGGCACCCTCAAGGTCAACCAGATGAATGTGGGAAGCGCCGCTTTTTTTAAATTCGCGAGCAACGCTCACGGGGTCGTCTGAGTAAACGGTTTTCCTGTTGTAATCGCCCTTAAAAAGGCGCACCGCCTGTTTTTCATATAAGTCAATCGCAGGAAAAATCAGCATATTGCACCCTCTTTCATTTCGCAGAACGCTCTTAAAATGTTCAGACCGACCTCGCCGCTTTTTTCCGGGTGGAACTGGCAGCCCATAATGTTTTTTTGAGCGCAGGCGGCGGTGAGCGGCGCGCCGTAATCGGTTTCGGCAATAACGCTGTCATCACAGTCCGAAGCAAAAAACGAATGAACAAAATAAACATAATCGCCCTCTTTTATATATTTGAAAAGCGGGTGAGCGCCTTTTGTGAAGCTCAGTGAGTTCCAGCCCATGTGCGGAATTTTAACGTTTTCAGCCACGGCGGAAATCGGCTTTATAACGCCCTTGAGCAGTGAAAGCCCCTCGTGTTCGCCGTATTCATAGCTTTTTTCAAACAGAAGCTGCATACCCAAACAGATGCCAAGGACGGGTTTACCCTTTTTTATCTCATTCATCAGAACCGGAACAAGCCCGGAGTTTCTGAGCTTTTCGGCCGCGTCGCAGAATGCGCCGACTCCGGGGAGTATTATTCTGTCTGCTTTTTCAATTATTTCCTTATCTGCGGTGATCTGCGCTTCTTCACCTATCCTGCCAAAAGAGGAAACAAGGGAAAAAAGATTGCCGACTCCGTAGTCAATGATTGCCGTCATTATAAAACTCCTTTGGTTGAGGGGATTTCATTTTTGAACTCTTCGTCAAGCTGCACCGCTTCACGGAGCGTTCTTGCAACCGACTTGAAAGCTCCCTCAAGTATGTGATGTGTGTTCTTGCCCGAAAGCATTTTGATGTGAAGAGAACACTCGGCGTTTCTTATGAAGCCGAGAAAAAACTCCTGGGCAAGCTCGGTGTCAAAGTCGCCGACCTTTTCGGTGGGAATTTCAAGGTCATAACCGAGATATGACCTGCCCGAAAAGTCAACCGCGGACATTATAAGCGCCTCGTCCATCGGAAGAATTGTGTCGCCGTAGCGGCGGATACCTCTTTTTTCGCCCAGAGCGTCATAAAACGCCTTTCCGAGAGCTATGCCGATATCCTCCACCGTGTGGTGATAGTCAACATAGGTGTCGCCCTTGCAGCTGATATCAAGATCAAATCTTCCGTGGGAGGCGAAAAGCACAAGCATATGATCAAGAAAGCCGCAGCCTGTGTTAATATTGCTTTTTCCGCTGCCGTCAAGATTAAGCTTTAAGCTTATATCCGTCTCAGCCGTTTTTCTTGTTACCTCTGCTGTTCTCATTGCTTTTCCTCCAGAATTTCCCTTACTGTCTTTATAAATTCCTCCATCTGCTCCTTACTGCCGACAGTGATACGGTTGTAATCCTTAAGCAGCGGAGTTTCAAAGTGACGGATAAGCACGCCCTTTTCTTTTAATGAAAGATAGAGCTCTTTGCCCCCGATTTTATCTGACTTTGCAAAGATGAAGTTTGTTTTTGAATCGGTCACCCAAAAGCCGAGCTTTTGAAGCTCCCTTCTTGTCTGTTCACGGTTTTCAGCAATCTTAAGGCAGTTCTTTTCAAAGTATTCCTTGTCGCACAGCGCTCCGATACCCGCCGCCATTGTCATTCGGTTGATGTTGTAGGGGTTGGTGGAATACTTTATCGTGTTCAGGTCATTGATAAGCTCCTTTGAGCCGATACCGAAGCCGAGCCTTGCGCCTGCAAGCGAGCGCGATTTTGAAAATGTCTGACAGACGAGAACGTTGTCGTATTTTTTGGTAAGCGACACCGAGCTTTCCGCCCCGAAGTCAACATAGGCCTCATCAACAACAACAACATTATCGGGGTTTGAAGCGACTATCTTTTCAATATCGGCTTTTGAAAGCGCAATACCGGTCGGGGCATTCGGATTTGCGATAAAGATGGTCTTGTTTATGCCGATATAGTCGTTTATATCAATCGAAAAATCATCTTTAAGCGGTATTTCTTCATATGGAATTTTGTTCAATTCTGCAAAAACCGGGTAAAAGCCGTATGTAATATTCGGGAACACGGCAGGATGCTCGCTGTCGCAGAAAGCCATGAATGCAAAATTGAGTATTTCGTCCGAGCCGTTTGTGAAAAGAAGGTTCTCCTTTTCAACGCCGAAGCTTTCTGCGGCTGTATTGACCAAAGCTCTGCACTCGGGGTCTGAATATAGCTGACAGTCGCCTGCCGCATCCCTTGCAAGCCTCTGCGCAAGCGGCGAGGGAGGAAAAGGCGACTCGTTTGTGTTAAGCTTAAGATATTTCCTCTCCTGCGGCTGTTCGCCCGGAGTATAGGGTGTGAGCGAGGAATATTTAGGGCTAAAAAATCTGCTCATTGCTTTTTCTCCGTTCTTATGACAGCGCTCTTTGCGTGAGCGGTGAGTCCCTCTTTGTTTGCAAAGTAGGCAACATCGGCGGCAACTTTTGAGAGAGCCTCTTTTGTGTAATAGGTATATTGTGTTTTCTTAACAAAATCATCAACCGAAAGCGGGCTTGAAAATTTTGCCGTTCCGCTTGTGGGGAGGGTGTGATTGGAGCCGGCGAAGTAGTCTCCAAGCGCTTCCGGGCAGTTCCTGCCCATGAAGATTGAACCTGCGTGGCGAATACTGTCAAGGTAATCGAAAGGCTCGTCAACGCAAAGCTCAAGATGCTCGGGGGCTATTTCATTAGCAATTTCTATTGCCTTTTCAAGAGTGTCGGCAACAATAATCTTTCCGTTATCGTCAATTGAAGCTCTTGCAATTTCGGCTCTTTCAAGAAGCGGAATCTGCCGCTCAAGCTCGGCTGATACCGCCTCGGCGAGGTCTTCGCTGTCCGTGACAAGAACCGCAGAGGCCAGCTTGTCGTGCTCCGCCTGGGAGAGAAGATCCGCCGCCGCATACGCAGGGTCGGTTTTTGAGTCGGCAACAATCAGAATTTCGCTCGGACCGGCTATCATGTCGATTGAAACCTTGCCGAACACCTGCTTTTTGGCTTCGGCAACAAACGCGTTGCCGGGGCCGACAATTTTATCAACCTTAGGTATGGTTTCGGTTCCGTAGGCAAGAGCGGCAATAGCCTGAGCGCCGCCGACCTTGAAAATTCTGTCAACACCGGCAACAGAGGCGGCGGCGAGAATAACCGGGTTGATTTTTCCCTCTGCATTAGGCGGAGTGACGATAACGACCTCCCTGACGCCGGCAAGCTTTGCAGGAATAGAATCCATCAGAACCGTTGACGGATAAGCCGCTGTTCCGCCGGGAACATAAAGACCCGCCCTGTCAACGGGAATAATCTTCTGGCCTATTATGACGCCTTTTTCATCATTAATAATGAAGCTGTTCCTTTTCTGCTTTTCGTGGAATTTCTTAATGTTGGCAGCAGCCCTTTGAAGAATTTCAAGAAATTCGGGTTCAACCGCGGAAACAGCCTCGTTAATCTCCTCTTCACTGACAACGAGAGAAGAGAGATTTGCCTTGTCAAATTTTTTGCAATATTCAAAAAGCGCCTTGTCTTTGTTCTTTTTAACATTATCTATAATTTCCGTGACGATGCCTTCAACGTTCATTTTCGGCATCGACCTTGCGAAGATATCTTCATTCTTAACTTCGCCGTATTTAAGGATTTTGATCATTTCATTTCCTCCACTGCTTTCGACAGCCCTGTCTGTACCTTTTCAATCTGCCTGCCTTTAAACTTGAAGGACGCCTTGTTGGCAATAAGCCTTGCGCTTATCGGGCAGATATCTTCAATAACCTCAAGATTGTTTTCGCGAAGCGTTGCGCCTGTTTCAACAATATCTGCAATTACATCGGAAAGACCTGAGACGGGAGCTATTTCTATTGAACCGTTGAGGTGGATAATGTCAATGTCTCTGCCCTTTGCGCGATAGTAATTTTTGGCTATTCCGGAGAACTTTGTTGCAACGCGAAGCGTACCCAGTCCGTCGTCCTTAAAGCCCTTAGGCGCGGCGATTGCCATTTTGCACTTGCCTTTTTTCAGGTCGAGAAGCTCATAAACATCGGGCTCGTATTCAAGAAGAATATCCTTGCCGACTACGCCGATATCAGCCGCTCCCCTTTCAACATATATTGCAACGTCTGAGGGTTTGACCCAAAAATAGCGCACGCCCGTTTCGGGATTTTCAAAAATCAGCTTTCTGTTAGGCTCAAGAATACTCGGACACTCAAAGCCCGCCTGAGCGAACATTGAGTAAACCCATTCGCCGAGCCTGCCTTTCGGAAGAGCGATATTGATAAAGCCGTCAGCCTCGTTTTTATCGGCGCTGAGGTCAATTCTGTCAAGAGCGTCTGTGTAGACCGCAAAACCGATTGCGCAGGATTTTCTCCTGAGCTTTTTCATCAGTCTGTCATATTGACCGCCCGAGAGAACATCTGTAGGCACATCGGGCAGAAAGCCCTCGAAAAATATTCCGTTATAATAATTAACATCGCCCGTAAGAGAAAAGTCGATATTAAGAACACACGGCAGCTTTTGAAAAATCAGCTTTTCTGTAACAGAACAGAACGAGGAGCAGTCAATACCCGAGAAAGCCATAAGCTCCTTGAACTTTTTCATCACGTCCTCCGCGCCGCCGTGAAGAGACATAAGCGAAAGAAGCAGCGAAGCGGCGCTCCTGTTTTCGCAGTCATCGAGAAGCGTTCTTGCCTCATGAAGATTTTTTTCGCTCACGGCTTTGAAAAGACGGGTCTGATTTTCGGCGCTCAGAGAAAGCTTGTCAATAACCTGCTTTAAAACATCGAGGTCTGAAATGACGAGCACGGCGTCTTTTGAAAGCACGCTCAGGCTTTCACACGCAAGGGTCACGACCTCACATATTTCGGCTTCGCCGACCTTTCCGAAGCACTCGACGCCCGTCTGCATAATTTCTTTGAAAGAGCCTGTGCTTTTGGAAACACGATAGACGTTTTCGTTATAGAAAAGCTTTTGCGTCTCAAGCGGCTTGTCAACGCTGTTTTTTATTATTGAGAGAGTGACGTCCGGTTTGAGCGCCATGAGCTTTCCGCCGATATCGTTGAAGGTAATGACATTGTCCGAAACAAGGAAGTCCTTGTTGTCGGCGTAAAGGTCATATTCCTCAAATTTGCTCATTCTGTACGGCGAGAATTTTTTTGACAGATACAGCTCTCTCAGAGCAAATATAATTTTTTCGCTTTGCTGCAAAACTTTATCATTTATTATCATTTTCAGTCTCCGTTTCTTTCATCTTGTCAATAGCGGTTCTGTAACCGTTTGAGCCGTAGTTCAGCGCGCGGTTCACACGGCTGATGGTTGCTGTGCTGACCTTAACCGCCTCAGATATTTTCTGATAGCTGTAGCCCTTATCAAGCAGCAAAGCCGTGTCAAGGCGCTGAGCCATATCCTGAATTTCCTTAATTGTGCAAAGATCCTCAAAAAAAGCGCGGCACTCCTCGGGAGTGTTGATATCGGCAATTACACTGTAGAGACGCTGAACTGAATCATTATGATAATTTGGCATAGCAAGTACCTCTTTTCTTTAATACTTTATCATATTATCACGTTAGGGCGGAAAAGTCAAGAAAAGAGCCGGCAATTTGCTCATTTTTATAAGATGTTTTATTTGAGCTTCTTTTGTAGTCGGGGGGGATTTGGAGGCTACAACAGAAAAACCAACCCCCGAAGAATGTCGCTCTTTTATGAGAGAAAATTCTTCGGGGGTAATTCTATTTGTAGTGACGAGGGATTATTTGGTGGTTACCGTTCCTCTTACATAACCGGACTTTTTAAGAACCCTTTATTTATCAGACTTTTGCTGCTTCTTCAACCGCAACAGCGCAGAACACGGCCGCGTCAGCCAACCGGTTGCAGCTTTGCGTTGTTTTTCAGTGAAAAGTCTTGAATGACCAAGGGTAAAAAGCTCATTTTTTTCTGAACAACACTTCTTTTATAACGCCCTTTGGATCTTTTATCAGCAGAATAACCAGCCAGATTATAAGTCCGAGCGCCACAACAGACAGTCCAAGAAACGAGTCGTTCAGCATATCCGCAGGCGCAGGCGTAAAGCAGGCCGCTTTGTTTTCGGCATATTCGGCAATAAAGTCAGCAAACCACATCAAAGAAG
>JAEDEQ010000008.1 GCA_016293225.1 Clostridiaceae bacterium
GACAAAAGTAACCCCCAGCGGAGCGGACGGACAAAAACCGTTTGCACAACCGGGGACTTTAGATAATAGATAATGGATAAGAGATAATAGATAATAGATATTTCGCGCGCCCGAGGGGTGCTTTTTGCTGTGCAGATATTCCGCGCAACAGGAAACCGTTTTTTCAACACTCAATCCGATACATATAACTACTTTCTGTCGAATAACCGTAAAAAAGGAAAAAGTATCCAAAATTAACAAACTTTATTTTGACTTCTCCTGCAATTTAGTGTATGATTACTATATAGGCGTGCTTCTGCCTTGTTATTATAACTATTGCGGGGTCTTTATAATGAATGAAAGATTGCTAAGAAGAAAGCTGAATGAACGCTATGGAGGAAAAATTCAGTTTACCGATAAAAACCGTATGCGCGTCATGACCGGCGAATGGAACACATGGGACGGTATTGTTGAGGCGTGCCAGATGGCCGTTACCGGCAAAAAGGACGTCCACGTTGTCAATAATATCAGATTTACCGGCGCAAAGATTCCCGAAATGCGCCTGCCCTCGCTTTCGGATAACGCCCTTGACGGCAAGACGCCGGACGTACTCATCATAGGCGGCGGAATTTCGGGCGTTTCAATTGCACGCGAGCTTTCCAAATGGAAGCTTGATATCCTTCTTGTTGAAAAGGAGTGCGACCTGGCTCTCGGCGCCTCCGGCCGTAACGACGGAGAAGTTCACCCCGGAGTTGACCTTTCAAAGGGCAGTCTGAAGCAGCATTATGTTCTTTGGGGTAATAAGGTCTACGGCGATGTCTGCCGCGATCTCGGCGTTCCTTTTTCGCGCTGCGGCCAGTATGTCGGCTTTACCAAAAAAGAGCTAAAACCCTTTGTTGAAGCTTATGCCGCAAAGCGAAGGCTTGTTGACGGAGTTGTGGACACGAAAGTTATTTCAAAAGAGGAGCTTTTTTCAGCGGAACCGAACCTGAACAAAGACTTTGAATTTGCGCTTTATAACCCGTCCGCAGGTTGTGTCTGCCCGTATTCGCTCACGATAGCCTATGCCGAAAACGCAGTTCAGAACGGTGCAAAAATCAGCTTGAATACGGCTGTTGTTTCAATGGAAACCAAGAACGGAGAAATTATTTCCGTAAAAACCAACAGAGGAACTGTCTATCCGAAAATCGTTATCAATGCCGCAGGTGTCTTTGCCGATGATGTTGCCGAAATGGCAGGCGACCGCTTTTACTCTATCCATCCGAGGCGCGGCACAAACAGTATTCTTGACACCAAGGCCGGCGCATTCATTCATTCGGTTGTGACGATTAAAACGCTGCAAAAAAGCGCGGGTCACACAAAAGGCGGCGGAATTCTCCACACCGTTCACCACAATCTCCTTGTCGGACCCGACGCGGTTGAAACCTTTGAAAAGGAGAACACCGCAACGAACCCGGAAAGCATTACCAATGTTTTCAACAAGCAGCAGGGCGCAACCGAAAAGCTCAGGCGTTCGGATATAATAACCTACTTTACCGGTGTTCGTGCTCCATCGTTTGAGGAGGATTTTATTATTGAACGAGGACGCGAAACCCATAACCTAATTCATTGCGCGGCAATTCAGTCTCCGGGACTCACAACTGCGCCCGTTGTTGCGCTGGACATTGAAAAATTGACTCTGCAGGCTCTTTACTGCTACGGCATAAAGCCCGAACGCAACAACAGCTTCAATCCGCACAGGAACCCGATTCCGCACCTGCGCGACATGAGCGTAAAGGAAAGAGCCGCGCTTATCAAAAAGAATCCCGATTACGGCGAGATTGTCTGCCGCTGCGAGGAAATCAGCCGCGGCGAAATTCTGGACGCACTGCGTTCACCGATTTGCGTTCCGACCGTTGACGGAGTGAAAAAGCGTGTCCGTGCCGGAATGGGCAGGTGTCAGGGCGGCTTCTGCTCTCCGGTTGTTATGAAAATCATTGCCGAATTTTTGGGTGTTCCTCTTTCCGAGGTACGCAAAAGCAACAGCGAATCCGTAATTGTATTCGGTGAAACAAAGGAGGGCAAGTGAGATGAAAACTCTTTATGATGTTGTTATCATCGGCGCGGGCCCGGCAGGACTTGCAGCTGCAGTGAGATGCGACGAAAAGGGAAAAAGCGTTCTCCTTGTTGAACGCGAGGCAAGGCTCGGCGGAATACTCAAGCAGTGTATTCACGACGGTTTCGGTCTTATCCGCTTTTCGGAAAAGCTTTCGGGCCCGGAATACGCCGAAAGATATATTGATATGCTGAAAGAGACAAAGTGCGACGTTACAACGCTGACCTTTGTCACTGATATTGAAAAAAAGGACGAGCTTTTTACTCTTACGCTTGTGAGCCGCGAGGGCGTTTTCACTGTTCAGTCAAAAACGCTCATTCTTGCAACGGGCTGCCGCGAAAGAACCGCAAAGCAGGTCAATATCCACGGAACAAGACCGGCGGGCGTTTTCACTGCCGGAACGGCGCAGAACCTTACGAATCTTCTCGGTCAGCTGCCGACGAAGAAATGCGTCATTTTAGGTTCGGGCGATATCGGCCTTATTATGGCGCGCAGACTTACCCTTGAAGGTGCAAAGGTTCTCGGAGTTTATGAGGCAAAGAGCACTCCCTCCGGGCTTACCCGGAATATTCATCAGTGCCTTCACGATTACAACATTCCGCTCTATCTCTCCCATACGGTGACAAGGGTTTTCGGCGAGGACAGACTTACCGGCGTTGAAATTTCAAAGGTTGATGAAAAAATGCGCCCGATTAAGGGTACGGAAAGCTTTGTTGAATGTGACGGTCTCATCCTCTCTGTAGGTCTTATTCCGGAAAACGAGCTTGCCGAACGTCTCTCGGTTGAAATTGACCCGAAGACAAAGGGCCCCGTTTGCGACCAGAGCCTGATGACAAGCGTTCCCGGCGTATTCAGCTGCGGCAACGCGCTCCATGTCAACGACCTTGTTGACTACGTTTCCGAAAGTGCCGTAACCGCTGCGGACGGAGCCTGCGCCTATGAGGGCGTAGCCGAAAAGCTTGCCGCGGTTGCTCCCGATGAGAACATTGCATACATTGTTCCGCAGAAGATTGACCTTTCAAAGGATATGAAAGAGGTCTGCTTCTATTTCAGAAGCAGAGACGTTCTTGATAAATGCAAGCTCACCTTTGCGGCAAACGGAAAAACTATTAAAGAAAAAAAGTATCCGTTCCTGCGTCCGCCGGAAATGGAACGGCTTGTGCTCGACCTTTCCGAAGCGGGGCTTAAAGCTTCGGATAAGCTAACGGTAACACTGGAGGGCGAGAAAAAATGAAAAAGTTAGTCTGCATCGTTTGTCCGAACAGTTGCGAGCTTGAAATTACGCAAAACGAAAATGGAATTTCCGTTTCCGGAAACAAGTGCAAAAGGGGAATCACCTTTGCAACGGACGAAATGACCGCGCCGAAGCGCACCATCTCCTCCGTTGTGAAGACCGCGTTTGACGCTGTGCCCGTTCTTCCGGTCAGGGTTTCCGCAGAAATTCCGAAAGAAAGAATCTTTGACGTGATGAACGAGATAAATCACGTTACGGTGAAAAAAAGGCTCAAAAGGGGAGACGTCGTTATCAAAAACGTTCTCTCGCTCGGCGTTGACGTTATTGCAACAAGCGGCGTTCTGAGCGAGTTGCCCGAAGAAGAAAAGCAAGCCAAAAAGCCCCGGGCAAAAAAAGCTGCTCAAGCAAAAAAGGCTGCCCCGGCGGGGAAAGCGAAGAAATAAAAATATTTATTTGGAGAAAAGGAGAAAACAGCAATGTCAGATAAGCTTGTCCTGACCTTTGACGTCGGCACGCAGAGTGCGCGCGCAATGCTTGTGGGCAAAAAAGGTCAACTTGAAGACGTTTGTCAGTATAATTACGAAACGCCGTATCTTTCAAAAAGCCCCGGCCACGCCGAGCAGTACCCGGATTTTTATTTTGACGCAATCTGCCGCGTTTCAAAGGAGCTTTGCGCAAGGAACGAAGAAAAGCTGAAAAGCGTAATAGCGGTCACCCTCACCGTAATCCGCGACACGGTTCTCTGCCTTGACGAAAACAACAACGCTCTGCGCGATATCATCGTGTGGCTTGACGAGCGGCAGGCCAAAGAGGACGAAAAATTCGGACCGCTGAAAAAGATTATGTTCAAGCTCGTCAAAATGGAGGATACCGTTAAGGATCAGACAAAAAACTCCGTCTGCAACTGGATTATGGAAAACGAGCCGGATATTTGGAAAAAAACCGCAAAGTATGTTATGCTGCCGACCTATCTCAATTATAAGCTGACAGGTCGCCTTTGCGATTCTGCTGCCAACATGGTCGGTCATGTTCCGTTCGATTATAAAAACCGTCGCTGGATGAGCAAGAACAATCTCACCCGTTGCGTGTGCAATGTTCCCGAAGAAAAGCTCTGCGAGCTTGTTCCCTCGGGCGAGACAATCGGAACAATAAGCAGGCAGATAAGCGAAATAACCGGAATACCCGAGGGCTTGCCGCTGATTGCAACCGGCTCTGACAAGGGTTGCGAAACGCTCGGGCTTTCCGTTCTCAAGGACAATCAGGCTGCCGTTTCGTTCGGAACTTCCGCAACCGTTCAGATGATGGTTAAGGATTACTTTGAACCGCAAAAGTTCCTGCCTGCATATCCTGCCGTTCCCAACGATATGTATAACCCGGAATTTCAGATTTACCGTGGCTATTGGATGGTTTCCTGGTTCGTCAAGGAGTTTGCGGACGAGGAAAAGAGAGAGGCAAAGGAAAAGGGATGGTCGGTTGAACGGGTTCTTGATTCCCATCTCAATGATGTTCCGCCGGGTTGCGACGGACTTGTTCTGCAGCCGTATTGGCGTGCAGGAATGGCGAATCCGCTTGCAAAGGGCGCAATGATCGGCTTTTCAGATGCACACACAAAACGCCATTTTTATCGGGCAATAATTGAGGGTATAGACTTTGCGCTTCTGGACGGAATGAAGACAATGGAAAAGCAGTCCGGAAAAAAGATTACGGAAATTTTCGTTGGCGGAGGCGGCTCAAAGAGTCCAGCCGTCTGCCAGATACTTTCGGATGTTACCGGTCTTCCCGTCAAGTGTATTCAGACCCACGAGGCCTGCGGTCTCGGCTCGTCAATGGTTGCCTTTGTTGCAAAGGGCGAGTTCAAAGATTATGAAGAAGCAACAAAAAGCATGGTTCAGATAAGGCACACCTATGAGCCTGACATGAAAACCCATGAGCTTTATATGAAAATATATCAGAATGTTTATTCAAAAATGTATAAGCGCCTTGAGCCGCTTTATAAAAGACTCAGAAAAAAGGTTTTGCCGAAAGTGTAAACAGCCGGTCTGTGCTTTAGTAAGATAATAGATAAGAGATAATAAATAATAGATAATAGATACTTCAAGGAGGATAAGACACTATGAGTACCAAACCGTATAAGGGCTTTGAACCGAAATGGGTAAAGGAGGCCGCACCGAAGGACAGCTACCGTTCAATTTTCCGCTGGGGAGACCCGAATTTTGTAAAGTATCCTAAGGAGAGCCTTTACAAAATGATGAAAGATAAGTTCATTATGACCGATGACGATTTCAAACAGTACCCCATCGACATCGGCTGGGAGACCGTTGAGCTTAAGCAAAAGAGCAATATGGACGAAAAGCACATCAGATTCTTCCGTGAAACAGTCGGCGACGCCTATGTTTCAACAGCGGACTATAACCGCCTTTCCGTTGCATACGGCAAAACTGCCTATGACCTTCTGCGTATGCGTGAGGGCAGGATTGACTCGCTTCCGGATGTTGTCATTTATCCGGACACAACGGAGCAGATTGAAAAAATTGTTGCCTACTGCACGGAAAACGACATTCCGCTTTATGTTTACGGCGGCGGCTCTTCGGTAACAAGGGGCGTTGAGCCGATTAAAGGCGGCGTTTCGCTCGATATGAGAATGCGCTTCAACAAGGTTATACGCTTCAACGAAACTGACCAGACAATAACGGTTCAGGCCGGTATGTCCGGTCCGAAGCTTGAGGAAACGCTCAACAACGCTGTTGCAAACTTCGGCGCAAAGCGCGCCTATACCTGCGGTCATTTTCCGCAGTCGTTTGAATATTCAAGCGTCGGCGGCTGGACAGTCACAAGGGGCGCAGGTCAGAACAGCACCTATTACGGCTGCATTACCGACATTGTCCTTTCGCAGAAATACGCAACTCCTATCGGAAACTTCCAGACCAGTCACTATTCGAGAGAAGCAACCGGACCGAACCTTAATCAAATCATGATGGGCTCTGAGGGCACCTTCGGCGTACTTACTGAAGTAACTTTGCGCATATTCAGATATATGCCCGAGAACAGAAAGCGCTTTTCATACATCTTCAGAGACTGGAAAACCGCCATGGACGCCGGCAGAGAGATGATGCAGTGTGAATGCGGCTTTTCCTCTGTTTTCCGCCTTTCCGACCCGGAGGAGACAAACCTGATGCTCCGCCTTTATAACGTTGACGAAACTCCGCTTTGGAAGCTGCTTGACGTAACCGGCTTTAAGGATATGGAGCGCTGCCTTTTCCTCGGCTTTACCGACGGTGAAAAGGGATATTCGGCAAATGTTGCGAAGAATATCCGCCGTATCGCAAAGAAATACGGCGCAATGAGCCTCACCTCCTTTGTCTGCAAAAGCTGGGAAAAGGGACGCTTTAACGACCCGTATCTCAGAGATACGCTCATGGACTTCGGCATTACTACGGACACGCTTGAATGTACTGTCAACTGGTCGAACATGGCGCAGGTTCACGCTGACGTCCGCAAGGTCTGCAAGGCTTTGCCGAACACTATTGTCACAACTCATATGTCGCACTGCTATCCGCAGGGCGCAAACCTTTACTTCATCTTCCTTACTAAGATGTCCTCATCGGAGGAGTTCAAGGCTTACCACACAAGCATTCTTGACGCCATTCAGAAATCCGGCGCGGCAATCAGCCATCACCACGGAATCGGAAAGATGTTTGCTCCGTGGCTTGAGGGCAGTCTCGGCAGAACGGAATTCGGCGTATTCAAAGCTCTCAAGAATTATTTCGACCCGAAGTACAACATGAATCCGGGCGGAACAATCGGTCTTGACCTTAAAGAGGAAGAAAAGCGTTTTATGCGCGATGATATTAAATAACAGTGAAAATCAAAGGCGGCTCACAAGGGTGTTTCCCCGGTGAGCCGCTTTTTCGGTGTGGTTATTGTTTTTTGCGCAATTGCTCAATCTTTTCAATGAGCCAGAAGCGTATCTCATACTTCGGCTTGCTTTCCACCAGCGCCAGTCCGCCGTCGGAAAGGACGTCGGAAAGCTCCTGCTTTTTTTCCGCGGCAGGAAGGCAAAGCGGCGGAAACATTACGCACCACCAGTTTTTGCCCTTGCCCTCGCCGATTACAACGCGAAGCGCATCGTATTCCCCGGCAGGCAGGGTAAAGTTTTCGTATGTTCTTGTCGGGAAGCTGCTTTTTCCAACGGAGACGCAGACATTATAGTTCTTTCCGTTTTCGCGGATTGTTTTTTCTGCGGTCTGCAAAAAGCTTTGAAGGTTTTTGCAGGCCGCTTTTTCTGCGCTTTCCTTTGTTGAACCGGAGGAAAAGACCTCCTTGCCCCGGAGCAGCAGCGCGTCTCTGACCTTGAGCTTCAGCTGCTGGTCTTCTGATGAATCGGAGTTTGCAATAACATGAAGCCGGAAAACATTGCTGCGGACAGTTTTGCAGTCGTTTTCAAAGGATGAAAGACTTCCGGAAAAGATTATTGTAAGCACCATTGCTGCAAAGCAGGAAATTTCAAGTATCAGAGCTTTGTTGTTTTTCATTTCTATGTACCTCGCCGTATGATTGCCGCCCTTGGCGGCTCACTCAAAGTCTTGGTTAAGCTTCAGCTTTTTATTCAACTGCCAGTATAAAAAAATGCAGAGATAAACGGCGAAGATTGAAAGCAAAAACCAACAGAAGCTGAAGCGCGGGCAAACTTGTCCGAGAATATTTCCCGGCATAGATGAATAATCCCAAACGTTCAACTTAAAAATAAGGTTGGCAACAACGCCGACAACGAATTCGGCGGTGGTGATAACAAGGCAGCCGATGAGTCCGCGCAGAACGAACGAGCGTGTGCGCAAGGAAAGGTTAATGAAGTAAAGCATACTGAAAACAGCGCCGCCGGTGAGGAACATTGTCCAATGCGTGTGGCGGCGGAAGATTATTTCGATAAGGCAATACATTATGCTCCCGATGCAGAAAATGATTGTGTATTCAATTATCCTTCTTTTATATAAGCTCATCTTTTTTCACCCGAAATTATTGTTGAAAAAAACCTGATGATTATTAAAGGATAATGTTGCAAAAAACGGGAAAGAAATTATTATGCCGCCAAAAACGGCGCATTTGAATTTATAGCCGGTATAAAGCCAAAAGTTTTGTCGTAAGTATTGACAAACAGATTCATTTGTGAATAATATTCATATATAGCCGGGAGCATTGTTTTCCGGCTGTTGCAAAAGAAAAACTTCCGGACGGCTTTTTGTCCGGAGTGCATTGATACCGAAAGGGGGTAAATACTAATGGATACATTTGAAAAAGTCAGCGACATTATCGGCAAAAGGTTTGAGCTGAGCGAAACAAAGATTACCGCAGACACAACCTGGGAGGAAATCGGAGCGGACAGTATCGATCTTGTTGACCTGATTTCAGAGCTTGAGGATGAGTTTGATATCAGTATTCCCGATGATTCGATTGAGGATCTTAAAACGGTCGGTGATGTTGTGAACCTCATTGACGAGATGTAATGGGCTTTACCGCCGAAAAAATGCGTAATTAAGGGTCTGCGCTGAGAATGCGGCAGACCCTGTTTTTTTGCGCTGTATTCTTATTTGTTCAAAACATAAATTGCAAGATTCAGATATCCTGCAAAGGTTACCCAAAGAATATACGGAATAAGAAGAATGCCTGCCGAAGTGTCCGTTCTGAAAAAGTTCAGGAACATGATGAGAATGATGATCCACAGCGCAAGCAACCAGATGAAAGAGAAAAGGTATGCTTCGCAGTTAAAGAAGAGTATGCTCCAAAGGAAGTTGAAAAAGAGATTCAGCGTATAGATTGCAATGGCGTTGCGCCGCATTCTCGGAGAGTTTTTCCTTTTGATGTACACGCGCGCAAAGCTTACCGCCATGAGAATATACAGTATTGTCCAGACCACGGGAAAAAGCCAAGACGGCGGCGAAAGGGGCGGCATCTTGACCTTTTCATAGATGTTCATGTTTCCGGCTGTCAGCAGCGCGGAAAGGACGCCGACCGCAAGCGTCAGCACAATCGAATAGACATAGGGTTTTGTTTTGCTTTGCATATAATATCCTCCCCAAGCTGATAACGGGCGTTTCCGTCAGCTGTAATTTTTGGCGCAGTATCGGCGGAAATCAGCCTTAAAAAACCCGCATTGAGCCAGACTTCCGTCAACTATATGATATGCAGGAACCGCGGTTATAATTCCGTACTGCGGCATTTTGAAAAGGGCGGATCTGTTTGATTGCTTGACTTAAAAGGCGTAATATGGTAAATTTTAGACATACTGACCTTTGCACGGCCGGCTGCGACGGTCTGCAATGCCGGGCTTTTGATTACCCTTACAGGAGTTGTTCAATAATGACATTTGACGTTAGAATAAAAAAGCTTTCAAAAAACGCCGTAACGCCAACCTACGGCTCTGCCTTTTCCGCCGGAGCGGATCTCTATGCCTGCCTTGACTCTGCGCTTGAAATTCCGCCGGGGGAGACGAGGTTTGTTCACACCGGACTTTGCGCCGAAATTCCGCAGGGCTTTGCCGGTCTTGTTTTTGCACGCAGCGGACTTGCCTGCAAAAAGGATCTTGCCCCTGCAAACAAGGTCGGCGTAATTGACAGCGACTACCGCGGAGAAATCATGGTGGCAATCCATAACCACGGAAAAGAAGTACGTTTTATTGAACACGGCGAGCGCGTGGCGCAGCTGCTCATCATGCCGTATGCTGCGGCAAACTTCGTTGAAAGCAATGAGCTGTCCGACACCGTGCGCGGTGAGGGCGGCTTCGGCTCAACCGGAAAATGATTTGAGGTGACATGAAAGATGGTTTTATATTTTACCGGCACGGGAAACAGCCGATATATTGCAGAAAAGCTTTCCTCTGCTCTCGGTGATGAGCTTGTCGATATGGGCGAAAAAATCAGACAGCAGGACTTTGCCGCCGTTGACGCACGGGAGAGGCTTGTTTTTGTTGTTCCGACTCATGCCTGGCGTATACCGCGCATTGTTGAAAGCTGGATAAGGAAAACGCCGTTTGTGGGCTGTTGCAAGGCGTGGTTCGTGATGGACTGCGGCGGCGAGATAGGCGACGCACTGAAGTATATCGAACTGCTCTGCCGCGAAAAGGACTTTGAAAGCATGGGCGTTTATCCGATAGTAATGCCGGAAAACTATGTTGCAATGTTTTCCGTTCCGGACGAGGAGGAGGCGCGAAAGATAATTCAAAACGCCGAGCCGCATATTCAAAGGGCGGCAGATATCATTAAAAGGGGCGAAAGCTTTCCTCCGCCTCGCAGGAGGCTGTATGACCGCTTCATGAGCGGCGCGGTAAACCCGATTTTCTATTCGCTTTTTGTTAAAGCGGACGCTTTCAGAGCCGGCGAAAAATGCACCGGCTGCGGAAAATGTGCAAAGCTTTGTCCGCTTTGCAATATCACGCTCGAAAACGGCCGCCCGGTTTGGGGCAAAAACTGCACCCACTGCATGGCGTGCATCTGCCTTTGCCCGAGCGAGGCGATTGAATACGGAAAAAAGAGCGTTGGAAAACGCAGATATAAATTGGAAAGTGACCGGGAGGAGAAGTAATGGTAGGAATTGTTGATGTCGGCGGCGGAATGCGCTGCGTATATTCTGCCGGAGTTTATGACTGCTTCATTGATAATAACATTGTTTTTCCCGTTTGCGTCGGAGTATCCGCAGGAAGCGCAAACCTCATTTCGTATTCCTGCGCCCAGCGCGGCAGAACCTATGAGTTTTACACAAAATACGCTCTGCGACCGCAGTTTATGAGCATGGGGAATCTGCGCAAAACAGGCTCTTTTATCGGACTTGATTATATCTATTCCGACCTTTGCAATACCGGCGGAGAATATCCGCTCGATTACGAGCACTTTGTCTCCTCCGGAGTGAAGCTTTTTGTCGGTGCAACAAGAGCCTGCGACGGAGAGGCGCACTTTTTCACAAACAGCGATATCAAAAAGGACGATTACAACGTGCTCAAGGCGTCGTGCTGCATTCCGGCTGTCTGCAAGGCGTACAAGCTCGGCTCAGTGGAGTATTATGACGGCGGAATTGCTTCGCCAATCCCGTTTCAGAAGGCGTTTGACGAGGGCTGCGACAAGGTTGTTGTTGTGCTGACAAAGCCGCGCGAAAATTACCTCGTGCCTTTCGGAAAAAAGGTGCTTACGAACGTTTTTCTGCGCCGGACACCGTGTATGATAAATCAGATTCAATCTCTTCATATCCGCTGCAAAAAGCTGCTTGAGGAGATGGACAGGCTTGAAAAAGAGGGTAAGCTCCTTGTTATTGAGCCCAAGGAGTGCTTCGGCATTGATACCCTCACACGCAACAGCCCGAATCTCGGCGCTCTTTATGATGAGGGCTATGAAGATGCAAAAGCGGCGCTTAATAACAAATTTTTATCGGAACTGAGAGGTGCAAAGCAATGAGAGAAAAAGTAATGGGAAACACCGTTGTTCTCCGCCTTGAGATAGGCGAGGACATTGTAAGCTGCGTTAAGGACGTCTGCACACGCCGAAGGATTAAGGCGGCGCATATCAGCGGAATAGGTGCTTTAAAAAGGACTGTTGTCGGAGTATATAACATGGCAACAAAGGTCTATAAGGCAAACGAATATAACGAATTTATGGAGCTTACAAACCTCTGCGGCAATGTGAGCGTCATGAACGGCGAAAGCTATATCCATCTCCACGCAACGCTTGCCGACGAGAAGGGACGCGCCTTCGGCGGTCACCTCAATGAGGGCATTATCGGCGCAACGGCGGAAATTTTCATCACTGTGCTTGACGGCGCTATTAACCGCGTTCACTGCGATGAAACGGGACTGAATATTTTTGACATTTGACGGATTCGGTTGCCTAAATGTATGAAAGTTGTCATAATTTCAACTCTCATTTCATCAAAGTATCTAAAAATTAAAAAGCTTTCCTTAACCCCTTGCACTTTGTCCTGCAAGGGGTTATAATATTTCAAAATAAAGCGTCCGCAATTCACCGGAAAGCGGCCTTTGCCGGCATTTTCCATCGCAGACGTCAAAATTTTTTTGCCCTGAATTATGAGGTAAACGAAATTTGACTGTTCTTCGGGTGGTGCTTTCCAATCAGCGGTTGCGGCCGTAATAGCCGGAAAAGCCGGTCTTTGGCAGGCGCTTTCCGGTTTCCGAGGCAAAAGAAAGGATTTGATTAAATGAACAAAAACGTAACAATCTTTGACCATCCCCTGATCCTCCACAAGCTTTCAATCCTCAGAAACAAGAAAACCTCCTCAAAGGATTTCCGCGCCCTTGTTTCGGAGATAGCAATGCTCATGTGCTATGAAGCAACGCGCGACCTTCCGCTTGAGGACGTTGAAATTGAAACCCCTATCTGCAAGGCCACCGTTAAGCACCTTGCAGGCAAGAAGCTTGCCGTTGTTCCCATTCTCCGCGCGGGTCTCGGCATGGTTGACGGAATTCTTTCTCTTGTTCCCTCGGCAAGAGTCGGCCACATCGGCCTTTACAGAGACGAGGAAACGCTCAAGCCCGTTGAGTATTACTGCAAGCTGCCCAAGGATATCGGCGACCGCGACGTTTTTGTTGTTGACCCGATGCTTGCAACGGGCGGCTCGGGAATCGACGCCGTCAGCCAGATAAAGCTCAGAAATCCCAGATCGATCCGTTTCCTTTGCCTTATTGCCGCCCCGGAGGGAATTGAGGCTTTCACCAAGGCTCATCCCGACGTTGACCTTTACTGCGCCGCTCTTGACGAAAAGCTCAACGAAAAGGGCTACATCGTTCCCGGTCTCGGCGACGCCGGAGACAGAATTTTCGGAACAAAATAAACAGAATAATCTTCGGGGCTGTCGGTTAAGGCAGTCCCGTTTTTATATAAAAAGCACGCCTGCCGATAAGGGCAGACGTGCGGAAAATACGACTTATTAAAGCAGCAAAGCGCCGTGTTCCCTGCAGTACTTTACAACGTCCTGAGGCCAGTATGAGGACTGAACCTCGCCGATGTGCGCCTTGCGCAAAAAGAACATGCACATTCTTGACTGACCGATTCCTCCGCCGATGGTGTATGGGAGTTCGCCGTTGAGGAGCGCTTTGTGGAAAGGAAGCTCCTTTCTGTCCTCGCAGCCGGCAATTTTAAGCTGGCGCGCCATGGATTCCTCGCTGACCCTGATGCCCATTGAGGAAAGCTCAAACGCAATGTCAAGAACAGGATAGTACACAATGATGTCGCCGTTGAGCTCCCAGTCGTCATAGTCGGGCGCTCTGCCGTCGTGCGGTTTTCCGTCCCTGAGCGCACCGCCGATCTTCATGAGGAAGATTGCGCCGTGCTCCTTTGCGGCGGCGTATTCGCGCTCTTTTCTTGAAAGATTCGGATACTGCTCCTCAAGCTCAAAGGAGGAGACAAAGTGAATCTTTTCAGGAAGCAGGTTGCCGATGAAGTTATATTCCTTTGTAATGTAGTATTCGGTGTGGCGCAGCGCGGAGTAGATGAGCTTCACGGTCTTTTTAAGGGTGTGCTCGTTGCGGCTTTCTTTCGGAATAATTTTTTCCCAGTCCCACTGGTCAACAAAGATTGAGTGAATGTTGTCGGTTTCCTCGTCGCGGCGGATTGCGTTCATGTCGGTATAAAGACCCTCATTTTCCTCAAAGCCGTACATTTTAAGCGCATATCTTTTCCACTTTGCAAGCGAGTGGACAATCTCAAATTTTTCTCCGCTGAAAACGTCAAACGAAACCGGTCTTTCCGTGCCGTTGAGGTTGTCGTTCATACCGCTTTTTGCGTCAACAAAAAGGGGAGCGGAAACGCGGGTAAGGTTAAGCTCGATTGCAAGGTCGCGCTCAAAAAAGTCCTTGACCTTTTTGATTGCCTGCTCAGTCTCCCTGAGCGTCAGGTGGGAGCAGTAGTTTTCGGGAATCACACAAGACATAGTTACACCTCGAAAAAACAAAATACGGTTGATATTATATCAGTAACCGTCCTTTGTGTCAATGAAAGGCGGGTAAAAATCTTATCAATCATCAGACGCAAAGGAACGCGGCAAAGAAGCGTTGAGTGTTGAAATTTTTTCCTTGTTGTGATAGAATAGCTGACGGAAAACTTAAGTAAACATCGGAGGAAAGAAAATGAGTAAATTCTATCTTAAAGACGGCGAGCCGTTCATTCCCGAAAGCATCAACCCTGAGCTTACAAGGCTTGCTTCGTCAATCATCAAGGCCACAAAAATCTCGTTCAAGTTCAAGCTTAAATCCACCTCGCTGCAGAACGCGCTCAAAGGCTCGGATGTTGAGTTGATGAAGTCACTCATGCAGAAGTGCTTTGAAAAGAACGGAGCGCTTTATGAAAAGGATATGGAGCTTTCCGGCGTTAAAATCGGCGACGTTGACGACAGCTTTTTTGAGGACAAGGACGATGAATTTTTCAAAAACCAGATAAAAGTCCTTATTGACTTTGCCTGCATCAATACCGTTGTTGAGTCAAAGATGATGCCGCTTATGAGCGCATCCTGCAAAAAAATCCTGAACAAAAACATTGACGAGCTGCTTTTCTTCACCAATCAGACCGAAATTTTAAAGCTCGGTGAGGAAGAGGACGCACCCGTGGAGGAATAATACCGGAACAAAAAATGCCGCACGTCTGCCGCTGAAGCGGACGTGCGGTTTTTGTTATTCAATTCCCTTGAGCGCGTCAAGCTCCTTTTTGTCAACCTTAATCTGCGAGTCTCTGATTGTTTTGACCTGCTTGCGGTCAATAACAAGCGGAGCCGCGTCGGGCTTTGAGTCCAGCCTGACTTTAAGTATGCCCGTAAGAAGATTGAAGTCAACAACGGTTCCGCGCCCCTCGGGTGTGTCAACAACGGCGCCGTTCTTCGGCGTAACCTTAAGCAGATGCTCGTAGGCGTCCTGCTCATACTTGAGGCAGCACATAAGTCTGCCGCAGGTGCCGCTGATTTTCACGGGACTGAGCGAAAGGCTCTGCTCCTTTGCCATCTTTACCGATACGGGCTGAAAATCTCCGAGGAAAGTGTTGCAGCAAAAAGGACGTCCGCAGATGCCGAGACCGCCGACCATTTTGGACTCGTCCCTGACGCCGATTTGCCGAAGCTCAATCCTTGTTCTGAAAACGGAGGCAAGGTCTTTAACAAGCTCGCGGAAATCAACCCTGCCGTCAGCGGTAAAGTAAAAGAGAATTTTGTTCCTGTCAAGCGTATATTCAACGTCAACAAGCTTCATTTTGAGGTTGTGCGCTTCAATTTTTTTAAGGCAGATATCAAAAGCCGCCTTTTCTTTCTCCTTGTTTTCCTCAACGGTTCTGAGGTCTTTTTCGGTTGCGGAACGGATAACGGGCTTAAGCTCGCCGCTTATCTCATCGTCGGCAACCCCTCTGTCTGAAAAGGTGACCTCGCCGCATTCAAGACCGCGGGCGGTTTCAACAATAACCTTGTCCTTCGGTTTGAGTTCAAGGCCGTTCGGGCTGAAATAATAAACCTTTCCGACATTCTTGAACCGGACGCCGGTGACTTTTATCATATGTTTCATTCCTTTCTCGGTAACCGCCGCTTGAATTATTCCGGCGGCGGTCAGCCTGCACTTGCTATGCCTTTCATGGCTTTTTGCATTATGGTATGCTCTGCTGCGAATTTTTGATCCGGTGAAAAACGCTGCAAAGGCGCGTTACGGTGAGATTGTGGTTTGCAGACCTCTGAACCGCGTCAATAAGGCTTTCGGTCTCTTCAATGAGAGAGATAAGCTTCTTTCGGGTAAAGCTTTTCCGAAGCTTCTGCGCCTGTTCGTTGCAGGAGGTCAGCGCATCTTCCGGAACAAGAGCGTCGCGGAAAATATAGATTAAAAAAGGCAAAACAGACTTGAAAAGCTCCTTATCCTTCATAAAGACGGAGGTTTCCTTTAAAAAATCAAATTCGTTTCCGGAACACAGCGCGTCAGCAAGCTTTGCGGCTTTTTCAAGCGCCTGAGCCTTGCTCTCCTCGTCGGTTTTGAAGTCCTCCTCCTGCGAAAGCAGGAACGAACACGCGCGCGAGGTTATTGTTTCAAGCAGCGCCGTTCTGGAGGGGCAGGTTAGTATGAAGCAGACATGCTCTGCCGGTTCTTCAAAAATCTTCAGCAGGGCGTTCTGAGCCTGCGGATTCATAAGCTGAGCCTCGCGGATAATGAAAACGCTTTTTGTGCCGTCGTTGGGCAAAAGCCGCGCCTTTTCGCGTATTGCGCGCACATCGTCAACTTTGATGGCGCTTGCGCTTTCATCTTTTTGAAAAATGAAGATATCGGGGTGGTTTCCGCTTTCCGCCTTTCTGCACGCGCGGCAGACCCCGCAGGGCTTGACGTCTCCGGTGCAGACAAGGGCGCGGGCAATTTCCTTTGCCGCCGCAAGGCGTGTTTCGTCCTTTGATCCCTCAAGAATGACGGCGTGCGCAAGCGTGCCGTTCATAATGCTGCGAAAAATTTCATTTTTGCAGCGTTCGTCAAAATCAATGCCCTCAAACACGGCCCGTTCTCCTTTGCGTTGGCGGTAAGTTACCTGAGTTCAGCGCGGCATTCAGTCTTGCCAGCCTGTCTGCCGCCGAGAGTATATTATACTACAAAGGCAGGAAAATGACAATAGCTTTTACTTTAATATTCGGCTGAGTCAACGCAAAAGGAGGAGAAGATTTTTTCGGCCGCTTTTGAAAGATTCGATTCATTTGCCTTAAAGGGATAGTCGTTGTTCTGCCAGACCCAGTTTATCTCAAAATCAAAGAAATCGGGTTCGGGAACATTTTGACCCTTGAGATGCCCGGTCATAACTCTTATCCAGCTTTCCCAGCGTTTCAGGTAAAAGTCGCGCGTGAGACCCGACCACTGCTTGTTTGAGTAGTCGCGCAGCTTTCCGTCTTCCGCAATCTGGCGTGAGCCGCCCCAGGTTGTAATCTGGGCGCGGGCGTTGAATTCAAAAATCTTCCTTGTAAAATCATCAAACGGTTCTGCAAGGGCTTTTGCTTTTTTGAGCCAGCCTCCGAGCATGAACTCGCTTTCGGCAGAGAGAAGCTCGTCTGTAAACGAGCCGAGGCTCAAAAACTTGTCTGACCACTTCATAAAGCCGATGAGATCCTTTTCGCCGTAAGCGCGGGCCATGTTTTTTTGATATTCCTGCGCGGTGTTTGCAAGCAGCTGCTTGAGAAGGTCAACGGCGTCAAAGCGATAGCCCTCGCTGTTTTTGCAGGCAGCATATTCACCAAGGAAAAGCTTCACGGCGTTTTCAAAGGTCTTTTTGTCATAGGCAACAATGCCGTTGCCCCAGGTGGAGGGAGACTTGACCCTGAGCGCCGGACGGGCGTTAATGACCGATTCCGGAGCGCCCTCTCCGTGCTCGTTGAGCTTTGGATTATACACCGTGTCGTTGAGCAGCTTCATTGCTTCAAGCATATTGTCGCTGCACTTTGAATATCTTCTTTCGGCATAGGCGAAAAGCCATTTTTCCAAATCAATAGGTTCAAGCCTGTCCTTGTACGTCCATGCGGTCTCAAAGAAAAGGTCAAAGATTATGGGGTTCGAGTGAGTCGCCTCGGGTGTTACTCCGATGCCGGCCATATGCTTTGCTTTTCCGGCGGCGCGCGCAATCTCGGTTGCGATTGTTGCAAGGTGGCCGTGCAGCCCCATTCTTCCGCCGAAGTTGTTGAGCATACAGAACACCCACGGCGAATTCATAAATTCGCTGCCGAGGAAGCTTTCCCAGCGCGGTCTTTTTTCCGCATAAAGATCGAGTATGAGCGTGTGCTCTTTCCTGTCGGCAACGCCCTCAAGCAGCTGTCTTGAGGGATTCTCGCCCCAGGACTGAATGATCCAGACGCCGTCTTTTCGGTTTTTGAGTATACCGTCAAGGAGATAGCGGCCGACATTTCTTATGTCAAGCCTGCCGCTTTTTCCGCCCTCGTGGAACGGGTCGGTTGCAAAATACGGAGAAATATCGCCGTAAACCTCGCGCTGACTTTCATAGAAAAGCTCTGCAATGCGAAGGTAGGAGGCGGTGTCCGTCCTGAGCATTGCAGGACGTTCCGCGCCGTTCCAGAGTCCCTGCGGAATAATTGCAGCGTCGGGAGCATATTTTTTGATGTCCGGCGGAACCATTCCGGAATAGCCCTGCAAAACCGGCTTCATGCCCATTTTACGCATAAAAAGGTGATTGCGGCGCGCAAGGTCGGTACGCTTTTTGGAGTAGTTCGGGTGCAAAGGCGCGCCGGTGCCGTAAAGGTTTGCCATGCAGAACCAGGCGTAGTACGCCGGACCGGGCAGAAAGGCGATTGCTTTTTCAAGCGGATAGCCGAGCTTCATCAGAAATCTGCGCCAGACCTCCTCAATTGCTGTGATATCGAGAAAAACATTGACGCCCTGGAGCGCATAGTAGTCAAGCTCCTTTTGCCACTCCTCCTCGCCGAAGAACGCCATGGTGTAGGAAAGCGAGCAGTAGTTGTTGGCGTATCTGATTTTAAACGGTGTGGTAAGCTTCTTAGCTTTGCCGATTTTCGGCAGTGAGGAGGGCATTGCGGTGTTGCTTCCGACCTGCGATATGTTTATGCCGCAGTAATTTTTATAGTAGTAGTTAAGACCGGCGGCGGCGGAAGAGCCGCTGTTTGCCCTGATAAGGACTTTTCCGTCAGAGGTATCGGAAAGCTCAAAAAATTCCCCGTCCGCGTCTTCAATCGAAAAAGCAAAGCTTTCGCGGTGTGCTTCGCCGACAGTCCTTGCAACAAGGGCGGAAAGCTCCTTTTCGGTGTCCTCTTTTGTAATTTCAATATTGTATTCGCTGTTTTCAAAGGCTTCGGGAAAAACCACGGTGGCTTTTTTAGGCTCATTTTTGCTTTCTTCGCCGAAAAGCTCAATGCTTCTGACTGTTGCGTATGATGTTTTGCGGCTGTACTTAAAAAGGAAACGCAGTGAGCACGCCTCAAAGGAGCAGACAAATTCATAATGTCCGCCGCAGTTTTTTTCGCTCTTCTGCGTGAGCACTTCGGTAAAGTTTACCCCGTCCCCGCTTGCAAAAACCGAGAACAGGCAAATGTCGTCCTTGGGACAATCGAGCACAACGCGGGAGATGTCAAACATCTTTTTGAGCCTTATGTCAACATAGCAGGGAAACTGACCGCCGACCCATTTTGTGCGCTTGTTTGAGTCAAAGAGCTTGAAAGCGGTTTCATTGTTTTCCTTTGCAAAAACCATGTCGTTTAAAATTTCGATTTTTTTACACATACGCATCAGTCCAATCAGAATTGAATCAGTCGCTGTTATTCTATAAAAAAATCTTCTAATAGTCAAGACGGAACAGGAGAAAAGGCTAAGAAAAGCAATCTTTTCCTTTTAAGGTACAAAAAAATCGAAAAAGCGAGAAAAAGGTCTTGATATTTTGCATTTTTATGATACAATGTAGAGAACACAGGGAATGGAGAAGCAACGCTTTTGCGCTCCCTGATAAAATAAGGAGGTAAGAGCAATGGCATATGTAATTAGCGGCGACTGCATTTCCTGCGGCGCTTGTGCAGACGGTTGCCCCGTTGGTGCAATCAGCGAAGGCGACGGAAAGTATGTTATTGATGCTGATTCCTGCATCGAATGCGGCGCATGTGCAGACGGCTGCCCCGTTGAAGCGATCAGCGAAGGCTGATTTATGTTAATTAAAGGATATCCGGGAGAGGGCGTTGCTTTCTTCCGGATATTTATATAGCCTTAAAAACCTTTCTGCCGGGGCGCGGTCGGCTCCTGCTCCTTTCATTGCGTGATAAAAAATGTTTAATTTTCTTTTTGGTAAATCATTCTTCCGCTTTTGTGCTATAATAATTTAAATCGTAAAAGCGCTTAAAATTATGCGAAACAGCAGTCAGGCTTTTTCGCCGGAAAGGACCTTTCAAAAATGGAACACAGAATCTGGAACAGAGAATCGGAATGCATGAAACGCGCCGAACTTGAAAAACTTCAGCTTGAAAGACTCAGGGCACTCATTGATTATTGCGACAAAAACGTAAAGTTCTATCATGACAGATTTGAAAAAAACAACATTACCGCAGAGAGGATAAAGCAGCTTTCGGATATTCAGTATATCCCCTATACCACAAAGGAGGATCTTCGGGACAACTACCCGTTCGGTCTTTTCTCCGTGCCGAAAAAGCAGCTTGTCCGCCTGCACGCCTCCTCGGGAACCACCGGCAACCCCACTGTTGTCGGATATACACGGGAGGATCTTGAAAACTGGAGCGAGCAGGTGGCGCGCCTTGCAACCGCAGCGGGCGCAACCGAGGAAACAACCGTTCAGATATGCTTCGGCTACGGAATGTTCACCGGAGCTCTGGGTCTCCATTACGGTCTTGAAAAGATTGGCGCCACGGTTGTTCCGACTTCCTCCGGCAACACTGAAAAGCAGCTCAAGTTCATGCGTGATTTCGGCACGGACGCAATAGTTGCAACGCCGTCATACTGCCTGTATCTTGCCGAGTGCGCAAGGGAAAAGGCGGAAGAGTTCCCGATGGAAAGCTATAAGCTCAAGCTCGGCCTTTTGGGCTCCGAGGGCTGCACGCCGGAAATGCGCACACAGATTGAGGAACGCTGGGGCGGCGGCTTTTTCTGCACGGATAACTACGGAATGAGCGAGCTCAACGGCCCCGGAATGAGCGGAGAATGCTATAAACGCAACGGTCTTCACATTAACGAGGATCACTTCCTTTGCGAAATTATCGACTCGCAAAGCGGTGACATTCTTGAACGCGGAAGCACGGGCGAGCTTGTTGTTACCAATCTTACGAAGCGCGGTCTTCCTATGATAAGATACCGCACAAGAGACATCACAAACATTAACTACGAGCCCTGCGAATGCGGACGTACCACCGCAAGAATGAGCAAGATCATCGGCAGAAGCGACGATATGCTTAAAATCCGCGGAGTCAATGTTTTCCCGTCACAGATCGAGAGCGCGCTTATAGGCGTTACGTCAATAGGACCGCACTATCAGCTTGTTGTCCGCCGCGAGGGCTTCTCGGATACGCTCGAGGTGAGGGTGGAGCTTACGGATTCTTCGCTGCTTGAAATCTATTCCGAGCTTGAAAAGCTGCGCAGGAACATTCATGACAGAATAAAGAACATTCTCGGAATAGAGATCAAGGTCAGCCTTGTTGAGCCGAAAACGCTTGAACGCTTTACCGGAAAGGCAAAACGAGTCCTTGACCTGAGAAACGAAGCAAAGTAAAACCGATAACAAAGGGTTCAGTAAAAGAGGTTTAAAACTATGGAAAAGAAAACTCTCCTTCTTGGCAATGAGGCTGTTGCCAGAGGACTTTTTGAAGCAGGCGCGAGCTTTGTTTCCGCCTATCCCGGAACACCCAGCACCGAAATTACCGAAGCTGCCGCAAAGTATGACGAGATTTACTGCGAATGGGCGCCGAACGAAAAGGTTGCGTTTGAGGCCGCTTTCGGCGCGGCGCTCGGTGGGGCAAGGAGCTTTTGCGCAATGAAGCATGTCGGTCTCAATGTTGCCGCCGATCCGCTCTACACCGCTTCATATATCGGCGTGAACGGCGGAATGGTCTGCGCCGTTGCCGATGACCCCGGAATGCACTCCTCGCAAAACGAGCAGGACTCGCGCCACCACGCAATAGCGTCCAAAACGCCGATGCTTGAGCCGTCCGACAGCAGCGAATGTCTTTCCTTTGCAAAGCTTGCCTTTGAGCTTTCGGAAAAATATGATTCGCCGTTTCTGCTGCGTCTTTCAACAAGGGTTTCCCATTCACGCTCGCTTGTCACCCTTTCCCCCCGTGAGGAAAGGGAACTGAAAGAATACAAAAAAGACGTGATGAAAAACGTCATGATGCCTGCAATGGCAAAGGGCGCTCACGTCAGAGTTGAGCAGAGGACAAAGGCGCTCACCGAATGGGCGGACGCCGAAGCCGTTAAGCTCGGTGTAAATACCGTTGAATATTTTGACAGAAAGCTCGGCGTTATCAGCGCCGGAACATCATATACTTATGCAAGGGAAGCTCTCGGCGAAAAGGCGAGCTTTCTGAAGCTGGGAATGGTTAATCCGCTTCCGGTTGAGCTTATTAAGGAGTTTGCGAAGAATGTTGAAAGGCTTGTTGTTATCGAGGAGCTTGATCCGATAATCGAAAATCATTGCAAAGCCATCGGCGTCCGGGTTGAGGGTAAGAGCATTTTCTCGCCGCTCGGAGAATTTTCGCAGGCAACAATCAAAAAAGCCTTGCTCGGCGAAGAACCCGACGCGCTTGCTTTCCCCGATGAAATTCCGCCGCGTCCGCCGGTACTTTGCGCCGGCTGTCCGCACAGGGGACTTTACTATGCGCTCAAGGGGCTTCATCTTTATGTCAGCGGCGATATCGGCTGCTATACGCTCGGCGCACAGGCTCCGCTTTCAATGATGGACTCCTGCGTCTGCATGGGCGCGTCCGTCAGTGCGCTGCACGGCTTCAACACCGCAAGGGGTGAAGCGCAGGCGGCAAAGAGCGTTGCCGTTATCGGAGATTCAACCTTCATTCACTCCGGAATCACCGGACTTATTGACATTGCGTATAACAGGGGAATTTCAACCGTTATCGTTCTTGATAACTCCATAACCGGAATGACCGGTCACCAGAACAACCCGGCAAACGGCCTGACTATCAGAAACGACCCGACTGTTGCCGTTAATCTTGAAGCACTCGCTCACGCAATCGGAATCAACTCCGTCCGTGTTGTTGACCCGTTTGACGTTGCCGGAACAAAGCAGGCTGTTAAAGAAGAGCTTGCAAAAAAAGAACCCTCCCTCATCATTTCGCGCCGTCCGTGCGCTTTGCTTAAAACCGTTAAGCACGAAAAACCGCTTGTTGTCAACACGGATAAGTGCATAGGCTGCAAGGCCTGCCTTTCCGTCGGCTGTCCGGCTCTTTCGCAAACGGCTGCCGGGGGAAAAACAAGGGCGCTCATTGACGAAAATCAGTGCGTTGGCTGCGGCGTCTGCACGGCGGCCTGCAAGTTCGGAGCAATAGAAAAAGGAGGAGAGCAGTAATGGAAACAAAAAATATTCTCATTGTCGGCGTCGGCGGACAGGGAACGCTGCTTGCCTCAAAGCTTATGGGAAAGTATTTCACCGAAGAGGGCTATGACGTCAAGGTCAGCGAGGTTCACGGAATGAGCCAGCGCGGCGGAAGTGTTGTGACCTATGTCCGTTTCGGAAGCAAGGTTTTTTCCTCGGTCATTGAAAAGGGCGAGGCGGACATTATTCTTTCCTTTGAGCAGCTTGAGTCTGCAAGATGGCTGCCGTATCTCAAAAAAGGCGGCGTGCTTATAACGGGCACGCAAAAAATAGATCCTATGCCCGTAATCATGGGTAAGGCCGAATATCCCGAGAATATTATCGAAAAGCTTTGCAAGAACGATATAAAGGTCATTCCGGTTGACGCGTTGGACCTTGCGCTCAAGGCAGGCAGCGCAAAGTGCGCAAACGTTGTTCTGCTCGGAGCTGCGGTACGCTTCCTCGGAATTGACAGGGAGAGCTTTTCAAAGATAATAGAAACGTCCGTTCCGCCTAAGACCGTTGAAATGAACCTTAGGGCGTTCGACTACGGATACAGCGCGGAATAAAATCGACTGCAAGGAGTGTGTAAAAAAACAATGGGAATTTTCAAACCCGAAATTGAGTGCGCTTCAAGAAATTATCTGCGCGCGCTTCAATCAGCAAGACTTATCAAAATGGTAAGAAACGCCTATGACCATGTTCCTTTTTATAAAAGGCTTCTGGACGAAAAAGGCGTTTCACCCGAGGACATTCGTTCAATCGACGATATCACAAAGCTTCCGTTCACCGTGAAGCAGGATCTCAGAGACAACTATCCGTTCGGTCTTTTTGCCGTTGAAAAGGATAAGCTTGCAAGAATCCACGCTTCCTCGGGAACAACAGGAAAGCAGACTGTTGTCGGCTATACACAGCACGATATCGACGCCTGGTCGGACGGAGCGGCAAGAGCGCTCGTTGCTGCCGGAGCAACAAAGAACGATAAGGTTCACGTTTCCTACGGCTACGGCCTTTTCACGGGCGGACTCGGTCTGCATTACGGAGCGGAATACATGGGGGCCACAACCATTCCCGTTTCCTCCGGAAACACAAAAAGGCAGGTTCAGATTCTTCAGGACTTTGAGTCTGATATCCTTTGCTGCACTCCGTCATATGCAATGTTCATCGGCGAGACTATCCGCGATATGGGTATTGACCCGAAGTCACTGAAGCTGCGTGCGGGAATTTTCGGCGCCGAGCCGTGGACAGACAACATGAGAAAAGAGATTGAAAAACTGCTTGATATCAAGGCCTATGATATTTACGGCCTTTCGGAGATAGCAGGCCCCGGGGTTGCGTATAACTGCGAATGTCAGGACGGTCTTCATGTTTGCGAGGACTATTTCTATCCCGAAGTTGTTGACCCGGATACGCTTGAGGTTCTTCCCGACGGCGAATTCGGCGAGCTTGTTTTCACCTGCATCGGCAAGGAGGCGCTTCCGCTCATCAGGTACAGAACGCGCGACATTGCCTCCATTACTCATGAAAAGTGCGCCTGCGGAAGAACCACTGTAAGAATGAGCAAGCCCAAGGGCCGCAGCGATGATATGCTCATTATCCGCGGCGTCAACGTCTTCCCGTCGCAGGTTGAGCACGTTCTGCTTGAGCTGGGTCTCACCGCAAACTATCTCATCATCGTTGACAGAAAGAATAATCTTGACACGATGGAGGTTCAGGTTGAAATGCTTCCGGAGATGTTCTCGGATACCGTTAAGGGACTTGAAAACACCGAAAAGCGCATTGAGGGCGCTCTCCAGTCCACGCTCAACGTTCACGCAAAGGTCAGACTCCTTGAGCCGGGCAGTCTCGCTCGCTCGGAGGGTAAGGCAAAGCGTGTTATTGATAACAGAACAGAGGTAACCTATTAAAAATTAAGGAGGAAAGAGAAGATGCTTATTAAACAGATTTCCGTCTTTGTTGAAAACAAGGAGGGCAGACTTGCCGAAATCACCGAAACAATTGCAAAGGCCGGTGTCGATATCCGCGCGCTTTCAATTGCCGACACGACCGACTTCGGAATTCTGCGCCTTATTGTTGACAAGCCGCACGAGACTGAAAAGGTGCTCAGGGATTCGGGCTTCACGGTTTCCGTCACAAGCGTTATAGCAGTCGGAATAGATGATGTTCCCGGCGGCTTTGCAAAGCCGATGAGAGTTCTTGCAAATGCTCATATCGACGTTGAGTATATGTATGCTTTCATCTCCCGCGACACAAAGAAAGCGTATGTCATTCTCAGAGTCAATGACAACGCCACCGCAGCCAAGGCTCTTGAGGAGGCAGGAATTGCGCTTCTTGACGAGAACGGCTTTCACGATATGATGAAGTAACCGCGTCTCTCACACAGAATTTACAGCAAAAGAAAACACCGGGCTGTCCGTTTTTCGGGCAGTCCGGTTTGTTCAACTATTAAAGGCGCCTATTTTGCGTGCGGTTGCGGTGTTGGCGTTCAGTAAACCGCTATTATTTTAAGGATAAAATCTCTGATTATTTCAAAAAGCTCGCCCAAAAAAGCATAGCTTTCACTGAATTTGGGAGTCTCGGCGGCATTCGGGCTGTTTGTCATGACGGGTGAATTTGTCATGTAGATCCTTTCGCAAAGCTCCTTTGTAACAAAATCCATTACAACAATGCCGTAGGTTTTACCCTCTTTGAATTCATAGGAGGAAAGGAAAGTGTTAATTTCCTTTGCGTTTGCGTAAGGAGATTTTTTGTTGTGTGCGTTTGTGCAGCAGATGTTGAAATCGCATTTGAGCAGACCGCTGTCAAAAAAGTTTGCAATAGTTTCTGTTTTCTTTGTACCCTCAACCATGTAGGAATCCTGAACATACATATATCCGACAACGCCTCTTTCGCGCTTTTTGATGGATACGATACGGAAATCGTCAATATCGGTTGACTCAATATAGGGATAGTTTTCAAAATTGAGGCCGCCGTTGCTGTCATCAAAGCGAGCCGAGTCAGCGTCGGCAGCGCGCAGCAGTACAATTTTTCCTCTGACCTCGTCAAGGTTCGGAATCCTGTTTTCGAGGTACCAGAGACCGGGGCAGGGAGCAATAAGCTCGTCATAGAACTTGCTGAAAAGCTCGGCGTCCTCCTTTGTGTCCTCTTGCTTCAAAAGGAAAAGGACGGTTTCGCCCGGGTTCTGCTCAAGGAAGTTTCTGCAATCGGAAACTATATCCTTTGCGGTCAGATTTTCCGGGAAAAGACCGATGCTCTTTTTGCAGTTTAAAAAACTGTGCACTGCAAGGATGTTTTCGCCGCTGACCTTCAGGCGCACGTCAAGGTACCTGACTCCGCTGTAAAGCTGCTGCAAAACGGAGAGGGACTGCGTGCGGGCAAACAGGCTTGCATAAATGTACTGTGTGGCGCAGTCATGTGAGCCGGGCATATTGATTGCCGTAACGGGCAGCGAGCCGTCAACGCTGCTCATCCAGTTTGCACCGTTGATATCGGCGTCCGCAGCCGAAACGTACACTGCCGAAAGGGTCAGAATAATAAATGCAAGAATAAATGCCAATGTTTTTTTCATATAATCGCCCCGTTTGATTTTTTTGCAGCCACCGGCAGGAGAAGCAGTTAAAACAAGCATAAGTGACTGTTTAATTTATTTTAACATTTATTTCCTGAAAAAGTCAATACCGAGAGAAACGGAACAATAAAAAATATATTACAAAAAAGAATATAATCAGACAGTTAAAAACGCCCGGGGAGAAGCCGAGCGCTTTTAAAAAGGAGAAAATACGAAGAAAACATTGATATAGAAGCTGTCAAAATTATCAGGCGGTTGAGTGAGCTCTCACTCGCCTCAACTGCAAGCATATAATACACCAACATTCAGCAAAATGCAAGCCTTTTTTTGAAAAAAAACTGCGATTTTTTGCTTTTCTATTTATTAGCTAAAACTGATAAAGACGTGCATAATTTTTTGTGCAAAATTACCAACGTTTGTGAACGCGGTGAGAATATTAGGTCTTTGAGGTTAATTGTATAATCCAATTAAAAACAAGTAAAGTCGGCTTTTTGCCGCTTACTTAATTGTAGATTTTTTTTAAAAAGCGTTGACTTTTTTTGACAATGCTGTATACTGAATATCAAGGAAGAAGAAGGAGGTGGCTTTATATGTTGCTCTTTTACCGTTTCTGCCGTGAATTATATCAGCATTTTTTCAGAACAATTTTAAGAATCATCTTTTAATAAATTTTCTATCAATAAAATCCGCGTACCGTTTGGTGCGCGGATTTTTTGATGGTGTTAGAGTTCTAAGAGGATTTTTCCCTCTATTATGTTCTGAACAGAACTGCATTTTTCCGAATGATTTATGCGGCGGCCGCCGAATCGGTAACGTTCAGCACTTTGATTGAAGAATCCTTGCTTTCGCATTCATAAACAACCGTGCGGAAAATGCTTCCGCCCTCCCAGTGCTGTCCGTAGGTGAAGGTTATGGTTGCCGTTCCGTCGGAAACAGCGTCAAAGTAGAACGCTTCCGTGCCTGCGGCGCCAACGGCAGGAACGCTGCCCGGTCTGTTTGGCTCAGTGTATTTGCTGCCGGAGCTCTTGATAACGTCTTTGTTGTCAATTTCAACAACCCATGTGCAGCCTGTTGAGGGATTGCTTTCAAGCTCAACCGTAAGGTCGTGATTCAGAAAATGAATCTGACCTGAAAGAAATGATGAGATTGCCACAAAAATTCCAATGAAAACTGCAAAAAATCTTCTGAGGTATGATGCCATAATAACCTTCCTTTCTTTATTAAAAGTTTAGTTTTCCGAAAGACGGGCTTTACCCGGCTCCCAACGGTATTATACACCGGTCTCGGTGCGTTTTCAAGTTAAAGCCGGAAAAATATTACATCAAAAGCGCCGAACAGCTGCATGTGCGGCTGTCCGGCGACTGCTTAATCAACGTTTTCACTTGCGCGCATTGCAAGGATAGTTTTTTCAATCAGCTCTTCAAGCGTCCAGCCGAGCATTTCCGCGCCGTTTCTGATAACGTCCCTTGAGCAGCCTGCGGCAAACTTTTTGTCCTTGAACTTTTTCTTTACTGAGGAAACCTCAAGGTCCGAAACGCTCTTTGACGGTCTCATAACGGCAACTGCGCCGATAAGCCCCGTAAGCTCATCGGTGGCGTAAAGCACCTTTTCCATTTCATGCTCGGGCTTAATGTCAACGCAAAGGCCGTAGCCGTGGCTTGCCGTGGCGCGTATAAGGCGCTCGTCAAGACCCTTTTCGCGCATGATTTCCTGACTTTTAACGCAGTGCTCGTCCGGATACATTTCAAAATCAAGGTCATGAAGAATTCCGACTGTTTCCCAGAAATCGGCTTCATCGCCGTAGCCGAGTTCGTTTGCAAACCAGCGCATAACATCGCCGACTATTCTGCCGTGCTTCAGGTGAAACTCACCTTTGTTGTATTCTTCCAAAAGGCTCAATGCCTCTTGCTTTTTCATAAGATTACCTCCGTTAAAAAAACTTATCCGAGTGACGCAAGACTTTCATCAATCATTTTTATGCGTTCTTCAAGCTTGGCTCTTTCGGCTTTCTGCGCTTCAATAACGTTTTCCGGCGCCTTTGCAAGGAAACCGGGATTTGAAAGCTTGCCGTTAATCTGGGAAAGCTTCTTTTCGGCGCCCTCCTTTTCTTTGCCGAGGCGCTTTTTCTCCGCCTCAAAGTCAACAAGGTCGCCCATCGGGATATAAACCTTTGCGCCTGAGGTGACAATGTTTACGCTGCCGGGAATGTCAAAGCTGTCGCCGACGGTGACGTCGGAGGCGGAAGCGAGTCTCTGCATAAAGACGGTTGCGGTCTCAAACAGCTCTTTTTTGTCCGTTGCAATGTAAACGTGCGCCTTTCTTGACGGCGGAACGTTCATTTCGCTTCTTCTGTTGCGGATTGCGCGGATAGTTTCCATAATGAGTTCCATTTTCTTTTCGTCTTCCGCAAAGGTAAGCTCATCTTTGAAAACGGGCCACGGCGCTTTCATAATCGTTTCTCCGTCATGGGGGAGGGTGAGCCAGATTTCCTCCGTGATGAACGGCATGAACGGGTGAAGAAGCTTGAGCGTTTCGCTCATGACATAGACAAGGACGGCTTTAACCTGCTTTGCTTTTTCGCCGCCCTGCTGAAGACGGATTTTTGCAAGCTCAATGTACCAGTCGCAGAAGATGTCCCAAATGAAGTCGTAAAGCTTTGAAGCCGCAATTCCAAGCTCATACTTGTCAAGGTTTGCGGTGACTTCCTTTGCAAGATTATTGAACAGCGAAACGACCCATTTGTCCTCAAGGGCAAGCTCTTCGGGAAGATGGGGAGCAGGTTCGTTTTCGTCAAGGTTCATGAGAATGAAACGGGCAGCATTCCAGATTTTGTTTGCAAAGTTCCTGCTTGCCTCAACCTTTTTGTCGGAATAGCGCATATCGTTTCCGGGGCTGTTGCCGGAAGCGAGGGTAAGACGAAGAGCATCTGCACCGTATTTGTCAATGACAAGCAGCGGATCAATGCCGTTGCCGAGCGATTTGGACATTTTGCGTCCCTGCTCGTCGCGGACAATACCGTGAATGAAAACGGTTGAAAACGGAACCTCACCCATCTGCTCGCAGGCGGAGAAGATCATTCTTGCAACCCAGAAGAAGATGATGTCATAACCCGTTACAAGAACGCTCGTCGGGTAGTAATGAGCAAGCTCGGGAGTCTTGTCCGGCCAGCCGAGGGTTGAAAACGGCCAGAGAGCCGAGGAAAACCAGGTGTCAAGCGTGTCGGGATCCTGGGTGATGTTTTTGCTGCCGCACTTCGGGCAGGAGCAAAGATCCTCCCTTGAAACGCTGATTTCGCCGCAGTCGGCGCAGTACCAGGCCGGTATTCTGTGTCCCCACCAGAGCTGACGGGAGATGCACCAGTCACGGATGTTTTCCATCCAGTTGTAATATATTTTGTCAAAGCGTTCGGGAACGAACTTTGTTTTGCCCTCGCGGACAGCCTTGATTGCCGGCTCTGCAAGAGGCTTCATTTTAACGAACCACTGCTTTGAAACGCGCGGCTCAACGGCGGTATGGCAGCGGTAGCAGGTTCCGACATCATGCTTTGTCGGCTCAATCTTAACAAGTGCTCCGGCTTCTTTGAGATCGTTAACAATTGCCTTGCGGCATTCCATAAGGCTCATTCCAGCATATTTTCCGGCGTTTTCGTTCATAAAGCCGTCATCGGTCATGACATTGATCATCGGAAGCTTGCAGCGCAGACCGACTTCAAAGTCGTTCGGGTCGTGGCAGGGTGTAATTTTAACCGCACCGGTACCCTTGTCCATTTTTGCGTAGGAATCGGCAACGATTGGTATCTCTCTGCCGATGACTGGGATAATTACGGTCTTTCCGACCATGTCCTTGTATCTTTCATCGTCCGGGTGGACGGCAATTCCGGTATCGCCGGGAATGGTCTCCGGTCTTGTTGTTGCAATTTCGATTGCACCGCTGCCGTCCGCAAACGGGTATTTAAAGTGCCAGAAGTTTCCGTCGTGCTCCTCATATTCAACCTCAGCGTCCGAAATAGAGGTTTTGCAGTGGGTGCACCAGTTGATGATTCTTTCTCCGCGATAGATAAGACCCTTTTCATAAAGATTGCAGAAAACCTCGCGGACAGCCTTTGAGCAGCCCTCGTCAAGGGTAAAGCGTTCACGCTCCCAGTCGCAGGACGAGCCCATTTTTTTGAGCTGTTCAATAATTCTTCCGCCGTACTTTTTGCGCCAGTCCCAGGCTCTTTCAAGGAAGCCCTCGCGGCCGACATCCTCCTTGGAAAGGCCCTCCTCCTTCATTGCGGCAACAATTTTTGCCTCGGTTGCAATGGAGGCGTGGTCTGTTCCGGGGAGCCAGAGGGTATCGTAGCCCGCCATTCTGTGATAGCGGATAAGGATATCCTGAAGCGTGTTGTCAAGGGCGTGACCCATGTGGAGCTGACCGGTGATGTTCGGCGGGGGAATGACTATCGTATAGGGCTTTTTCTTTGAATCACATTCGGCGTGGAAATAGTTCCCTTTGAGCCATGAGTCATAGATGCGATCCTCAACCTCTTTGGGATCGTACTGCTTTGCAAGTTCTTTTGCCATTTATACTTACCTCCGTATAAGAAATAGATTACATGATTAAAAAATAAAACTCCGTCCCGAAAAACACAGGACGGAGAAAACCGCGGTACCACCTGAATTCGCCGCAAAAGCGGCGCACTCGAGTTCTTTAACGCAGAACCGACGCCGGGGTCTAATTGGCAAAAAAGGCGCCGTTCTTCCCGGAGACCTGCAGACGACCTTCGCTTCCTCTTCACGAAAACTTGCACCGACCGTTTCCTCTCTGAAGATCCGAAAAAAGCTACTCCTTCTGCTTAACGTCAGAATATTTAAGATTAAAGCGATTGTATCACAAAACAAACGCAAGGTCAAGCTTTTTATTTTTCAATTTCACGTTTGACACTATAAGAAGCACACCCGACTGCCGGTGATTTGAACAGTCGGGTGTGCTTCTTATGCGGGTGTGATTATATAATGTCTTACTCCGAGGGAGCAACCATTATTAAAAAAAGCATGCTTATTATATATCTTAAAAACAAAGAAGTCAATATAGGTTTCTAAGAATTTAAGAAAAAACAGATAATAAGCATATAGTATACTAAAATAATAGAATATGCAAAGAATCAGTAAACAGTAAGGAGGTTAAATGTTGGGCAACGAAAAAGCTTTTATATATGATCTCGGGCATATTCTCAAGTGTGCGAGAGAGGACAAGGATCTTTCACAAAAGAAAGTGATGGAGCTTACCGGGATAAACAACAAAACCCTCTCAGGCTATGAAAATAATGTTTCCGAGCCGGATTTCAATACTCTTGTTACTCTTTTCAAGCTCTATGATATTTCGCTTGATGAGCTGCTTTACGCTTCTTCGGCGGAAAACAGGGGAATTTTTTTCATGTTCAGCTCCCTTCCAAAGGAGCAGCGGGATTTTTTGGCTGTTCAGATCAAGGCGCTGTATGATAAATACTGCAAATGAAACAATCCTGCAAGACTACTTTTTTCTCAATGAGCAAAGTATAGCACATTGAATTTGCTTTGTCAACAAATATATACACTTTTTGATAATTAAATATCACCTATTGTCGATTATAATTATCATGGGGTGAAGGTATGATATATGACACAATAAAGGCCTTGCGTGAAAGAGCCGGCTATTCACAAGCGGAACTTGCAAAAAAACTTGAAGTAACTTCATATTGACTTTTCATTTTATATGCAGTAAAATACCACTCAGTCAGTTCGAAACCTTCCTGACTTGAACCGCCAAGGTTCTAAATCAAAACTAAAGGAGCATTTTAAAATGAAAACGTCAAGAAAAAAGGCGTCCCTGTACATTGCGCAGGCGGCGCTCATTGCGGCTATGTATGCCGCGCTCACACTCGCCCAACAGCTTATTCTGCCCGGTACCGCGTCAATGGCGGTGCAGTACCGGGTCAGTGAGGCGCTGATGATCCTCTGCCTGTTTTCCGAGGCGGCGGTTCCCGGTCTCACGCTCGGCTGCTTTTTGGCGAATTTTCTTTTTATGTCGGCTTTGCCGGTGGATATGATTTTCGGCTCCGTTGCAACTCTTTTGGCGGCGCTGTGTATGCGGGCTCTTCGCAAAGTCTGCGTTAAGGGCTTTCCGATTCTTTCGTTTTTGATGCCTGTTGTTTTCAACGGAATCATCATCGGCGCGGAAATTGAAATTTTCTTTGTTGACGGCAGCTTCCACTTCGGCAGCTTTTTCGCTCAGGGCTGCTGCGTTGCGTTGGGTGAATTTGCGGTGATGTTTACCGCAGGCATTGCACTTTATTTTGCACTGAGAAAAAAGTTTGGCAAAAACGGGGAACTTTTCAAACGGTAATACGGTCTTAAGCTTTTTGTAAGAAAGACGTAAGCGTGTCTTAAAACAATCTCTCTTTTGAAAGTCTATAATGTGTCCGGACTTTTTAAAAGAGAGGTTTTTTATTATGAAACACACCATCAGAATTGCCGCGGTTGTTCTTGCCGCATTGATAATCTTTGCCGTTGTTGACCGCCTTCCGTCTGCCGTGAGCGAGCTTTCGGATATCGCCGTTTTGAATAAAGTTACAGCTGACGGTAAGCACGCAGGTCAGCTTGTTGTTGTCAACGGCAATCACCGCTACCGCAATACAGGCGAGGAGCTTGTCAGTCTTTATGAAAACAAGACTGACTCATTCTATGTAAGCACAACCGAAATTAAGCTTCAGCCGGTGGCAGTCAAGCCCCTTTGCGATATGCTTGACGCTTTCAGAAACGAAACGGGGCTTAAAAAGATAAACGTGATAAGTGGCTACCGAAGCATTGAAACTCAGCAGGAGATTTATAAACAGAAAGCTAAGCTTTACGGCAGACTGTATGCAAAAAGCCATGTTCAATCGCCGGGCTTCAGCGAGCACCACACGGGTCTTTGTGTTGACCTTTCAATTTATAACGCAGAGGACGGAAGCTCAGAGGACTTTGACGGAAAAGGGGAGTACAAGTGGTTTTCAAAAAATTCATGGAAATACGGCTTTGTTTTAAGATACCCCGAGGAAAAGGAAAAGATTACGGACATAGCGCATGAGCCGTGGCACTTCCGGTTTGTCGGCGTTCCCCATGCATATTACATGACGCAAAACAATCTTTGTCTTGAGGAATACGCCGAGCTTCTACAGAACAAGACAAAGGACAAACCGCTGAAATTCAGGTGCGAAAACAAGACATACAAAGTCTGGCACAGCGAAAAAAAGCCGAAAGCCGCGGCTTTTTCCGGCGATAATTACCACGGATATATTATCTGGAAATAATTGACCTTGCTCCCCCGTGTGTGGTATAATTAAAGAAACTTGTTTCTTTTTAATCTGCCCTCGGGGGTGTTTTTTTGAACAAAAAAGTTATGGTAGGAATGAGCGGCGGCGTTGACAGCGCCGTAAGCGCATATCTGCTTTTGAAAAACGGCTGGGAGCCGACCGGCGTCAACTGCCGCTTTTTTGATAACGGCGACGCATTCATAGCCGAAAAAACCTGCTGCTCGCTTGAGGATTCCAAGGATGCGCGCAGTGTTGCCTATAAGCTCGGCATACCGTTTTATGTTTTCAATTTTACCGATGATTTCAGAGAAAAGGTTATCGGAAAATTCATCGACATTTATCAAAAAGGCGCAACGCCGAATCCCTGCATTGACTGCAACCGCTATCTCAAGTTTGATAAGCTGCTCAAAAGGGCGCTGGAGCTTGAGCATGACTATGTTGCAACCGGACATTACGCAAGAAATGAATTTGACGAAAGCAGCGGCCGCTTTCTTCTTAAAAAGGGTGTTGACGAAGCAAAGGACCAAAGCTATGTGCTTTATATGCTCACGCAGTTCCAGCTTGCGCACACGCTTTTTCCGCTCGGAAAGCTGAGGAAAACCGAAGTCCGCACCATTGCCGGGGAGCTGGGCTTTGTCAACGCAAAAAAGCATGACAGTCAGGATATCTGCTTTGTGCCGGACGGAGACTACGCCTCGTTTATTGAAAAAAGCCTTGATAAAACTTTCCCCTGCGGAGATTTTGTTGACCGTGACGGAAACGTTCTCGGAACGCACAAGGGAATAATACGCTACACAATAGGTCAGCGCAGGGGACTCGGCCTTTCGCTCAAGGCGCCGCTTTATGTGCTTGAAAAGGACCCCGAAAATAACAGGGTGGTTCTTGCCCCGGAGGAGTACCTTTTTTCAAAAAGCCTTTATGCTTCGGATATCAATCTCATTGCCGCCGAAAAGCTTGAAAGACCTCTGCGGGTGAAAGCAAAGGTCAGATACAAGCAGGGCGAGCAATGGGCAACGGCAGAGCAGACCGACGATAACCGGCTGCACGTTGAATTTGACTTTCCGCAGCGCGCCTTTGCAAGGGGACAGGCGGTTGTGCTTTATGACGGCGACGTTGTTGTCGGCGGAGGAACAATCGAGTAGTTTTAGCTCATTTTAAATACGGGATATATCATAAACAGGGTGATAAAATGTCAGTCATTGTTGAAGAATATACTGAAAACGATCTTGAAAAGGCGGTTGAAATCTGGAATCAGGTTGTTGAGGAAGGACGCGCTTTTCCTCAGATTCAGCTGCTTTCAAAGGAGGAGGGCGCGGCCTTTTTCTCCGCGCAGACCTACACGGGTATTGCAAAAATTAAAGAGACGGGCGAAACTGTCGGTCTGTATATTCTCCACCCGAACAACATCGGCCGCTGCGGCCACATTGCAAACGCAAGCTATGCCGTTGAAAAAAACGCCCGCGGTCACCATGTCGGCGAGGCGCTTGTCAGAGACTGCCTTTTAAAAGGAAAAAAGCTCGGCTTTAAAATCTTGCAGTTCAATGCCGTTGTTGCCTCGAATACCGCAGCCCTTTCGCTTTATAAGAAGCTTGGTTTTAAAACGCTCGGAACTGTTCCGGGCGGATTTTTGAACATTGACGGGGTTTATGAGGACATAATCCTGCATTATATCGAGCTTTGATTATAAGGTCAATATAACAAACAAATCTTATACAGAAATGACTGAATTGCCTAAAATCGCAGGGAACAAAAGGATTATCTTGTTGCTTTTTGACAAAAAAAGGACGTTCCTTTTGGTTAAAAGTTCGGTTGACAAATTATCTGAAATAGCGTATCATAGTGCCGATAATAGGCAGAAAGGATTTTTTCATGAGCGACTACCTCTCCCTTTCGGACGAGAAGCTTGCGGCCCTTTGCAGGGATTGCGAGGACGAAAAAGCCTGGAACGAGCTTTCGCTTCGCTATCTGCGCGTGGCAAAGGCTGTTGCCTCCTCCTTTTCCGGCTCGGCGCTTGAGCGTGAGGATCTGGTGCAGGAGGGTATTCTGGGCTTCATTGCCGCCGTTTGGTCGTTCAACGAAAAAAGTGGCGCAGCTTTTGCAACCTATGCCGGCGTCTGCATCAGGAACCGTATGCTCTCCGCGCTCAAAACGCGCAACGCGCAAAAGCAGATTCCGCGCTCGCTCTTTGTTCCCATTGAGGAGGAAAGCGATACGGCGGACAGCGCCCTCTCGCCAGAGGACGCGGTTGTTGCAAAAAACGAGGCTGCGCGCCTTTCCGCGCTTATTTCCTCAAAGCTTTCGCCGCAGGAAAAAAAGGTCTTTTCCCTTTATCTTTGCAAAAACAGCTACGGAGAAATCGGGAAGCTTTGCGGCCTTTCACCCAAGGCGGTTGACGGAACGCTGCAGCGCGCCCGCAAAAAGCTTCGCGGCGCACTTGAGGATCACTGAAAAAGGTAACTGCTGTTACATATATGCCCGATAGCTTAAAGAAGAGCGTTGATTTCAAAGGGGCGGTGCAATTCCGGCAAGGGCAATATTTTTAAGCGAGGTAATTCATCATGTACCAAGACAAGACAATCGTATGCAAAGAGTGCGGCAAGGAATTCGTTTTCACCGCAGGTGAGCAGGAATTCTATGCTGAAAAAGGCTTCCAGAACGAGCCTCAGCGCTGCAGAGAGTGCCGCTATGCCCGCAAGAATGCTGCCAAACCGGAACGCGAAATGTTTACCGCAACCTGCGCAAGCTGCGGCGGCGAGGCCAAGGTTCCCTTTAAGCCCACCGAAGGCAGAGATGTTTACTGCAGCGAATGCTTTGCAAAAATGAAGGAAGAACAGGAATAATCCGTCAGAGGTTATTCCTAACAGCAGCCACTGATTAATTCGTCAGCACAATTCCGATTAATCAGCGGTTACTTAAACGGCCAAAGCGGTTTTGGCGGAAGATCTTACCATTTGTCAGCTTGACTTTGAAGATTTTTCGGCAAAGCCGCTTTGCGTCTTTTTGCGCTGTATTCAGCAGAAAGCAGGTAATAATATTGAGTTCGGTAATTGAAAAGGATATTCTTGCGCTTGAGGACAGAATAATAAAAATTGTATTCAGCGAGAGGAAGCAAAAGGATTTTGAGTTTTCAAAAATTTCGGTTCGTCCGTTTCTTTCAAAAGGAAAAAGAATGTGGCAGCTTGAGCAGTTCAGGGGCGCGCAGGTATTTCATAAAAATCTGAGCCTTGAGCAGCTTCTTCTGTGGCTTGAGGAAACGGGAGAAAAGAATTTCCGCCAGGCGGCGCTGACCGCCGGCGGCGTGAATATTCATTACACGGTTTTTCCCGATAAAATCAAACGCAGGGAAAGCGAAAACAGCTTTGCCGCAGAAGCAAAGGAGCATGACCGCGAAAAAGCATATATCCTTAAAGAGGGTGAAAATATACCGGCGCTTGTTGATCTCGGTGTTTTTTCAAAGGATTTCAGAATAATCAAAAGTAAATATGACAAGTATAAGCAAATAAACCGCTTTGTTGAGCTTATTGACGACTGCTTTTCAAAGAGCAGGCTTTCCGATATAACCATACTCGACTTCGGCTGCGGAAAAAGCTATCTGACGTTTATCGTATACTATTATTTTACGCAGATAAAAAAGGTGAACGCAAAGGTTGTCGGCTTTGACCTTAAAAGGGACGTTGTTGAAAACTGCAACAAAATTGCAAAAAAATACGGCTATGATAACCTTGAATTTTTTGTCAATGACGTTACGAGCGACCGTGTTTTCACCGGCAGGGCAGACATGGTGATAACCCTCCATGCCTGCGACATTGCAACCGATTACGCGCTTTTTTATGCCATTGAAAACCGAGTGAAGAACATTTTTTCCGTTCCGTGCTGTCAGCATGAGGTAAATTCGCAGATTAAAAAGGGCGGCGATTTTGATCTGCTGCTTTCCCACGGACTTTTCAAGGAACGCTTTTGCGCCCTTTTCACGGATTCGCTGCGCGCGGAGATACTGACGCGCTTCGGCTATGAAACGGACGTTATAGAGTTTGTTGATTTTGAACATTCGCCGAAAAACCTCATGCTGCGCTGCAAACTGAAAAAGGAAAAGGAGCCCGAGCTTTCCGACCTTTTTGCTCTGTGCAAAAAGTACCAGACCGAGCCCACATTGTTGAGACTTGCAAAAGCTTATCAGGAAAAACGGTTATAAAGTTTACTGCCGCTGATTAAACGGAATTTTGCCGTCCTTTTAATCGGCGGCGACAGAGTCTGCTTTTCGTAACTTCACAAAAAAAGCAAAAAAACTTTTCAAAAACCCTTGACAAAATCAGAAAAGTATATATAATAATGATAACGATTATCATTATTGAAAAGGAAACGGAGTTATGCTAAGAAGCAGTCGTCAGCGTGACGCAATTTTGACCTCTCTCCGATCAAGAAAAGATCACCCGACGGCCGAACAGCTTTTCTTCGATCTCAAGAGCGAGTACCCCTCACTGAGCCTTGCAACGGTTTATCGGAACCTGAAAGTGCTTGAGGGTGAGGGCGAGCTCATCAAATTTCACACTGACTGCGGTGACCGCTTTGACGCGGACACCAGTGAGCATTATCACTTCATCTGTCAGTGCTGCAAAAAGATAATCGACCTCAGATCCGAGACGGGCGAAGGACTGTGCACGCTCTTCAAGGATTTTGAAGGTGAAATCCGCTCCTGCAATTTACAGCTTTTCGGAATCTGCTCCGAGTGTAAAAAAGCAGCGAGTGATTCAATACAGCATATTTTATAAACTATGGAGGTTTTCAGAATGAAAAAGTATTATTGCCCTGTTTGCGGTTATGAGACCGATGATCCTACCGAAATCTGCCCTATTTGCAAAGCAAAGATGAAAGTGCGCGAGGAGAACGCAACCTCGTGGGCTGCCGAGCACATCGTAGGCGTTGCCAAGGACGCTCCGGAAGAAATTCTTGAGGGTCTGCGCGCAAACTTTAACGGCGAATGCACCGAGGTCGGAATGTATCTTGCAATGGCAAGGGTTGCCCACAGAGAGGGCTATCCGGAGATCGGACTTTACTGGGAAAAGGCTGCTTATGAAGAGGCCGAGCACGCAGCAAAGTTTGCCGAGCTTCTCGGTGAAGTTGTTACCGACAGCACCAAGAAAAACCTTG
>JAEDEQ010000068.1 GCA_016293225.1 Clostridiaceae bacterium
GGAATTAATTTACGCCTTAAAAACATATAGTAACTACTTTTCAAGTCGCGGCTTTGTGCAAAAAAGATAAAATCTAACATCTAATATCTAAAATCAAAATCTAAATTCGGTCGCGGCTTTCTGCAAAAAAGATAAGCTATCTGTTTTTTCAAGTGAGTAAGGCGCAAACTGTAATGCAGCGCAAACAAGAAAGGAAAGGTAACAACCCGTACTGTTTCTTTCGCGTGAAGTTCTTACCCAAAAAGCACCACCTCGGGCGAAAAATATCTATTATCTATTATCCATTATCTATTATCTATTATCTAAATTAATCAGTGGCACTTATCCGTAAAGGAACAACCTATAAGTTAAAATCCTCACTCCTGTCAGAATCCCGAAACAAGCGAAAAAGCAGTGACTCTTCCGTCCTCAAGAACGATATTGCTTTCGCCCTTGCCGTAGATTGCCTCCTGAACGCGCTGCGCGGCAAGCGGAAGATCCATCAGAACAACGGATTGATCCCCTACCCAGCCGGTGCGGAAAACGTCCTCATCGCTTATCGGAGTCTGAACTATCTCATAATTCACCCAGCCGTTGGCAAGAGCCTGAGCGGCATAAGAAAGTATCTGCATTTTTGTCAGGTCGGTCTTGACATACTTGAAAAGCGTGTCAAGCGCCGAGCTCAGCTGCGAAAGGCTTGCGCCCTTTGCGGAATTGATGAGCGCGGTAATAACCTGGCGCTGGCGCCTTGTTCTGCTGACGTCCGAGTCGGAGTCCGAATGGCGGATACGCGCAAAAACAAGAGCCTGCGCGCCCGTCAGCTTAACCGCCGGGCCGTAGTCAATCGTGTGGACGGTGGTGCGGTTGATGTATTCCGCCTCATACTGCTGAACCTCAACGGTAAGACCGCCGAGCGCGTTGATAATGTCCGTGAACGAGGAAAAGTCAACAGCAACGTAATAGTCGATATCAATTTTGAAATCCTTTTCAATCGTGTCAATGAGCGCCTCGTCCGAGCCGTAGTAATAGGACGAATTGAGCTTGCCGTATCTTCCGCTTCCGCCGATGTTCATGTATGTCCATGTGTCGCGGAAAAAGGAGGTCATGTTAATTTTTTTTGTCTTTTTATTGAGCGAAACCAAAATGAGCGAGTCCGAACGGCCGCCCTGTTCAAGCGCGGTATCGGAATCAAGACCCACAAGCAGAACATTGATAACATTCCTGCTTGAGCGCAGATCGCCGCCGTTGTTTGCCCATTCGTAAAGATACTCATTAAGCGAGCCGGCCTCGTTAATTGCTTTCATTATCTTAACTTCTTCATCGTCAACAATATCATCTTTTGGAACGCTGACGGTTTCGCCCTTGTTGTCCTTTTCATAGGTAATGGCATTGAGCAGGCTGTTGACATAGCCCAGACCGAGGGCAACAACCAGCAAGACCGCCGTTAAAAGAAAGTAGATGTTCTTGGCTCTTCTTCGTTTATTCGTCCAGAAAAACGCGGCAACGGGGTTGCTTTTTTTCGGTTTTTGGGTCTTTTGTTCCTTGATATCCTTTGTTTTCACCTTCATCACCTTTTATAAATCTCAGTAGCCGCCGCTTTCTTTTTGCGCTGCTGCGGCAACCTTGGGTTTTTGACCTTTCGCAGAGAAATATCCACGGTTGATTATATTTGCGTGATTAAAATATAGTTTAATTTGTACGTTGCACAGTTTATCCACAAAGGAACAGTATAAAAGCAAAATTCGTAGGGGCGTCGCTTGAGGCGCCCTTTGTTTCCCTTTGCGCTGACCGAAATATTAACGCAAAACGTCGGGATTTTGTTAGGTTTTTATATGACTGCATTGGGCAAGATTCCCGGGCGGCTACGAGCGCCGCCCGTACGGATTTAGATTTTAGATGTTGCGCGGGAAGCGCGTACAGCAAGGGTTACACCTTTGGGCGCGAGAGAAAATATCTATTATCTATTATCTCTTATCCATTATCTATTATCTAAATTAATCAGTGCCGCCTGCCCGTAAAGTAACCACCCATAAGTTTACTTTTCCTCGTCGGCCTCGCCGCTTTCGCTTTCCTCCTCGCGTTTAACGGCGGTGACGGAAACAACCTTTTCGCCCTCGCTCGTTCTCATAACATTAACGCCCCTTGAGGTTCTGGACGCGGCGTTAACGCTTTCGGAGTCAATGCGGATAACAATTCCGTCTGAGGAGATGAGGATAAGGTCATCATCAGGGTGAACAAGGCAGACCGCGGCAACAAGACCGTATTTTTCAGTCTTGTAATTGATTGAGCCTTTGCCGGCGCGCGATTGCAGGTGATAATCCGAAAGGGCGCTGCGCCTGCCGATTCCGCTTTCGCTGACAGTGAGAATTTTGGCCCCGTTTTCTTCATCATCTTTGCTGATTGCGCACATTCCGACAACGCAGTCTCCGTCACGTAGGTCAATGGCACGGACTCCCCTTGCCGTTCTGCCTATGGCTCTTGCATCATTTTCGTTGAAGCGGATTGCAAAGCCGTTCTTTGTTGCAACAAGGATATCGTCATTGCCGCCCGTGAGCCATACCCAGGCAAGCTCGTCACCCTCGTCAAGGTTAATGGCAATGATTCCGCTCTTTCTGATGTTTTTATATGCGTCAAGCTCGGTACGCTTGATAATGCCGTTTCTTGTAACCATGCAAAGATAGTGTTCATCCTCGCCGAAGTCCGGAACACGGATCATTGCGCTGATTTTTTCGTCAGCCTCAACGGGAAGAAGGTTGACAACATTCATGCCCTTGCTCTGCCTGCTGCCCTCGGGAATTTCATAGCCCTTGAGACGGTACGCTCTGCCCTTTGTGGTGAAGAACATGATGTAATCATGGCTTGAGCAGGTGAACATTGTTTCGGCAACGTCCTCCTCTCTGCGGCTCATTCCTTTAACGCCCTTTCCGCCCTTTTTCTGAACGGTGTAGACCGAGGCCGGAATACGCTTGATATAGCCGAATGTTGTGAGCGTGAAGACGCACTGCTCCTCAGGAATAAGGTCTTCAATGTCAACCTCGCCGGAAACTGCGGCAATCTCGGTCAGTCTTTCGTCCGCATAGCGGCGTTTAAGCTCAAGAGCCTCGTTTTTAACGATTGCAAGAACCTTTCTTTCGTCCGCAAGGATTCCCTCATATTCGGCAATCTTTGCGCAAAGCTCTTTCAACTCGTTTTCAATCTTGATTCTTTCAAGACCGGTGAGCTGTCCGAGACGCATTTTGACAATGGCGTCCGCCTGAATATCGTCAAGGTTGAAGCGCTCCATGAGTGCGGCTTTACCCTCGTTCTGATCCTTTGCTTTTCTGAGTATTGCAATAATCTCGTCAATGAAGTCGAGCGCGGTTTTGAGACCCTCAAGAATATGCTCGCGTTCCTTTGCCTTGCGCAGATCATATTGTGTGCGCCTTGAAACAACTTCCTCCTGGAACTTGATGTAATGCTCAAGAATCTGGCGCAGAGTGAGAATCCTCGGAACACCGTCAACGAGGGCAAGCATGATGATACCGTAGGTAATCTGAAGCTGAGTCATTGAAAACAGCGTGTTGAGCACAACCTGCGGATTTGCTTCGCGCTTGAGGTCAATAACAAGGTGCATACCCTGGCGGTTTGAGTAATCGTTGATATCGGAAATTCCCTCAATCCTCTTGTCCTTGACAAGGTCTGCCATAGCCTCAATAAGGCGGCGCTTATTGACCTGATAAGGAAGCTCGGAAACAACGATTGAAAAGCGGCCGTTCTTGTTTTCAACAATTTCCGTTCTTGCTCTGACGGTGATTTTTCCTCTGCCTGTTCCATATGCGGCTCTGATTCCGCTTTTGCCCATAATGATGCCGGCAGTCGGAAAGTCCGGACCTTTGATGTACTCCATAATTTTTTCAAGCGGAGCGTCCGGGTCGTCAATGAGACAGCACATTCCGTCAATGACCTCGCCGAGGTTGTGCGGCGGAATGTTTGTTGCCATACCGACAGCAATACCGGTTGAGCCGTTGACAAGCAGATTCGGAAAACGGGAGGGAAGAACGGTCGGCTCCTTGAGTCGGTCGTCATAGTTAGGTATGAAGTCTACGGTCTCCTTGTCGATATCGGTGAGCATTTCCATTGAAATTTTGCTCATTCTCGACTCGGTGTAACGGTACGCCGCCGGGGGGTCGCCGTCAACGGAACCGAAGTTTCCGTGACCGTCAACAAGGATATATCTTGTTGAAAACTTCTGAGCAAGGCGAACCATTGCGTCATAAACTGACGCGTCTCCGTGCGGATGGTAACGTCCGAGAACGGAACCTACTGTGTCCGCGCACTTGCGGTACGGCTTGTCCGGATAGAGCGAGTTTTCGTGCATTGTGTAAAGGATACGCCTGTGAACGGGCTTGAGTCCGTCGCGGACGTCCGGGAGCGCTCTTGACGTGATAACCGACATGGAGTAATCAAGAAATGATTTTCTCATTTCGCCGTTAAGGTCAACGTCAATAATTGTCTGATTTTCAAATCTGAGATCGTCGTTATTTCTTTCCATTAGTTATCACCCCTTTATATATCAAGATTCTGAACGTATTTTGCGTTCTTTTCAATAAATTCCCGTCTGGGTTCAACCTTGTCACCCATAAGGATTGAAAAAGTTTCGTCCGCCTGCATTGCGTCCTCAAGGGTAACTCTGAGCATGATGCGCTTTTCAGGATCCATTGTTGTCTCCCAGAGCTGCTCGGCATCCATTTCACCAAGACCTTTATATCTCTGAATTGCCGCGCCGGGCATTTCAGCCATTATTTTGTCTCTTTCCTCGTCCGAGTAAGCATAGGCGTGCTTTTGTCCTTTTGAAAGCTTATAAAGCGGCGGCTGGGCAATGTATACATAGCCGTTGTCAATGAGCGGACGCATATAGCGGAAGAAGAAGGTCAGAAGCAGAGTTCTGATGTGTGCGCCGTCAACATCGGCATCGGCCATGATGACAATCTTGTGATACCTGAGCTTCTCCTCGTTGAAGTCGTCCGCAATGCCTGCGCCGAGCGCCATAACAACGGGGCTGAGCTTATCATTTCCTATTACCTTGTCAAGTCTGCTCTTTTCAACATTGAGCATTTTTCCCCAAAGGGGAAGAATCGCCTGGATTCTTCTGTCTCTTCCCTCTTTGGCGGAGCCTCCTGCGGAGTCACCCTCAACGATGAAAAGCTCTGTTACCGAGGGGTCTTTTTCCGTGCAGTCGGAAAGCTTTCCGGGCAGCGAGTTGCTTTCAAGCGGAGATTTTCTTCTTGCGGCTTCTCTTGCCTTTCGTGCGGCTTCTCTTGCACGGGACGCGTCAAGCGCCTTTGAAAAAATCATCTTTGCAACGGCAGGATTTTCTTCAAAATAATCGGTCAGCTTTGTGTAGACGGTTGAAGCCACAAGCTTTGTGATATCGGTATTTCCGAGCTTGCCCTTGGTCTGACCCTCAAACTGAGCGTCCGTCAGCTTAACGCTGATTACGGCAACAAGACCCTCGCGGCAATCCTCGCCGGAAAGCTTTTTGTCCGCGTCCTTGAGAATGTTATATTTTCTGCCGTACTCATTGAATACCTTTGTCAGCGCGGTTTTGAAGCCCGTTTCATGGGTGCCGCCGTCAACGGTATGAACATTGTTTGCATAGGAAAGAATGGTTTCGTTATAGCCGTCGTTATACATCAGGGCAATTTCGGCGCTCCTGTCCGCACTGACGGCGGAAAAATGAATCGGCTTTTCGTGAACGGGAGTAAGTCCGCGGCTTTCGTTGATATATTCAACAAACGAGCCGATACCGCCCTCGTAGCAGAAGTAATCTTCAACAATATTTTCCGGGTCACGGCTGTCGGTCAGCGTAATTGCAAGACCTGCGTTAAGGAAAGCGGACTCACGCAGATGGCGCTGAAGCGTTTCATAGTCATAGACAGTTGTTTCCTGAAAAATCTCCGCGTCCGGCTTGAACTTAATGAAGGTTCCCGTTTCGTCCGTATCGCCGACTATGTCGAGGTCGCTTGCAATGTGACCTCTTGTAAAGCGCTGGCGGTAGACATGACCGTTTTGGGAAACCTCAACCTCAAACCATTCGGAAAGGGCGTTAACAACGGACGAGCCCACGCCGTGAAGACCGCCGGAAACCTTGTAGCCGCTTCCGCCGAACTTTCCGCCGGCGTGCAGAACGGTCAGAACAACGGTAACGGCAGGAAGTCCCTGCTGCTCGTTGATGCCGACGGGTATACCGCGGCCGTTATCGCGGACGGTGATAACGTCGCCGGGAAGAATTTCAACCTCGATATGGGTGCAGAAGCCGGCGAGCGCCTCGTCGATTGAGTTATCGACTATCTCATAGACAAGGTGGTGCAGACCTCTCGGTCCCGTTGAACCGATGTACATTCCGGGACGCTTTCTGACCGCTTCAAGACCCTCAAGCACCTGAATTGCGTCAGCGTTATACTCTTCGGTAACAACGGTATCCATGAGGTCAAGATCCTCCGGAAGATCTTCGCGCTCAATGTCGATATCCTCCGACTCCTGTTCTTTTTCACTCAGCTCTTCTTCAAGAAGTTCTTCGTTTTTCTTTTCGTTTTCATTCATATCCGAAATTACCTCCGATGAAAATTTGTATAAAATCTAATATCTAAATCCGTAGGGGCGTCTCGTGAGGCGCCCGAGTACTTTACCATTTGCACTGTTTTGCCACAAAGGAGCAATGTAAAAGCAAAATTTGTACGGGCGGCGCTCGTAGCCGCCCTTTGTTTCCCTTTGCGCCGTCCGAAAAATTAATGCGAAACGTAGGGATTTCGTTGGGTTTTTGCACGACTGCATTGGGCAAGGTTCCCGGGCGCCTCAAGCGACGCCCCTACGAATTCAGCCCGAAAAAGTAACCCCAGCGGAGCGGACGGACAAAAACCATCAGGACGATTTACCCACAAAGAAACAACGTACAAGTTAAAATTTACGCAGTCGTTGCGGTTGAGGTGTTTGGGCGGCTACGAGCGCCGCCCGTACGAATTTAGATTTTGGATATTAGATATTGGATTTTAGATGGCGGCTGTTATGCGGAAAGAGCGTACATCAATGGTTACCCTTTGGGCGCGAAAAATATCTATTATCTATTATCCATTATCTATTATCTATTATCTAAAGCCCCTGTGGAGCAAAGCGACAGCCTATAAGTTAATTTTCACTCCGCTTTGCAATCGTTGCCGGCGAAAGATGAGAAACATATACTCTTCTGCCCTCGCAGACAATGAACGAGCGCGGAAAATCGGCGGAAACATAATAGACATTCTTTTTCTTTTCGTTTTTTGCAAGATAGTCGCGCGTGATTTTTGAAACGGTGGTGTTTTCAACGTCAAAAATGCCGATTATCTCACTGTCGCTTATAACCGTGTTTTCTCCGAGATGGATATACACCTTTTTCACCGCCCTTGTGTTGTTGTTTCAGACAAGGCAGCCGTTTTTCATTTCAAACGCCTTGCCGTATTTCAGGCTCTTGACGGAATTCGGGTCGCAGCAGGTGATGAAAACCTGCCAGTTTTTAATGTGGTTAAGAATATAATTCTGCCTTGAAAGGTCAAGCTCGCTCATAACGTCATCAAGCAGCGCAACGGGTTGTTCCCCGGTGAAATCTTTAATAACCGCCGCCTCGGAAAGCTTCAAAGCAAGCGCGGCAGAGCGCTGCTGCCCCTGCGAGCCGAACGAACGCGCGGCAATGCCGTCAATTTCTATCGAAAGGTCGTCCCTGTGCGGACCGACAGAGGTAAAGCCGGTCGGAATGTCCGCCTTGCGCGAGACGAAAAGAAGATTTTTAAGGTTGTCGTATATTTCCTGCTTGTCCCTGCCGAAAGCGGTGCAGTTTTCCTTGTATGAAACGCTGAGCTTTTCCTTTTTTGAGGAAATACCGGAATAGATATCCTCGCAAAAGCGCGAAAGCGCGTTGACATAGCCTATCCTTTGCCGGATAATCTCGCTGCCGTAGAACGCAACGCGCTCCTCCCAGACGTCAAGCAGGCTTTGAAGTTCGGAGTGGAAGTAACAATCTTTTAATATGATGTTGCGCTCAGCAAGCGCTTTGTTATAGTTTGCAAGTGTTACGGCATATTTCGGCTTGAGCTGGCTTATCGCAGTATCAAGAAACTTTCTTCTTTCCCCGGGTCCGCCCTTAACGAGAGTCAGATGAACCGGAGAAAAAACAACAGCGGAAAATTCGCCCATAACCTTTGAAGCGGATTTGAGTTTAATTCCGTTGAGGGAAAACGAGCGCCCTTTTTCAATTTCAAGGGAGATATTCTGTTCCCTTCCCGAACCGAAAAAATCAAGCGACAGCTTTGCGTTCTTTGCGTTGAAGTTTATCAGTTCGCCGTCTGCCGAGCCTCTGAACGAGCGGCAGCCGGTGAAAAGCCAGACGCTTTCAAGCAGGTTTGTTTTTCCCTGTGCGTTATCGCCGAAAATGACGTTGATACCCTCGCACGGCTCAAGAACCGTTTCCTTAAGGTTGCGAAAACGCAGACACTCAAGCCTTTTAACGGTCACCTTTCCACCTCATAAATAACGCCGCCGAATTCAAAGCTGTCGTTTTCTCTCAGCTTTTTACCCCTTTGCAGGCAGACCTCGCCGTTGACTTTGACTTTCCCGTCAAGAACAACGGTTTTTGCCTCTCCGCCGCTTGAAACGGCGTTTGCAAATTTAAGCGCCGAGTCAAGCCGGATAAAATCGGTATCAATTCTGAGCTTTTCTTTTTTCTTTTTGGCAACACTTACTTTAATTTTCATAAATACTCCGCGAAATCTAATATCTAAAATCTAATATCT
>JAEDEQ010000069.1 GCA_016293225.1 Clostridiaceae bacterium
TCGGTCAGAACGGCGCCGGAAAAACAACAACAATAAAAATGCTCTGCGGTCTGCTTTCTCCCTCCGGAGGTGACGCTCTGATTGAGGGAATAAGCGTAACTTCCAAGCCTCAGGAGGTTAAAAAGCTTGTTGCCGTCTCGCCGCAGGAGACCGCGGTTGCAAAAAAGCTGACCGTTTTTGAAAACCTTGAATTTGTTGCGGAAATCTACGGCGCAAACAGGCGCACGGCAAAGGAAACGGCGCAGGAAATGCTCCTTCGCTTCGGTCTTGCCGACCGCGCAAAGGACAAAGCGAAGTCGCTCTCCGGCGGAATGGCGCGCAAGCTGTCAATTGCAATGGCGCTCATCTCAAAGCCGAAAGTGCTTTTCCTTGACGAGCCTACCCTCGGGCTTGATGTACGCGCGCGCCGCGAGCTGTGGCGTGTTATTGAGGAGCTGAACGGAAAAATGACCGTTGTCCTCACAACGCATTACCTTGAAGAAGCCCAAGCGCTCTGCAGCAAGATTGCCATCATGAGCTGCGGAGAGCTTCGTGCGCTCGGCACGGCGGAAGAAATCATGAAGCAGAGCAAAACCGATAATTTTGAAGACGCGTTTTTGTTCTTCACCGAAAAGGAGGAGGAAAAATGAGAGCTTTAACCTTTTCAAAAAGGAACTTCAAGGAAATCCTGCGTGATCCGCTTTCGCTCGTCTTCGGGGTCGGCTTCCCCGTGGTTCTGATGACGGCGATGCACTTGCTTTCAAAAAGCATTGAGGGAATGCCGGACTTTTTTTCAATTTCAACTCTCGCTCCGGGAATGGTGGTCTTCGGGCTTTCATTTTTGTCCATCTTCCTTGGAATACTCATTTCAGGCGACAGGGAAACGGCGTTTTTGGCGCGGCTTTTTGCCTCTCCGCTGACCGCGTCCGATTTCCTTTTCGGCTACAGTCTTCCGTGCGTCGGAGTGGGCGTTATCCAGAGCGCTGCAAGCTTTTGCTTTGCGTGTCTGCTCGGCTTCAGACCGACATGGAAGCTGCTTTTGTGCTTGCTCGTCCTCGCGGCGGATTCGCTTTTATACATAAGCCTCGGCGTACTGAGCGGCACACTTTTCAGCCAGAAAGCAATGAGCGCTTTCAACACGATTATCGTCAACCTTTCTGCGTGGATGTCCGGAACGTGGTTTGACCTTGAAATGATTAAAGGCGGCTTTAAAACAGTCTGCGAAATTCTGCCGTTTTACCACGCGGTTGAGGCGGTCAAAAACACGCTCGGCGGCGATTCAAAAGCGGTTCTTGTTAACCTTGCCGTTGTCCTTGCCTACAGCGCCGTAATTTTCATCATTGCCGGAATACTATTCAAAAAGAAAATGAAGGACTGAGTCTGCGATTGTATGAAACTTTTGCAAATCAGCCGGATTACCTTTTCAAAATGTTGTTGACATCCGACTTCCTTTTGGTATAATATGCTTATAAACAGGAAGCTTTTACCTGATACCGAAAAGGAGACAAAACAATGAAACCGATTTTTAAAAAGTCACTTTCGCTCTTCCTTGCCGTTCTGATGATTTTTTCCGTCGGCTCCTTTGCCCTTGCAGAGGAAAAAGCACCGGCGCAGGACAAGGAAACCGCCGCCTTTACCGACGAGGATTTTCTCACCGCAAAGGGCATGAAGGTTTATAACCAAAGGGGCGAAGAAGTACAGCTCAAGGGCGTGAACCTCGGCTCCTGGCTCATCTGGGAGGACTGGCTCACTCCGTATGACGGCGTTGAACCCAACAAGGACGGCGTTACAGACCATATGCAGGTTGTCGATAAGCTCACCGAGCGCTTCGGCGAGGAAAAGGCCTATGAGCTGATGAACACCTATATGGACAACTGGATAACCGAATATGACCTTGACCAAATAAAGGCAATGGGCTTCAACTCAGTCCGCGTTCCGTTCTGGTACCGCAACTTCTACTATGACGACAACGGCAGAAAGATTCTTGACAAGGACGGAAACTGGGATTTTTCGCGCCTTGACTGGGTTGTTGAGGAATGCTCAAAGAGGGGAATCTATGTTGTTCTTGATATGCACGGCGCAGTGGGCTATCAGAGCGACGCTCCGCACAACGGCAAGCTTGACAGCTGCCACCTTTATGACAAGACCGAGCAGGGCGAAAAATACCGCAGACTCACCACAGAGCTGTGGACGGCTATTGCAGAGCGCTTCAAGGGCAATCCCGCCGTTGCAATGTACGATCTTCTCAATGAGCCGGGCTGCGAGGTTGAAAAGCCGGGCATCACAAGAAGAATCAACAACGAAAAAATGTACTCCATTCTTTATGACGCAGTCCGTGCCGTTGACGGCGAGCACATAATCACCCTTGAATGCATCTGGACGGCTGCCGCCCTCCCCCACGCCTGGGTAAAGGGCTGGAAGAACGTTGTTTATCAGGTTCATTTTTATCAGAACTCCGACTTCATCTTCACCGCGTTCTGCCTGCTTACAAGGCTTTATCACTTCGGCACGCCGCTCATGATGGGTGAGTTCTATCCGCTCAAGAGGACAACCTGGAACAACTGCTTCAAAACCCTCAACAAGCTTGACTTCGGCTGGTTCCTTTGGACATACAAGGCCGCAGGTCATGGAATGTGGAACTCCGACTGGTGCCTTTTCGGAATGCATGACGGCTTTGAACGCGCAAATGTCAGCGAGGATTCCTATGAAGAAATTGCGCGCAAGTGGGGCGCCTGCCTGCAGACAAAGGACAATTTCCAGAACACCGGCCACTATGAAAAGAACGTTAAGGCTTTCCTTTGATAACGTTTTAATCAGCTGAAGCTGAAAATTAAAAGTCTGCCGCAAAAAGGGCTTTCCCGGATTGCGGCAGACCTTTTTTCTGCGCGTTCAAAAAGCTACCCGGGATAAAGCGGAAAATCAGTCGCAGTTTTATAAGCCGGCTGAAGATAAGCAATTTTTATAAAATCCAAAATTTTACAATAATACGACACAAATGTTAATTTCGTTGCCTAATTAACAATTTTTTAAATAATTTGATTCTTTTACCCGTATTTTGTTGACTAAGCGAGTAAAAATGTTGTATCATGGCATTATGAGTGAAGCGGCAGAGCACGCTGCGGTTCGCCGCCGCTCGGCACCGTGCCGGAAAGGCAGCCTTGTCCGGCGCAAAATATTCTTTACAGGAGGCAATGCATATGAAAAAAACATTGCAAAGAGTGCTAAGCCTTGTTCTCTGCGTTCTGATGGCGCTTTCAACAACGGCAACGGCATTCGCAGCAGAAAGCGGGGAAGCAAAGCCCTCTCTCGGAGCGCAGTACTTCCTTTCAACCACTAATTCGGAAAACGCGAAATACGTACTTGATATGCTTGACGAGCAGCTCAAAAAAATGGATCTGAACGCTGAGCTTGATAAAAACCTTGACAAGAATACCATAAGCATGCTCGGCCTTGAAATTGACCTCAACAGCGTTGACGGACTTTGCAGGACTCTCGATTCGCTCAAGACAAGGATCCTTGACATTAAGGACAGCATAGCTTTTATTGCATTAAGACCGATCGCGAAGAGTCTTCTGGGCGATATTTACAACTTCTCGCTCAAAACATGGAAAACTGGGCTAAAGCGCACGGCAAACGACGCTGAAATAATCAACAACTTCATTGCCGCCCTCGGCGAAAATGCAAAGGTTTTTGCAAAGGTTATTGACAAGTCCTTTGACCTCGGCGCATTAGGCTATGCTTTCAGCCTGGACGATCTACTCGGGGAGGACGGCGTTTCCGGGCTCATTAAGGGCTGGCTTGTCAGCCTTATCCACAAGGACGAAGCCTCCGAGGAATACAAGGCGGCCTACGCAAAGGCAAAGACCGATTTTGACTCCTTCCTTTTTGAAGACCTTATTCCGCTCCTTCTGAAAGATAAGCTCCCCGGTCTCAACCTCAACAAGGATATGAGCGTTGACAGACTTTTCTCCGTTATTCTTGAGTGCGGCTGGAAGGATTATTTCATTGAGGACATCAAGAGCATAAAAATCAAAGCTGAAGGCGAAGCGCTTGAAAAGCTTTCCGAAATTATGGAGTTTGACGGTCAGAATATTGACACCGACAATCTTCCGCTTGATTCCTCAAAGGGTCTCAAAGCGCAGCTGAACGATATCCACGGCTATGTTATCTGCCAGTTCTTCCCGAAGTTTGACGGCTGGGTAAAGGGCAGCGACATCAAGCTCCTCGGCAAAAACTACGCAAGCTTCATGAAGTACGCTTCAAAGCACTTCTTCGGCAACGAAAACGCGGAGCCTGTAGATATACTTAAATATATCCTCAACAGCATTGCCGCGGTAAACACCGACTCCGCCGTTGCGGAATATGCCGCCGCGGTTGCAAACTGCAAGGATCTCAAGGACGCAATCAAAGCCGTGCTTATCCTCAACGCAAAGAAGAACGATATCCCCGTGAACGAAAAGGCGGCAGGCTATGAAAACGTTCTCGGCGATTACATTGCATACTATGCGAATAAGTTCACCGACCTCGGCTACGGCGCAGGCAGCGGCAGAAATATGTGGGACGTTATCAACGACCTTCTCAACGTCTATCTCTTTGACAAGGGCTTTGCAAAGGCGCTGAACCTCAATGTTGCAAGAAGCGACTCCCTTTTCACAAAGCTTGACAAGATTATTAACGTCACAAAAATTTGGAGCATGACAGGAACAAAGCGCCAGTACAAGAGCGAGGAATTCATCAAGGGCTTCCTTGACTCGGTGCTGAACTTCGATATTGAAAAAGCGTTTGATCTCACCGTTGTCAGGTTTGCGGACGACTTCGGAACGCTCAACCTCTCCGTTCTGCTCTATAACATTGCTTACAACTTCCTGAACAACCTGTTCGGCACACCGGTTATCGTTGCCTGCAACACAAGCGCTCCGTTCCAGACCGGCTTTGAAAACAAGTCGCTCAAGGTTCCCGTTGAAAAAATGCTCACAAAGCTCAACGAAAAAAAGGCGGTAATCGTTCCCCCGGTTCTCTTTGCCGCAGCGCTCGCGATTGAAACACTCGGCGACAAAAAGACCGAGGTAAATATTCAGGGCGTCTCTGTTTCCGAGCAGGTATACACAGGAAAGGAGATAGTTCCGTCCAACGTTTATGTTACCGTCAACGGCAAAAAGGTTAAAATTCCCTCGTATCAGTTCACCGCAAGCCTTGCAAACAACAAAGAGCTTGGCACGGCAAGCGGAACGCTTTCCCTTGACGGCGCAGTTAAAAACGCCGCGGTCAACGTCAGGTTCAATATCGTCCTCGGCAAAGTTTCCGGTCTCAAGCTTACAAAATCGTCCTCAAACAGCCTGACTCTTGCATGGAACAAGGTTACGGGCGCAAAGGGCTATGTTGTTGAGTACACCGCAAACGGAAAGAAAATTTCAAAAACCGTTTCCTCAAACACCATCACGGTAACCGGTCTTTCCGCAGGCTCCGCCTACAGCTTTAAGGTCAAGGCCGTTTCCGGAAGCCACAGCGGCGCGGCCGCAGTCCTTTCGGCAACAACAAAGCCTGCAAGGGTCACGGGTCTCAAGCTCAAGTCAAGAACCTCAACCTCAATTACCCTTACCTGGAACAAAGTAACGGGCGCAAAGAAATATGAGGTTCAGATGCTCAGGAACGGAAAGTGGGTCACTGTTGCAACAACAACAAAGAACTCCGCCGTTATCGGCAAAAAGTACATCAAAGCAAATAGCAGCTACTCCTTCCGCGTAAGGGCTGTCGGCTCCGGCGGCTACGGCGAATACTCGGCTGTACGCAAGGTATATTCCGGTCTTGCCAAGGTTTCAAAGGTTAAGGCAACAAAGAAAACTCAGTCCTCCGTCACCCTCACCTGGAGCAAGGTCTCCGGTGCAAAGAGATATGAGGTCTGGGTGCTCAAGGGCAAAAAGTGGGTCAAGGCCGGGGTCGTTTCCAAAAATACCGCAGTCATTAAAAAAGGACTCAGGAAGAATACCACCTATAAATTCAAGGTCAGAGCATACAAGACCGTTTCAAAAGTAAACATCTACGGCGACTATTCCTCGACGGTTAAGGTCAGAACATCAAAATAGCCTCTTTTGCGTAATAACAGCGCCGCCGCCTGTCTTTTTCGGCAGGCGGCGGTGTTTTTTGTTGTTGTAGAGCTAAATAAACAGCGGCTGAAGCTGCTCCTCCCTGAGGGCAAAATCCGCCGCCTCCTGCGTTTTTTCAAAATTGCAAACAAGCGAAAACGGCTTGTTTGCCGCATCGTCCTGCCGCATCGGAATCATGTAGATGTGCTTTCTTGCCATGAGAAGTCCTATGTTCCTTGCGGCGGCGGCGAGCGAATCGTTTGAGGAAACGCCGAGCAGTATCGGTCTGCCGTTGCGCAGGTGCGACTTTGCCGCAAGGGTAACGGGCGTGTCCGCGATTGAGTTTGCAAGCTTTGAAAGCGTGTTGCCCGTACACGGCGAAATTATCAGCAGATCCAGAAGCTTTTTCGGCCCTATCGGCTCCGCCGAGGCAAGGTCGGCAATAATTTTATGACCGCAGATTTCCTCAATCCTTTTGCAAAAATCCTTTGCCTTGCCGAAGCGCGTATCCGTTGAAAACGCGTTATAGGACATTATCGGTATCAGCCCGGCGCCTGTTCTGCTCAGTTCCTCAAGCGCTTCAATCGATTTTTCAAAGGTGCAGAACGAGCCTGTGAAAGCATAGCCGATGGTTGGTCTATTCAATGGTTTCACCCCGCTTTTTAAAAAAGTTTTCAATCGACTCTTTAATCTTTTCGGCGCAGGACTCGGGGCAGAATCTTCCCGGAAGACCGCCGCCGGAAACAAAGCTTGCGCCAGCCGACTCAAAATCGCTTTCGGCGGCTGCGAACGGAAAACTTGCAAGCTCAAAGTATACCGCGCCGTCCTTCATGTGATGAACGTCGCTTTTTGAAAATAGCCTTGCCGGAACGGTATTGAAAACAAAGTCAAAAATGCGCACATAAGACGAAACATCGCCGATATCGAGAGCCTTGAAGCCCAGAGCGGCGCACTCGGTCAGGTTCTCCCTGCGCCTTGCCGCAACATAAACGTCAAGCCCGAGCGAGCGCAGGAAAAGCGCCGTGGGTCTTGCAATTCTTCCAAAGCCCGTAACAAGCGCCCTCTTGGAAACAACATACTGCTTTGTGTTCTCCAAAAGCAGCCGCACCGCTCCCTGCGCGGTGAGATGGGCGTTGAAAAGGGCAAAGTCCTTTTCGCCCAAAAGATCAAAAAGCTGTGCTTTGTTGTCCTGCGCCGCGGCGCAAAAGCCGTCCGGAAAGCCGCCGCCGATGATGCGCGTTGTGTTCCCTGCCGCGGCGGCAACCGCGTCCAGCGAGAGCGAGAGCGCGCCGTTTTTGCTGAAAACGTGCTTTCTGTCCTTTGAGCACGGAACGGGAAGAATTATTGTCTCATACGCCGAAAGAGGCCTGAGTTTTTCAAGCGCGGCGTTATCAAAGGCGGGATAAACGCGCACATTCTCCTTTTCAAAAAGCTCCGCAAGCCTTTGCTGCCTTTCGTCGCCGCCGAGGATAAGCATTCCCTTCATTGAGAAACCCCCTTGTGAGTATCGCTGTTGTAATACATTCTATGCGGCAAAAATCGTATTGTTAAACCGGCGCGCGAATGCATAAATATTGTAATGTAGTGTTACGGAAGCTCTGCGTCAAAGCATACACTGTGATTTATTCAGAGGTTCCTTATATCCGAAGGAGTGCTCAATATGATAATCCGCATAAAAAAGCTTCATATTCTTGCCGCTGTTTTCGGCCTTTTGTGCGTCTCGTTCCTCCTTGCGCTCAAGGCGGAAAAGCCCTTCCGTCAGGTTCTTGCAGCCGAGGACGAACGGCTGCTGCCCATTGTGATGTATCACCACGTTACCGAAAAGGCAAAGCGTGCCGGAAAATACGTTATCAAAGCGGACGAACTTCGGCGCGACCTTGAGTATATTGAAAAAAAAGGCTACACAACGGTCTGCGTGCAGGATCTTATTGACTTTGTTGACGGAAAAAAGCAGCTGCCTGAAAAAATTGTCATGATTACCTTTGACGACGGCTTTGAAAGCGTTATGGAGCTTGCGCAGCCGATGCTGAAAGAAAAAAAGATGCGCGCCGTGCTTTCCGTTGTGGGCAGCATTACCGAAAGCTACTCCCAAAACGGCGACCGCAACGTGAATTACGCCTATCTCGGCTGGGATGAGCTGAGCGAGCTTCAGGAAAGCGGAGATTTTGAGATTCAGAACCACACCTACGATATGCACAACCTGAACAAGGCCGGGCGCAAGGGAATGGCGCGCAAAAGCGGCGAAAGTCCCGTCGACTATGAAAACGCGCTTACAAACGACCTTATGCGAATGCAGGAGCTTTTGGAAAGCCGCAGCAACATTAAGGCCACCGCCGTTGCCTATCCTTTCGGCAGCTACTCAAATCATACGCTCGATATTGTGAAAAAGCTCGGCTTTCGCGCGTCGCTCGTCTGCGAGGAGAGGTTGAACAAAATTACGCGCGCAAACAGCGACTGCCTTTATAACTTAGGCAGATACAACCGCCCCTCGGGCAAAAGCACCGAAAGCTTTTTTGAAAAGCTCGGAATCTGAATTTTTTGCGGATGAGAAAAGCCGCGCGTCTGCCGGAAAGACAAACGCGCGGTATTTTTTTGTTGTGGGGC
>JAEDEQ010000070.1 GCA_016293225.1 Clostridiaceae bacterium
TGTCAATGAAATTTGCATTGTTCCGTATGAAAAAGCCCTTGACAAAACAGCCAAGGGCGCATATAATATAAGTAACAAAGGGTGCCGCAGTAAGCGGTTACTCCAAATTTATCGTTATTTCTTAAGAAACACCGCAATTGGGAGATTGGCGGTGTTTCTTACATATTATGTAAGATTACTTTTTTTTGCTGCGAAAAAATATTAAACAGCAAAGAGTGATAACATTCACAAGCAATTCAAGAATTGCTATAAGCTCAAGGAGCGTTATATTCATGCTATCACCTCCTCTTTGAGGAGCAAACCGCCTACCGTATTACACGGCACCGGAAGTATACTATCACATAATGCAATTTTTTGTCAATGAAAAACTGTCCGCAATATTTCCGGTTCGGGCGCAAAAAATTCCAAAAGTGGTTGACAAAACGTTTGACTTTTGCTATAATCACTCTTACCGCGTGCGATTGGCGGCACTATGCCACAAGCAGTTTTCTGCGCCTGAAGCAGCGAGTCCATAATAAAGGAATGAAAGAAAATGTACGCAATTATCCAGACCGGCGGAAAGCAGTACAAGGTCTCAGTCGGAGACGAGATCTTTGTTGAAAAGCTTAACGCTGAAGCAGACGATGAGATCACCATTGACGAAGTTGTTGCAGTTTCGGCAGACGATGACTCAATCAAAGTCGGCGCACCTTTTGTGGAGGGAGCAACCGTCAGCGCCAAGGTCGTAAAGAACGGCAAGGCAAAGAAGGTCGTTGTTTTCACCTATAAGCCCAAAAAGAATGCTAAGCGCAAAATGGGTCACAGACAGCCTTACACCAAGCTTCAGATCACAGCAATCAACGCCTGAAAATGATCCTTGCAAAGCTTTTTTCGTCCGGGGATAAGCTTGTCGGCTTTGAAATAAGCGGTCACAGCGGATATGCCGAGGAGGGCAGCGATATAATTTGCGCGAGCGTTTCCTCGTGTGCATATATGGTTGTTAACACTGTTACCGATGTTTATCATATCGACGCCGACATTGAGCTTCGCGACGGTTTTTTAAAGCTTCTTGTTCCCGTATCAAGGGCAGGGGAGCTTCAAAAGCTGTTCTCCGGCTTTGAGCTTCATCTTAAAGCATTGGCGGAAGATTATAAATCATTTTTAAAGGCTGAAAACGAAATTATCAACAAATAACACGGAGGTGCAAGCAAATGCTTAAAATAAACATTCAGTTGTTCGCTCATAAAAAAGGTATGGGCTCAACCCGTAACGGACGTGACTCCGAATCAAAAAGACTCGGCGTTAAGCGTGCGGACGGTCAGTTCGTTCTTGCAGGCAATGTCCTTGTAAGACAGCGCGGAACCCACATTCATCCGGGCAACGGCGTCGGCAAGGGCTCGGACGACACCCTCTTTGCCCTCGTTGACGGCAAGGTTAAGTTTGAGCGCTTCGGCAAGAGCCGCAAGAAAGTCAGCGTTTACGCTGTTGAACAGTAATTATTATCTTGCTTTTAAAGGGTCTGTTGAAGACCCTTTTTTTTGCGCTTTTTTGTCTGTAATCAGAAAGCTTTCGGCAGATCGAAAACGTGCGGCCGGGCGGCAAAATTTTCTCCTTTTTGACAGGCAAAAAAATCCGCAAAAAAGTTTTCAAGGCTTTAGTTACATTTAAAGTTTCCCACCTATACTGTGATTGTGCGATGGGGATCGCAGTGTGTTTTTTCCGATTTTTCACCTGCCCCCTCCTCCCCACCGCACTCCCCTCTCCTTTCAAATAGATGGAACCCGGCGCACCGTTTGGCAGCGTCGGGTTTCATTTGTTTTTTTGCAGGAATAGCTTTATGTTGATTTTAGGTCGGCTTATTATTATAGATATCAACATAAGGATAAAAAATGTTTGAAAAAAGGCGGATTGGTTCTTGCCTTGCAGACAAATAACAGTTATAATAGCTGTATGTAACTTTCAGGAGGGATGAACATATGAGGCTTCTTCTTGCGGAGGACGAAAAGGACCTTTCAAAGGCTCTTTGTGCAATTCTTAAACATAACAATTATTCGGTAGATCCCGTTTATAACGGTGAGGACGCTTATGACTACGGAATGAGTGAAAATTACGACGGAATCATTCTTGACCTCATGATGCCTAAAATGAACGGTATCGACGTGCTCAAAAAGCTGCGCAAAAACGGAATTTCAACTCCTGTCCTCATTCTCACCGCAAAGGCGCAGACCGAAGACAAAATTATCGGACTCGACAGCGGTGCGGACGACTATCTCACAAAGCCGTTTTCAACCGGCGAGCTGCTTGCGCGCATTCGGGCAATGACGCGCAGAAAAAGCGAGTTTTCGCCCAATCTTCTCACGCTCGGCAACCTTTCGCTCAACCGGGAAACCTATGAGCTTTCAACCGAAACCGGCTCAATAAGGCTCGGCAACAAGGAGTTCCAGATGATTGAAATGCTCATGAGCAACGCAGGCAGACTCATTTCCACCGAACAGTTCATGGAGCGCATCTGGGGCTATGAGACCGAGGCGGAAATCAACGTTGTCTGGGTATACATTTCATATCTGCGCAAAAAGCTTTCCTCTCTCAAGGCGAATATTGAGATCAAGGCCACCCGCGGCGTCGGCTATACGCTGGAGGAAATCAAATGCTGAAAAAGCTTCAAAGGAAATTCGTTGGAATTGCCTTTGTTGCTTTGGTAACAATCGTTTTTGTGCAGCTTTTTGCAGTCAATATTATCAATATCTATCAGCGCGACTACGACCTGAGGAGCACGCTGCTGCTGCTTGCCGAAAACGACGGCCACTTTCCGAGCACAACGGTCAATATCTCCGACTATGTAAGCAACTTCTGGAATCCGTTCGGAAACGGAGATCTTAATGTTGAAACGCCGTATTCCACGCGGTATTTTGTTGTGAAGCTTCACGGCAATGTTGTCACCTATATTTCAACCGAAAACATTGCGGCCGTCACCGACCGCGACGCTTTTGAGTTTGCTTCTCAGATATATCCGAAAGAGCCGGGCTTCGGCGTTATTGATTCATACCGCTATTACTATGTCAAAGATTCGGATACCCAGAAGTCAATGATAATCTTCATTGATTTTCAGCGCGAGCTTGAGTCGTCGATAGCGCTTGTTTCCGTTTCGTTCTTTGTCGGTCTGGGCTTTGTTCTGCTGCTTATTCTGCCGGTCTACCGTTTTTCAAAAAAAGCTTTGGAGCCCGTTAAAACAAGCATGGAAAAGCAGAAGCAGTTCATTACCGACGCCGGACACGAGCTTAAAACACCGCTTGCAATCATTTCCGCAGACGCTGACGTGCTTGAAATCTGCGAGGGCGAAAACGAATGGCTGACGAGTATTAAGGAACAGACGCAGCGCCTTTCGGTGCTTGTCAAGAACCTTGTTGAGCTTTCAAAGCTTGACGAAACGTCGCAGGAGGTTCAGCATGAGCTTTTCAATCTGAGCGAGGCCGTTCTGGATACCGCCGCAAACTTTGAAACGATTGCAAAGGCGAGGGGACTTGATTTTTCCGTCAATGCTCCCGAAAATATCATGTATAAGGGCAACGAGGCCGAACTGCGGCAGCTTGTTTCCCTGCTTTGCGACAATGCCGTGAAGTATGCCTCGGAGAACGGAAAGGTTATTGTAACGCTGTATAAAACATCAAAGAATGTCTGCCTTGACGTTTATAATGACTGTGACAGCGTTGACAAGGAGCAGCTGCCGCGCCTTTTCGACCGTTTTTACCGTGCGGATACCTCACGCTCAAGGGAAACGGGCGGCTACGGCATCGGCCTTTCAATCGCAAAGGCGATTGTTCAAAGGCACAAGGGGCGGATAACTGCGGAGAGCACCGACTCAAAATCGCTCGTTTTCAAAGTGGTTTTATAATAATACGCGAAAAAAGGGAGTGAGCTTTTGCCGCTGTATCAATCAGTTTTTGAACGCTACGAAAAAAAGTACGTCATAACCGGCACACAGAAGGAAAGGCTTCTTGCCGCCATAAACGGAAAGCTTGTTCCCGATGAGTTCGGCGAAAGCACGGTTTGCAACCTCTACTTCGATACCCCCGATTACCGTCTTATCCGCGCCTCAATGGAGCGGCCTGTTTATAAAGAAAAGCTGCGCCTTCGTTCATACGGAATACCTGACGAGAACAGCAATGTTTTTGTTGAGTTGAAAAAAAAGTACAAGGGCGTTGTTTATAAGCGGCGGATAAATATGACCTACGGTGAAGCGGTCGACTTCCTTTGCCGCAGGAATTTTCCGCGCGCGGATACTCAGGTTTACGGAGAGATTGCGTATTTTATGGGCTTTTACCGTTCGCTGCGCCCGACTGTTTCAATTTTCTGCGACCGCACGGCGTACTTCTCCTCGGAGGACCGGAACGTCCGCGTCACCTTTGACCGCAATATCCGTTTCCGTAATCAGATGCTTGATCTTTCAACCGGCTCGCAGGGAGTGAAGCTGCTTGACAGCGGACTTTATGTTATGGAAGTGAAAACTCTCGGCTCGGTTCCGCTCTGGTTTTCTTCGGCGCTTGACGGACTTGAAATTTATCCGCGTGCCTTTTCAAAGTACGGAAAAGCATATGAAATGATGTTTAAGCAACCGCTGCTTGTTTGAATATCATAATTCAGAGAGGTTAATAAAAAACGGAGGAATTATAAATGCCTGCAATTTTCAAATCGGTGCTTGCTTCTTCAATAACGCCGTATTCGTTTTTCATCTGTCTTCTTTCCTCGGTGTTTATCGGTCTTGCGGTCGCCTTGGTATACATCAAAACCGAAAAGAGGTATTCCTCGGGCTTTGTTGTTACCCTTGCGCTGCTGCCGGCCGTGGTGCAGATTATCATCATGATGGTCAACGGCAATCTCGGCGCAGGCGTTGCTGTTGCGGGCGCTTTCAGCCTTGTCCGGTTCCGCAGCATTCCCGGAACGGCAAAGGAAATAGGAGCCATCTTCATCGCTCTTGCCGCAGGACTTGCAACCGGTATGGGCTACATTGCCTTTGCGGCAATTTTTGCGGTCATCATGCTTTTGCTGATGCTTGTCTATTCGGCGCTGAAGCTCGGAGCGCGCGCCTCGGCAAGGAAAAAGGAGCTTACGGTCGTTATTCCGGAAAGCCTGAATTACACCGCTGCCTTCAATGACCTTTTTGAAAAATACACCGATTATTGCGAGCTCATCAGCGTTAAAACAACAAACATGGGCAGCCTTTTCAAGCTGAAATATGAAATTCGGCTCAAAAGCGAAAAGGAGGAAAAGGAGTTTATTGACTCTATCAGATGCAGGAACGGCAACCTTGAAATCATGTGCTGCCGCCTTGCGGAAAACGGAGAAAATCTTTAATCGGGAGTTCGTTTTATTATGCAAAGCTGTAGAAAATTCAACGCTCTTTTTTGGGTGCTTTTGCTTGTGCTTTTGCCCGTTTCGTTTGCTGCGTGCAGGAGCGGCGGAGAAAAAAACGAAAGCACCGTTCCGCTTTCAACCGCTTTCCCGATAAGCGCCGATACAGCCGTTACCGTTCCCACCTCATATGAGATAAGGTCGTCGTTGGATATTAACACCTATATTATTCTCAACAATGAGAATACAACCATCAACGGCGGCGGGGCTTCATTTGAAAATTCGGTTCTAACAATTTCCAAGGGCGGCTCTTACTCGCTCAAGGGCAAGCTTTTGAACGGCAGAATTGTGGTTGACACAAAAGAGCCGGGCGAGAGCGTGATGCTTTATCTGAACGGCGTTAATATAAGCTTTTCCGGCGGCTCGCCGCTTTACATTACAAAATCCGTCAGAGAGGCAAAGCTGATTCTCTTTGAGGATTCAAAAAACGAAATTACGGATTACAGCGAAGCCACGGATGAAAGCGAAGACCAAACGCAAAGCGGCTTTCCGACCGCAGTCTGCAGCAGGAGCGACCTTACCGTTGCCGGAACAGGCTCGCTCACAATCAAAGCGAAGCACGGCAGGGGTATTTTTTCCTCAGACAACCTTTGCATTGAGAACGGCAATCTGAGCATTGAAAGCGCGGACGACGCCGTTTGCGGAAAAAACAGCCTTACCGTAACGGGCGGCAGCGTCAATGCCGTTTGCGGCGGCAGCGGTCTGCGCACCGCGGCTTCCGAGCCCGGCAAAGGCCTGCTTGTTGTTTCCGGCGGTTCAATAAGGGTTGAAAGCAAGCTCGACTGCATTCAGAGTTCATCAGGCATTACCGTTTCGGGCGGCTCGTTTGACCTGACAAGCGATGGCGGAAGCACGGAAAACGCCGGAAAAAAGAATACGCAAACAAACGCCGAAAGTTCTTTGCCCGATTTAAAAACGCCTATCGGCGATCAGGCGAGCCGGCCGATTGACGCCGAGGGCTCAAATGCCGTATCGGCGGCAAGAACGCTGACCGTTTCAAACGGAGACTTTGCCGTCAACAGCAGGGCGGACGCCTTCAGCTGCTCCGGAAGGCTCATAATAACGGGCGGAAATTTCAGCGTCAAGACCGACCGCACAGCCTTTTACAGTTCATCGTCGGTAACGGTCTCCGGCGGAAACATCAAAACCGATTACTGCCTTGACGGCATTGAAGCAAAGCTTGCGAACATCAGCGGAGGAAATATATACATAAATGCTCAGGACTGCAGCTTCGGCGCGGACATGGTGGTGACTCAGAGCGGCGGAACCGTTGTTTCTGTTTCCGAAAAGCCCGGAGCGGGCGGAAGCGGAATATACACCGTAACGGGCGGAACCGTTTTTGTCTCAGGCGAGCTTCCGGCGCACGGCACCACCGTTTCCGGGAATGCGGAGCTTTCCTCCTCGACCAAGGCGGCGGCAAACATTCTCCTTGCCGTTACCGATGAACGCGGAAAATCGCTTTTCTGCCTCATGCTGCCAAGAAGATGCGAGGGCTTCTGGTTCTCAAGTCCGGAGCTTGTCAGGGGAAAGAGCTATAACGTTTACATCGGAGGTATCAACACCGGCGCGCAGAAAAACGGAGTCTATCAGGGCTCGTCATATACGCCCGGAACCCTCAGCCAGACCGTTACGGCAAAGTAAATGCTCGGAAAAGCAAATATATTTCACTCTAAAATATCCTGCGCCGAGAAAAGGCCGTTTTCCTTTTTTAAAATGAAGCCGGCCGCCTTGAGCGCCCCCTCGGCAAAAAGGATTCTGTCGTGCGCCTCGTGCCGTATCGTCACCGTCTGCGAGGGCAGGGCAAAGATTATTTCATGCGAGCCTGCCGCGTTCCCGAGCCGCAGAGAGTGAATAAAAAGCTCGTTTTTGTCCCTTGCTTTTGAGTAGGTGTTTCCGGTGCGGATTGCAAGCTGCGGCCGAACGGCTTTGACCGCTTCGGCAAGCATAAGCGCGGTTCCGCTCGGGAAATCGGCCTTTTTGTCGTGGTGAGTTTCAACAATATCTATCTCCGCCTCGGGAAAAGCCTTTGCCGTCATTTTTGCAATGCACGCAGTCAGCGCCACCCCGAGCGACATATTTGCCGAGCAAAAAACCGGAATGTGCCTTGCGCAGGAGCAGATGACGCTTTTTTCGCGCTCGGTGTGACCCGTTGTGGCAATCACAAGCGGCGTTTTTGTTTTCACCGCGTAGGAGCAAAGCACCGGAACGGCGGTATGGAACGAAAAATCAATGATAACGTCCGCTTTTTCAAAGCATTCAAAAATGTTTTTAAAAACGCCTTGTTCTGTATCGGTTTCAAACGCTTTGTCAACAAGGGCAAGCGCCCTGTGCTCCCTGCCGCTTTTGATAAGAGCGCAAAGCACGCGCCCCATCTTTCCGTCTGCGCCGTTAACGATGATATTCATAAATATCGCCCCTTCATATAAAGTTATGCTCCCTGCCCTTGAAAAATGCGGCAAGGCAGAGTATAATCTGCTTAAAAGGGAGGAGATTCATATGGATTTATTCAAACGCATCGCCGCGCTTTTTGTCAGCGCAATGCTGCTTTTTGCAAATGCTGTCGATAAGGGCGGAGAAAATTCGCTCGGCGAAGCAAGGCTCATTTCCACCGACCGTTATGTCCTTTGTGACGGCGATTATCTCACGCAGGGCATTACCACCGACGGGACTTATTATTACTGCACCGGAGCCAGAACCTATACAGGCTTCAACGGTATTGCAAAAATTGACATGAAAACCGGCGAGGTTGTCATGGAGAACCGCAACGCAATGCCCTGTGAAATGAAAAAGCAGCTTTTCAATCATCTCGGTGGCTGCTCGTATTATGAGGGCAAAATCTATGTTGCGGTTGAAGATCTTTTCAGAAAGCACCCGGCCGTTGCTGTTTTTGACGCGCAGACGCTTGAATTTACGGGCCAATATAAAATCCTCGGGGAGGACATTCAGCCGAAGGGCAACCTTTCCTGGTGCGCCGCGGACCGCGAAAAGGGCGTGCTGTACACAGGCATTTCAAGGGGAGGAGACTTTGTCAACGTTCTCGATATTGAAACT
>JAEDEQ010000071.1 GCA_016293225.1 Clostridiaceae bacterium
GAAGAATTGCGCTGTATTTCAAGGTCGGCAGGGAAATTGCCTCTTGGAAAACCTTTGTCTGCTATTCCGAAGACGGAGAAAGCTGGAGCGAGCCGCAGGAGCTTGTTGAGGGCGATACAAGCGGCGGCAGGGGTCCCGTTAAAAACAAGCCGATTACGCTTTCCGACGGCACAATTCTTGCCCCGGCCTCCGATGAAAGCGGAAAAACATGGAGCGTGTTTGTGGATATTTCACATGACGGTGGAAAAACGTGGGAAAAGTCCGCTCCCGTTGAAGCAAAGCTCGGCCTTGTTGACGTTCCGATGATTCAGCCCTCACTCTGGCAGTCGGCGGACGGCTCGGTTCATATGTTCACACGGACAAAGGTCGGAAAAATTTACCGCAGCGACTCTTTTGACGGCGGAAAAACGTGGTCAGAGGCGTACCCGACAAGGGTTGGAAACAACAACAGCGGTCTTGACCTTGACGCAGACGAAAAGGGAAGAATTTTCCTCGTCTGCAATCCTCATTCGTTCATCGGCATACGCACTCCGCTTTCGCTGCTTGTTTCAACCGATGACGGAAAAAGCTTCAAGCGGATTATGAACCTTGAGTTCGGCGTGGGTGAATATTCATATCCGGCAATAGTAGTAAAAGGCGACACGGTTCATATCACCTATACCTATGAGCGCGACTACATTGTTTACCGTCAGATAAAAATCAAATAATCTGCGGTTACTCAGATTACAAAAAACACCGTCTGCTTTTCATTGCGAACTGCAAACGGTGTTTTGCTTTTTATAATTGTTATTCTGCGCTGACGTCTCTGATATAGTTTTTGAAGAAGACAAGCGCGTCGTTCATTGCCTTGATGGGAAGTCGCTCGTTCGTTCCGTGGGTGCAAAGCATCAGCGAGGTGTCAATCTTAAACGGAGCGTAACGATAGATATTTTCACAGATAGGCTCATAGTGGCAGGCGTCCGTGCCGCCCATTACAAGGAACGGCGAGATGATTGCCTTCGGCTCAATAGACTTGCAAAGGCGCTCGATTATCTTAAAGGAACGCGAGTCTGTCGGCGAGAATTTTGAAGCCTCCTTGCTGTTGAGCACCCTGACTTCGATATCCTTGTTACGGACAACCTTTTTGATGTGGGCAACAATGTCATCGGTGGTTGTTCCGGGCATTGCGCGGAAATTAACCGTAATTGCCGCCCTCTGCGGAAGAACGTTTGCCGCCGGGCTGCCCTCGGCCATTGTGATTCCGGTGGTTGTCCTTGTCATGCAGGCTGCTGGCGGAATGAGCTTGCAGACCTGAAGCAGCAAAGGATAGAGCACGGGAAGATTGCAGGTGATAAGACGGACGGGATAGGTGCAGTTGCGCGCTATCGAATCGAAGAGATACTTCATGTTTGCGGTAAAGGAGGCCTTGAACTGATTGTTTTCAAGGTCCTTGATAACGTCCGCCATTTTGCCGAGCGCCGTGTGCTTCGGCGGCTGAGAGGAGTGGCCGCCCTTTGCGTTGATAACAATTTCAATGTCCGCATAGCCCTTTTCGGCAATGCCGATTCCTGCAAGATACTTGTCGTTGATAACGCCGGGAATGTTAACGGGCAGCATTGCTCCGCCCTCGTCAAGGATTGCGTCAAGATGGACACCCTTTTCGCGCAGATAGTTCATGATGTCATTTGCGCCGTTTTTGTCGTTTGCAACAACCTCTTCGTTATCGCCGAAGAGGAGATAAACGTCCCTTTCCGGAGCAAAGCCGTCCTCAAGCAGCGCTTCAACAGCTTCCATTACGCAGATGAGGTGGTTCTTCATATCGAGAGCGCCGCGGCCCCAGACGAATTCGCCGTCGTCAACGCCGTCATACGCGGGGTGAGTCCAGTCCCCCTCGGTGCCGGAGGAAACGGGAACAACGTCCTGGTGGGCAAGCAGGGCAACGCCGTCAAGGTCGCTGCGTTTGCCCTTCCAGCGGTAAACAAGGTTCGCCGGAGGAACAACGGTTTTTTCAAGGTTCTTTGCAATAAGGGGATACGCTTCGTCAAGGAACTTGTGGAACTTTTCAAATTCGTTCCAGTCAACAAGCTCGGGCTCCCTGTTTGAAACGGTTTTAAACTGAATTGCCTTTGAAAGGTTGCGGCGGTAACGCTCAACGTTGACCTCCTCTTTGGTAAGGGAGGCAACAACACTCTTTTTCGGTTTGAACACTGCGGCATGAACTGCGTTTGCAGCAGCTGCTGCGCCGAGCGCGGAAAGAACAAGCTTTGATTTTTTCATTACTACAACTCCTTTTTTTGCGGCATAACCCACATTCGGATTTAACGCTATACCTTAAAATTATATACCAAGTTTTCAAAAAAATCAAATATTTTTGTAAAGCAGGAGGACTTATGAAGAAAAAACCGGTTCTGCCGTGCAGTGATTCGGCGGAAAGGCGGAATTTCGTCTCTTCGGCGCGATTTTTCAGGATAATATTTCTAAAAGTATTGACCGAAAATTAAAATAGTGTTAACATATTAAGTAACTCCAAAGAGCCAAACTACTTACAGGAGAGGATATGTTATGAAAAAAGAAAAGCAAAAGAGGTCTGAAATGACGGAGGAACAGCTCCTTGATGAGGCAAAAAAAATTGTCATCAAGCGCAAAGAAAGGGCGGAACGCTGGGCAGTTGTCCGGCCGAAGCTGCTCATGTCTCTTGCTATTGTTGCAATGCTTGCGGTGACCTTTGCCATTGTTAATTCAGGCGTTAATATTGACGCAACCGTTTCTCATGACGGTGCGCTTGACTCCGTTCTCGGAGTGAATGCGGCGGCGAACAATTCCGTTTCCGTCTCGCAGCAAACCACCGCTCCGGCTTCCGTTTCGCAGAGTACCCCCGAAAAGGCCGAGCCGGCGCCCGAAAGCAAGCCGGCCGCAGACGCCCCGTCCGCTTCAGCCGACGCTCCTAAAACCAATGAGGAGATAGTTAAAAAATATACGGAAGTTCTCAACAAGATGAAGCAGGATCAGCCCGGCTACACCAAAAAGGAGTATCAGGCTCTTCCCGAGGAATACAGAAACTTTTCAAGCGTGGTCAACTCCGTGCTCAAGTTCGGCGAAGCATATATGACCAAGGAGGACAGCCCCAACGCTATCGTAACCGCAACCAAGGGCGAGATGTATACCGCCGAGGACGGAACAACAATGCCGAGAATCAATCATGAGCTTCCGATTTGCAACACGGACAAAGGCTCGGTGCTCACCGATTACAGCTGCGTTAAAACCGCCTCCTGCACCGATAATGCCGACGGCACCCGTACTCTCAGATTTGAGCTTAACGACGAAAAGAACCCCGAGCCGACTCCGGCTGATACCTGCATTCCCCAGTCGTACCACGGCGCAGTCATGATGCCCGCAAGCATGAAGGACATCAACACCGAGGTTGACAAGGTTGTCAGCAAGCTGCCCGGCGTAACGGTCAACAACTTTGAGCTGACCTATTGCGACAGCACGTTTGAGGTCACCTATGACCCGACAAACGACCACGTTATTAAAATAGTCCACCACATCAACGTTGATATTGCGGCAAACGCAAAGGTTGCTTTTTCAACCATCGACGGTACCGCAAGACTCACAAACGATATGAGTGTTTACGACATCAATTATTGATAGAATAAGCAAAACAAAATAGAAAGGAGTAAATTTTATGTTCACATTCGACGCACTTGTTAAGCTTTATAACACCATCATCAAAATCCTCGTTAAGCTCGGCTGGATTAAAGATCCGGGAAACGAACCCGAGGAACCCGAAACCACCGCTGCGGCCGAATAATCAGGCCGCATCTGACTTTGTGGGTCGGGTGACCCGCTGAAAAGAAAGGGAGTTTAAACCGCAAAATGCTTACCGTCAAATTGTTCAGAAAAATTTTTGCCGCCTTTGTTGCAATTTTCATTTCGCTCGGCTGGCTGACAGGTCCTTCAACATCGGAGCCTATCAAATTCAGTGACAGCGATAAAGTCAATCTTTCGTTCGCTTTGGTCAGCGATACGCATGTTCTCGGCGAATCCGTTACCGAATTCAGATTTGAAAGCCTTTTCAAGGATCTTTCAAATTCCGGGGAAAGGTTCAACGCCGTTGTCATTGCCGGCGACCTTGCCGAATTGGGCGTTGACTGCGAATATGAAAACTTCTTCAAGGTTCTTGACAGGCAGACCGTTACCAAAAACCTCATTCTTGCAACGGGTAATCACGATGTCCGCTACGCCTACAAAAAGAACAAGCCCGTTATCATGAATAAGGTTGAGGAGTACCTCGGCATTGACACAAAGGGCGAAAGCTTTTATTCCTATGACGTCAACGGCTATACGTTCATCGTAATGGGTACCGAAAAGCAGGTTTTTGAAAGGGCGTATATCTCAGACAAGCAGCTTGCCTTTGTTGACAGTGAGCTTCAAAGAGCAACCGCCGAGGGCAGACCGGCCTTTGTTATCTGCCATCAGGCGCTTGCAAACACCCACGGACTTCCCGAAGTATGGAAGACCGGCGATCTCGGTGACCAGTCGCAGCAGCTTCGTGATATCCTTGTGAAGTATAAGAACGTTTTCTTCCTCAACGGTCATCTTCACGACGGAATGTATGAACGCTCGTTTGAAAAGCTTGCAGACGGCGTTTACAGCATCAATCTGCCGACCTACGGAAAATCGAACGATTTCGGCGTTAAGGAAAAGGGTACGGGATATTACGTTGAAGTTTATGACAACCAGGTAATTTTCACCGGAAGAAACTTCCTTAAAGGACACAATGTTGATAAGGTTGAAGTTTTCGACCTCATCTGACAGAAACACAAGCAAAAACCGCCCGGCCGGGCGGTTTTTTTGCTGCTGTGCTTTGTGCGGTTATTTGTTCAATTTTTCCGCGTTTTCAATCTCAAAAAGTACGCGCTGCGGCGCCGGTCCGCCCTTGACGTTTCTGCCCTTAACGCAGTTGTCAAGGTCAATTGCTGCATAAACATCATCTGCAAAAAGCCCGCAGACGCGCCTGTATTCCTCAAGCGGCAGCGTTTCAAGCGTATAGCCGTTTTCAATGCAGAACGCAACCAGCTCGCCGACCGCCTTGTAAGCGTCGCGGAAAGGCAGACCCTTTTTAACAAGATAGTCCGCGCAGTCGGTGGCGTTGATGAAGCCCTTTGCGGCGGCTGCACGCATATTCGCTTTCAGAACCTTTGCGCTGTCAAGCATTGCGGCAAAGGTGTCAATGCAGATAAGGACGGTGTCAACGGCGTCAAAAACAGCCTGCTTGTCCTCCTGCATATCCTTGTTGTATGCAAGAGGAAGCCCTTTCATTACAGTCAGGAGCGTTACAAGCGAGCCGAAAACGCGGCCGGATTTTCCGCGGACAAGCTCTGCAATGTCGGGGTTCTTTTTCTGCGGCATAATGCTGCTTCCGGTTGAAAAAGCGTCGTCAAGCTCAATGAACTTGAACTCCCACGAACACCACATTACAACCTCCTCCGCAAAACGGGAAAGGTGAACCATCACGAGCGAAAGGCAGGAGAGCAGCTCGATAACGTAATCGCGGTCGGAAACTCCGTCAAGGCTGTTTGCGCAAACGCCGGAAAGACCGAGCAGCTCTGCGGCGTACTCCCTGTCGAGCGGATATGTCGTTCCGGCAAGCGCACCCGAGCCGAGCGGAGAAACAGCCGTCCTCTTTTTGCAGTCGGCAAGGCGTTCCCTGTCGCGCAGGAGCATTGCGGTGTATGCCATGAGGTGATGACCGAACGTAATGGGCTGCGCGCGCTGAAGGTGGGTATAGCCGGGCATTACCGCGTCGTAATTTTCCTTTGCCTTTTTGAGAATTACGTCAATGAATTCCTTGAGCGCAAGGTCAATTTTTTCAATTTCATCAAGCAGATAGAGCCGCAAATCAAGCGCAACCTGGTCGTTGCGGCTGCGCGCGGTGTGGAGGCGCTTGCCCGTGCTGCCGAGCCTTTTTGTAAGCTCGCCCTCAACAAAGGTATGTATATCCTCTGCGCTCATGTCAATTTCAAGCTTTCCGCTTTCAAGGTCGGCGGCAATACCCTTAAGCGAGGAAACAATTTTTTCGCTTTCGCTTTTATCAATAATGTTCTGCTTGCCGAGCATTGTTGCATGGGCTATTGAGCCTTTGATATCCTGAGAAGCCATGCGGCAGTCAAAGGAGATTGAGGAATTAAAATCGTTGGTTTTTTTGTCAAGCTGTTTTTTGAATCTTCCTGTCCAGAGCGGCATTGTTCTTTCCTCCGTTTCATATTACTGAACAATTATACGCAAGATATGCAAAATGTCAAGGTCAGCTTGAATTTATATGCAAAAAAAGGGGCTTTCGGCTGCTAAATGCGAAAGTCCCCTTTTTGCCGTAAGACGGCGGAAAATTTATGCCTTGTACTCCGTAAGCGCTTTGAAAACATAGCCGTCGCTTCTTGCCTTGTCAATTATTTCGCCAAGGGCGGCGGCATTATCCTTTGAAACCGAATGAAGCAGAATAACCGCGCCGGGGTGCAGCCGCTCGCAGACCGTTTTAACGGCATAGTCCTTGCCTTTAATCTGCTTTACGTTCCAATCGTTATAGGCGACCGACCAGAAAACGCTCACATAACCGAGGGAGGAAACAAGGTCAAGAGCGCTTTCGTTGTATTCCCCGGCGGGGAAGCGGAAAAATTTTGCGCAGTAGCCGAAGCTTTCGCGCAGATAGTTTTCCGTCTGTTCAATCTCGTCCTTCATTTTTGTTCGGCTTATTGAGGAAAAGCTCGGGTGGGTGGTTGAATGGTTGCCCACAATGTGACCCTCTTTTATCATTCTCACTATCAGTTCGGGCTGCTTTTTAATGTGGTCAAGAGTGCAGAAAAACGCCGCAGGGACTCCCTTTTCTTTCAGAATATCCAGCACCTTTGCGGTGAGGTTTTCATATTCCCAGCCGCAGTCGAACGTGAGGTAGAGCACCTTTTCCTGCGCCTTTGTGTCAAGGGTCAGCGCCCCGTATTTATCAAACGTTTTTTGAAATTCAACAACCGTGTGGTGCGCCTTTCCGCCGGAGGCAGGACCGTGGGAATGGCCGATTTTTTTGACCGAAAGTCCCCTTGTGTTTTCCGGGTCGGAAACGGAGTAGGTAACCTTTTCAAGCGGCGCAAAGCCGGTTTGGGTATCGGCGCCGGCCGCGCCGGTCAGAACAAGGGGAGCGCCCTGCTGTGCTTTCGGTGCGCTTTCGTCGGTCAGGCTGACCTCCGTGGGCTTGTTCATCGGCTCGGAACGCTCGATTCTTGTGCTTTGGGTTTCGGATTGCCGGCGTTCCTTTACGGTTTCGGAAAACTGCGTAATGCCGTCCTCGTTCACACAGCCGGAAAACGAGAACGCAAGGCAAATAATAAGTATCAGACAGAAAAGCTTTTTCATGTTCATTTCCTTTCGTAAGCGGATAATGTTTTGCACCGCTTATGTAGCCGCCGCAAGTTTTACTAAGCGGCGGAGAACGAAGGCTTATTTGAACATATACTGCATATCGTCAAACATATTTTCCATAACCTTGAGAGCCTTTGCGGCTTTCTTTTTATACATCTTCTTGGTTGAGGGATTGCCCATTGCGCCGGTGACGAGACCTGCCGCGCCGCCGACGGCCATTCCGATGCCGATACCTGTCATAACACTTTTCATTTTCATAGCTTGTCAACTCCTTTGATTACGGCACAACGCCGCCTGATGTTTTTATTTTCCGCAGTCAGGGTCAAATAATCACAGGAAAATTTTTCTCATAACTTGATTGAAACAGATTTATGATATATAATAAGTAAACAAGATTTTAAGCTGATATATTGAAAAGATGTGACAAAAATGGCTTCTCTTAATATTGTCCTTGTTGAGCCGCAGATTCCCCAGAACACCGGAAACATTGCGCGCACCTGCGCCGCAACGGGCGCAAGGCTCCACCTTGTTGAGCCGATGGGCTTTCACGTTGACGACAAAAAGCTGAAACGCGCCGGGCTTGATTACTGGCATCTGTTGGACATTACCTACTATGAAGATCTTGACGATTTTTTTGAAAAAAACAGGGACGGGAGCTTTTTTTACTTTTCCACCAAGGCCCGGCGCGTCCATTCGGACATGACCTATCCCGACAACAGCTATCTTGTTTTCGGTCGGGAGGACGCCGGACTGCCCGAAGAGCTGCTCAAAAACAATGAGCAAAGCTGCGTCAGGCTTCCGATGCGAAGCGAGGCGCGCAGTCTTAACCTTTCAAACACCGTTGCCGTGGGCGTTTTTGAGGTGCTCCGGCAGTGGGGCTATCCCGAGCT
>JAEDEQ010000072.1 GCA_016293225.1 Clostridiaceae bacterium
GATTGATTTGCATTTTGAACAAAACTATCCGGGCAAAAATGGCTGCTGCAAGCGGAAAAGCTCCGCCGCAGCAGCCAAAGAGAGGAGATATTAAGCTTTTTAGAAATCAAAGGTTGTTCTTTGCTTTCATCTTTGCCATAACCTTTGAGGGAAGACCGTAAAGATTGATGAAGCCCGTGGCGTCAGATTGATTGTAAACCTCGTCCTCGTCAAAGGTTGCAATTTCGGGATCGTAAAGCGAAAACGGAGAGGTTACGCCTGCGTTTATCATGTTGCCCTTGTAAAGCTTGAGGGTAACGTCGCCGGTGACGGTCTTCTGCGTTGTCTTGACAAAGCTGAGGATAGCCTCGGTCAGCGGAGAGAACCACTGCGCATTGTAAAGGATTTCGCCGAGCTTCTGGGCAACAAGCGCCTTATAGTGAGCGGTCTCCTTGTCAAGGCAGAGGGTTTCAAGCACCTCGTGTGCTTTATAAAGGATAGTTCCGCCCGGAGTTTCATATACGCCGCGGCATTTCATTCCGACAAGACGGTTTTCAACAATATCAAGAAGACCGATGCCGTTTGCTCCGCCAAGCTCGTTAAGCTTTGAAACAAGCTCAACCGCGTCCATTTCCTTGCCGTCAACCGCAGTGGGAACGCCCTTTTCAAAGTGAATGGTAACATAGGTCGGCTTATCGGGCGCCGCTTCGGGAGAAACGCCCATTTCAAGGAAGCCTTTTTTATTGTAAAGCGGCTCGTTTGCCGGGTCCTCAAGGTCAAGACCCTCGTGCGAAAGGTGCCAGATGTTCTTATCCTTGGAGTAGTTAGTCTCGCGGTTGATTTTGAGGGGGACGTTGTGCGCCTCGGCGTACTCGATCTCCTCCTCCCTTGACTTGATGCTCCACTCACGCCACGGAGCGATGATGGTCATCTCGGGAGCGAGGGACTTTATTGCAAGCTCAAAACGAACCTGATCGTTGCCCTTTCCCGTGCAGCCGTGGCAGATTGCGTCGGCACCCTCGGCCTTTGCAATTTCAACAAGTCTTTTTGCAATAAACGGACGGGCAAACGCCGTTCCGAGAAGATACTCTTCATATTTTGCGCCGGCCTGAACGCAGGGAAATACGCATTCTTCAAGCATTTCCTTTGTAACGTCCTCAACATAAAGCTTTGAAGCGCCGGTCTTGATTGCTTTTTCCTCAAGACCCTCAAGCTCGTCAGCCTGTCCGACATTGCCGGATACGGCGATGATTTCGGGATTGTTGTAGTTTTCCTTGAGCCACGGAATGATGATTGAAGTGTCAAGTCCGCCCGAGTAAGCAAGGACGATTTTTTTGATGTTTTCCTTTTTCATAATACTTAAACCTCCGAACAGCTTTTTGTTTGGTGAGCAGCTCACCTGCGCTGTATCTTTATTCATTTGATGTTGATAATATACCACTATTTGCATAAATATGCAAGCATTTTTGAATATTTTTTTGATGTTTATACACTTTGACAAAGAAAGCGCCGGTCAAAGCAAAGGTTTTATTGAGTTTGAACAAGCTATCCTTAGCAAAGCGGAAAACAGCTCCGGCAGTTCAGCTTGCAAAAGGGCTTTTCCGCCGGGCAAAACAAAGGCCGCCGCAAAAGCGACAGCCGTGTATGTTTTCATTTTTCAGTTGATTTTGCCGTAGAGCGAAACGCCCTGGGCGCCTGCGTCGGTCTTGGGCGCTCTTTGAACAGCGTCAGACTTCGGCGCGGCATTGCTTCTTCTCGGTCCGCCGGAGGAACGTCTGCCCCCGCGTCCTCTGTTATAGCCGCCCTTTGAGGGGTGAGTCGGCTTTACGCCCTCCTCAAGGCTGATAACAACGCGCCTTGAAAGATCCGCGCCCACGGAGTATGAGGTGACGCCCTCAACCTCCTGAATGGCCGTATGGATAATGCGGCGCTCATAGGGGTTCATCGGCTCAAAGGTGAAGTTTCTGCCGTATTTAAGAACCTTTTGCGCGTTCTTTTTTGCAAGCGAACAAAGAGCCGCTTTCCTCTTTTCGCGGTAATTTCCGACATTGACGGAAATTCTGGAGTATTCGTTCTCTGCTTTATTCTTTCCTGCAACAAGGCGTGCAAGATACTGAATTGAATCGAGCGTTTCGCCGCGTCTGCCGATTACGATGCCGTAATCGTCGGCGCAGTCAAGCTCAAGCAAAATCTCGTTTTCCTCAAGGAGGAACGCCTTAACGTCAACGCTCTGAACGCCCATGCCCTTGATGACATTAACAAGGTACTCGGCGGCCTTTTGTGCGCCGGGCTTGTTTTCAAGCGTAATCTCGGTGCGCGGGGCTTCTGCCGCTTCGGGAGCGCTCTTTGCGGGAGCGGCTTTTTGCGCAGGCTTTGCCTCCTGCTTTTTCTGCGGTCTTGCGGCAGGCGCTTTCTGTGCGGCTGCGGAAGCCGGAGCCTTTGCGGCCGGCTTTTTCTGTGCGGCCTCGGGCGCCGGAGCTTTTGCGGCCGGCTGTTTTTCCCGGGGCTTTACCTCGTCGGGCGTTTCATAAAAAGCGCGGGCCTCGGCTTTTTTTCCGCCGAAAAGACCGAGAACTTTTTTGGTGGGCATTACAACAATTTCCGAATGAACCTCTGCGCCGGCAGGAGCGTTAAGCGCTGCCTTTGCGTTTGCGATTGCTTCTTCAATCGTTGCGCCCTGTCCTTTTGCTTCATGAATCATTAGTTATCACCACCGTATCCGGTTAGAGTTATTGGTCTGCTTTAACAGCAGTTTTTGTTTTTTCATAGGAACGTCTGTAAATGGTTTCGTCAACCATAAGCCTTGCAATGGTTTTCCTCGGCGCATAAATTCTTCCGAGAATGAGGGTCTGGAAGAAGGCGAGGATGTTTGAAAGGATCCAGTACATACCCATTCCTGCGGGGAACTGGAAAGTGAACCACAGGGACATGAGCGGCATTGTGAGCATCATGCAGCCCATCATCTGGGCATTCTCCATTCCGCCGGGGTTGCTTTTCTTTTGTCTGATCTGGGTCAGAACGCTCGTAAGCATTGACGTTGCGAAAGATAAAAGAGGTATAAGGAGTAAAACTTTCGCCTCGGTTGATGCGGTGCCGAGCGTTTTGAGGGTTGAAAACTGAGGAATTGCTCCGAGGTCAACGCCGAAAACGGTGAAGTCAAAATCCCTGATTTTTTCAATCGCTTCGGGATATTTTGCTGCCGTTGCGGGAATCTTTCTGAGGAGAGCGTCAAGATTTGCAATAGCTGCCGATTCTGCATAGGCCGCGCTGTTTCCGGTGAGTCCGAGCGTGGTTTTTGCAACGGAGCAAAGCGTGTTGACAAAGTCTTTCGGAATATCAAGAACGTAAACAAGCGGATTTCTTACTACGCCGTAAAGACCCCAGAGAATTGGAAGCTGGAAAAGCAGCGGCATACAGCTGCTCGTCATGGCGTTGTAGCCCTCGCGCTGATAAAGCTCGTTGGTCTCCTCCTGAATTTTCTGATTTTTTTCGGCCGGAGCATAGTCCTGATATTTTTCTCTGATTCTCTTAAGCTTCGGCTGAAGTCTTACGGTTTTTGCGGAGCCTTTCTGCTGGTGAATGGTTGACGGAAGCAGAATCAGGCGGAAAAACAGGGTAAAAATCAAAAGAGCCAGTCCGTAGTTATTGATGAACTGATAGAGAATTCTGAAGAGAAAACCGAAAATGGAGTATAGGAAATCGAACATTGGATATCCTCCGTAAAATTATTCCGTCTGACATTGAAGAGCCTTTTGCGCTTTCCCGGCAAACGGTTGTCCGGCGCAGGAAAAAACCTACCTGCGTTTTTCCTTTTCGCGCTTGGGCGGAACGGGGTCGTAGCCGCCTTTTGAAAGCGGATTGCAGCGAAGCACGCGCCACAAAGCAAGCAAAAAGCCCTTGAAAGCGCCGTGCGTTTCAATAGCCTCGACAGCGTAGCACGAGCAGGTCGGATAGTAGCGGCACATGGCCGGAAGATGGGGAGAGATGTGCTTGCGATAAAAACGAATTATTGAAAGAAGAAAGTTTTTCATTCTTCACTCTCCGCAACTTTAAGCTCCTTCAGCATGGCGAGCATAATCGGCTCAAGCTGAGTGCTTTTTTTAAACTTCGTCCTTGTTCTTGCAACAAAAACAAGATCCCAGTTACCCCTGACGCAGCCGGAATTAAAAACGTTTTGAAAAGCGGCTCTGATAATCCTGCGGGAGCGGTTGCGTTCAACGGCATTGCCGATTTTTTTGCCCGTTGTTATTCCGACGCGGCAAACGCCCGCGCGGTTTTTCATCGCATAGACAACCAATACTGCCTTTTGCACGGACTTTCCTTTATAATAAAGGCGCTTGAAGTCCTTGTTCTGATTAAGCGAAACATATTTTTGCAAAAAAATCAAATCCCAACGCAAATTGCGCCCGAGGGCGCCGGAACTTAAGCAGATACCGGATTAATAGGTGAGCTGCTTGCGGCCCTTTGAACGTCTGCGGGCAAGAACCTTGCGTCCGTTCCTTGTTGCCATTCTTTTTCTGAAGCCGTGCTCCATCTTTCTGTGGCGTTTTTTGGGTTGATAAGTCCTTTTCACGGTGTATACCTCCTTTTAATTTGATATCTAACGGTGAAAACCGTTTTAAGCATACTCGGGAACAGTCTGTTGCAGGTTCAGGGCAAAAAAGCCGAACCCAACAGCTATACCTTGCATTTTGACATTATATATCAAAAGAGTCTGTTCTGTCAATGATTTTTAATAAACTTTTGCGTGCGGACGGATTTCCTTTCCTCATTGACTTATCACGAATTTTGTAATATAATGACAAATATGTAATCCCGGCGGCCGCCGGTTTATAGTATATACTATTTTAATTACAAATAGCGGCCCTGCCGGAAATAAGAACAGGAATTCTTAAAAAGAGGTTTTTGATAATATGAAATTAGGAATTGTCGGTTTGCCGAATGTTGGCAAAAGCACCCTTTTCAACGCAATTACCAATGCAGGCGCTCAGTCTGCCAACTATCCGTTCTGCACCATTGAGCCGAACGTCGGCGTTGTTGCCGTTCCCGATTACCGCCTTGACAGGCTTGCGCAAATGTATAACCCCGTGAAAGTAACGCCGGCAACGGTTGAATTTGTTGATATTGCAGGACTTGTCCGCGGCGCTTCAAAGGGCGAGGGACTCGGCAACAAGTTTCTTTCCCATATCCGTGAGGTGGACGCCATTGTTCACGTTGTCCGCTGCTTTGAAAGCAACGACATTATCCACGTTGACGGCAGCGTTGACGCAAAGCGCGACATTGAAACCATCAACCTTGAGCTTATCCTTTCCGACCTTGAAATGGTTGAAAGGCGCATTGACCGCACAACAAAGGCCATGAAGGGCGATAAATCCCTTGCCGCCGAGGTTGAGTTCTTCAAGCGCGTCAAGCAGGCGCTTGAAAACGAAAAGCCTGCAAGGAGCGTTGAGTGCAATGAAACGGAAAAGGCGCTGCTTGACTCCGCCTGCCTGCTGACCGGCAAAAAGGTTATTTATGCCTGCAACATGAGCGAGCAGGACTTTACAAACGGAATTGATTCAAACGAAAACTATAAAGCGGTCTGCGCGCTTGCGGCTGAAGAGGGCGGCGAGGTGCTTCCCATCTGCGCCGGCCTGGAGGCGGAAATTTCCTCGCTTTCAAAGGAGGACAGGGAAATTTTCCTTGCCGATCTCGGCGTTCAGGAGGGCGGACTTGACCTGCTCATCAGAAAGTGCTATCACCTGCTCGGCCTGATTTCGTATCTCACCGCAGGCCAGCCCGAGGTCAGAGCCTGGACAATCAAGGAGGGTACAAAGGCTCCGCAGGCCGCCGGAAAAATCCATTCCGATTTTGAACGCGGCTTTATCCGCGCGGAGGTCATCACCTTTGAAAATCTGATTGAGTGCGGCTCGCTTGCCGCCGCAAGGGAAAAGGGACTCATCCGCTCCGAGGGCAAGGATTATGTTATGAAGGACGGAGACGTTGTTCATTTCCTGTTCAACGTCTGAAATAAAAACGTTTTTACAAAAATTATTGACAAACAGAACGCTTTGTTATAGAATTAAAGCATAAATATGCTCTGTTCGGGCAGCCTTGCCGGAAAGGGCAGTGTAAAAAAAATACCAAGACAAAAGAAGGAGAAAATCATGAAAAAAACAATTCGAATTCTTGCTGTTGTGCTTTGTCTTGTTCTTGCGGTATCGGCTCTTTCCGGCTGCACCATCAAGCTGAACATAACAGTCAACCAACAGGGCGGTTCTTCCGCACAGGCAAACAACACTCCTGCACCGACTGCCGCACCGACAGCTGCTCCCACAGCCGCTCCTGCGCCGACTACGCAAGCAGATAAACCGGCAGAAAGCAAGCCTGCTGAGAACAAGCCGGCAGAAAGCAAACCCGCCGAAAACAAGCCGGCAGCAAGCGAGCTTTCCTCCTCTTCATCAAAAGAGGACATCGTTGCCGAATATGTTACCGTTTACAACACCACAAAGAAAGCCGGAACCTTCAAGGGTCACGATGAAATGACTCTTGTTGAAGTTCTCATCGACGGCAAGGACAACTCAATGATCAAGAATGCCGCAAAGGGTATGGTCAAGGCTGAAGGCACAGATATGCCGCTTCCGCCGTATTCGGACGACAACCCGTGCAACGAATGCCTTACCACTGCCGCTGACATTGCAACCGCAACCTACAACGACAACGGCGACGGCACCGCAACAATCAAGCTTGTTCCCATTGCAACGACCAACTCCAAGAAGTTCTCCGACGCTCAGGGCAATATGTTCAATGTTATGGAGGACGTTAAGCCCACCGTTGAAAGCATCAGCATCCTCAAGTGGTCACAGGGTACAACGGACGACAATGTTGTTCTCAAGTGCGACGGCGGCTATGCCGAGGTTACCTATGACAAGGCAACCAAGATGATGACCAAGGCGGATTACACCCTCATCACCATCGCTGAGGTTCAGCACGCAAACATCCTCATCTTCAAGGATAAGAGCGCAACCGCAAAGTTCGATTACAAGATGCTCTATCCCGGTTAATTGAAAAGCAATAACAAACCGCCGTGCAAAAAGCCGAAAAGCTTTTTGCGCGGCTTTTTCTTTTGTCCGGTAACGGTTCGGGTTGCACTGTCTTTACTTCTGCGAATTTTTATACGGAAAAATATTGATTTTCTGTGTGGGGTGTGATAAACTGAATTTCAGCAAACAATTTAATCTCTATTGAAAGGATGAAAAACGGAAATGAAAAAGAATTCAAAAAAATTGCTGTCCGCCTTGCTGGCAACGGTAATGGTGCTGTGTGCCCTGCCGTTTGCCGGGGTGACTTTCAGCGCAGGTGCGAAATACAGTGGGTATTATACTTATACGGTTAAAAACGGTGAAGCAACAATTACCGACTGCAGCACATCAATTAGTGGTGATGTTGTGATACCTGATACGCTCGGAGGATATCCGGTGACGAGCATAGGATATGAGGCATTTTACGATTGCACCGGTTTAACAAGCATAACAATACCTGACAGCGTGACGAGCATAGGTGTGGATGCATTTTCCGATTGCACCGGCTTAACAAGCGTAACAATCGGAAACAGCGTGACGAGCATAGGCGATGATGCATTTAACGGTTGCACCGGCTTAACAAGCATATCTATTCCGGATAGCGTGACGAGCATAGGTAAGAGTGCATTTTATGAATGTAAAAGCTTAACAAGCATAACAATCCCTGATAGCGTGACGAGCATAGGTGATAGTGCATTTTACGGTTGCAAAGGCTTAACAAGCATAACAATACCTGACAGCGTGACGAGCATAGGTAAGAGTGCATTTTACGGTTGCAAAGGCTTAACAAGCATATCTATTCCGGATAGCGTGACGAGCATAGGTGATTATGCATTTTACGGTTGCGCCGGCTTAACAAGCATAACGATCCCGGACGGCGTGACGAGCATAGGAAATGGTGCGTTTGAATATTGCACCGGCTTAACAAGCATAACAATTCCGGACAGCGTGACGAGCATAGGTGATTATGCATTTTTCCGTTGCACCAGCTTAACAAGCATAACGATTCCGGACAGCGTGACGAGTATAGGTGAGGATGCGTTTTACGATTGCACCGGCTTAACAAGCGTAACAATCCCAAACAGTGTGACGAGCATTGGTGATTCTGCATTTTCCGAT
>JAEDEQ010000073.1 GCA_016293225.1 Clostridiaceae bacterium
GTCAATTATGAAAAAGGTTTTCTGATTAACTGAACCACCGTCTCCACATGGCTCGTATGCGGAAACATATCCACAGGCTGAATTTTTTTCACGCGGTAGCCATTTTTGCAAAGGAACAGCAGGTCGCGCTCAAGGGTTTCAACCGAACAGGAAACATAGACCACTCTTTCCGGGACGGTTTTAACAATGCTCCTGAGGAAATTGAGGCTGCTTCCTGCTCTCGGAGGATCCATGAAAACAACGTTGAACCTTTCGTTCGCCTTTGCCGCCTCAACCATGAAGCTGCCTGCGTCGGCGCAGAAAAAGCTGATGTTTTCGTTTTTGTTGAGCCGCGCGTTGAAAACTGCGTCCGAAACCGCGTCCTCGTTCAGTTCAACGCCGACAACGGAAACCCCGGCGCTTTTTGCCGCAACAATCCCTATCGTGCCCGTTCCGCAGTAGGCGTCAAGCACACGGTCGCCCTTTTTCAGCGCGGCAAATTTAATTGCAGTGCCGTAAAGCACCTCGGTCTGAACGGGATTTATCTGGTAAAACGAGCGCGGCGAAATGCGGAAACGGCAGGAGCAGAGCACGTCCTCAATGTAACCGTTGCCGTAAAGCACAAATTCCTTTTTGCCGAGCACCATGCTTGTTTTTGAGCCGTTTATGTTCTGAACAATGGTTGTAATCTGCGGAAAGGCCTTGAGCAGGGCGGAAAGGAACTCCCTTTTCTTCGGAAAAAGCTCTGTTCCCGTAACAAGCACTACCATGACCTGTCCGCTTGAAAAGCCGCGGCGCACAAGCACATGGCGAAGAAAGCCCCGTCCCGTGTCCTCGTTGTAGGCGTTTAGCCGGAAAGAGGGGAGAAGCTTTCTGATGTATACGATTATTTCATCGGCAAGCTTGTCCTCAAGCATACATTCATTAACCTCAACAACCCTGTGGCTTGAGGACTGGTATATGCCGGAAATGATTTTTCCGCCTGTATTTTTGAACGCGGCCTGAACCTTATTGCGGTAGTGAACCGGGTTTTCCATGCCGATAATCTCCTCAACATGGCCGAACTTTCCGAGCGCTTTGATGCATTTGACCTGCTTGTATGAAAGCTGCTCTTTGTAGCTGAGATTCTGAAGCTGGCAGCCGCCGCATTTTTTATAAAGAGGGCAGCCGTTGCCTCTGCCCTCTTTTTTTGGTGTGTTATTTTTCATTTTTATCTTCCGAACTTCTTTTTGCTGCCGTATTTTTTCATGCAGTGCCTGACTGCCATTTCAACGGCGATGAGGGTGACAACGGCACAAACAGCCGCAATCGGATTGCTTTCGCTCTTTTTCATCGTTTTCGCTCCTTTTGAATTTAATGCGTCCGACAGAATGGAACGGACGATACAGTTTTTTACTTGATATTTACCTTATGCTCCATGATCCAGCCCGTTGCAAAAAGCATTGCAAGCGCAACAAGCGCCATGAAGACGGTTCCGCCGATACCGAACGAGAAAACCGATCCGCTGTTTTCCATTGAGGAAAAGGCAAGCTTCAGCCCTTCATTGGTAACGCTGAAGCTGAGCGGCAGCGAGTATGTAAGCTTTGCGCCTATCGAATTTGAAACGGCGTATGAGCCGAAGAATATGAGGAAGCCGAAAATCTTCGGGTGCTTCTGCAGCGGTCTTGTGTTCGCAAGGGTTACAGAAAAATATACAAAGCCCACAAACGTAAGAATGGTAAGAAGCGCAAGAACAACCACCAGAACAATAAACTTTGCAATCATTGCTCCGGACGGGAGCATATCGAGGATGCCGCTTTCCCTGAGCATTTCAACAATGTCACCCATCTTGCCGTCGGTTTGAGCCCTTGCGTTGAGGAAAATTACAAAATAGATGAGCGCAAGCGCGGCGAACGACAGAATGATCCAGATGAAAGAAACAATAACCTTTGAAACAAGCAGACTGCTGCACTTGACCGGGAGGGTGAAGCTCAGATAGCCCTGATTGGTGTAAAGCGTGTCGTAAAAATTCTTGATGACCGAAACAAGGGTCATGACAACAACCAGAATTCCGGCAAAGTAAAGTATCATTGAAGCGGCAACGCTCAGCCATGTGATTTTTACAAGCAGGGCAAAGAGCATTACCAGAAGAACTGCGGCCGTGCAGGCATAAATTGCCGTAACATAGCGCGCGGAATGTTTGAACTCATGTTTTAAAAGCTTACCAAGCATAGCTGAATACCTCCTTGAATACTTCTTCAACTGTTTTTCCCTTGTCCTTAATTTCGTCAACGTGGGCGTCAATGACAACCTGCCCGTTGTTTATCATAAGAACGCGGTCAAAAATATATTCAACATCGCTTATCAGATGGGTGGATATGAGAACGGTGGAATCCTCCTCGTGGTTTTCCATGATGAGCTCAAGAATGTGGCTCCTTGCCGCCGGGTCAACTCCGCCGAGCGGTTCGTCAAGGATATACAGCTTTGCCCGCCGGCAGAGAACGAGGGCAAGGCGCAGCTTTTCCTGCTGACCCTTGGACATTGTTTTGAGTCTCTGCTTCATGTCAAGACCGAATTTGTCAACCATTTTTTCGGCCTTGTTTCGGTCAAAGTCCTTGTAAAAGTCCGAAAAGTATTCAAGTGCGTCGCACGGGCGCATCCAGTCGGGAAGATAGCTCTTTTCCGGAAGATAAGCGATAATGCTTTTGGTGTAAACTCCCGGCTCCTCGTTGTCAATCCGAACCATTCCGCTGTGGTCCTTGATAAGACCGGTGAGGATTTTAATAAGGGTGGTTTTACCGCAGCCGTTCGGCCCGAGCAGACCGACAATCTGTCCGCTTTCGCAGGAAAAGTTCACGCCCCTGAGCACTTCCTTGCTGCCGTATGACTTTTTGAGATCGGAAATGTTAATAATCTTACTCATATCATTCGCCTTTCATTTATTGGATTCTTGTTTTTCCTGTTATATATGCTATCGCGCCCCAGATAAGCTGGAAAGCGATAATTATTACCGGATTGAACGCAAGCGAAACCTTTAATACCGCGCAAACAACCGAAAGCGCAAAGCTGAAGCCCAGCCCGGCGAGCATAACAATTTTGGAAAGCCTGTCAGCCTCAAAAAGGTTATGCGCCGCATTGACAAGGAAAAGAATGTTCCTGTCCTTTTTTGCGCAGGCAAGGCCGCTTTCCTTCCTCAGGGTGGGGTTTGCCTTGAGCGAGGAGATGAGCGTGCTGTTTTTGGTCGTTGCAAGCTTAATGGCCGCAATGTCCGCCATAAGCTTTTCGGCGGCAAGCTCCTGCGTCAGGCACGGGTCGCCGCAGTTCAGAATGAGCACAAGGCCGGTTTTGTTGAAGTCGCGCACGCTTTTTTTCACCTCGCTGCGCACGCGGTAATCAACAGCAAACAGACCGATGATGACGCCCTCAAGGGCAATATACATCACGTTTTTGCCCTTTGCAAAGGCTTTTTCCTCCTCCTCGGACGGGGCGGAAATGCTGTGGGCAATGAGCATTGCGCGGTTGCCGACAAGGACTCTCCTGCCGACTACCCAGCAGGAATAGCCGAGCTTTTCCTCATACTGGATATCCTCCGCTTCGGGAGGGCGGATACCCTCCTCGGCAAGGAAAGCGTCAAACTCGCCGCGGATAACGCTGCGCGTTCCCTTCAGTGCGCTTGCGGCAAAAACAACCGCGTCCGAAAGCGCGACGTTTACGCCGGGAACGGTTCTGAATTTTGAAACCCTGCCCTCAAAAATCTCGTCCGCGTCAACAACAATTCCGTCTGCCTTTGCAACATTTTTTGCGCTGTCCGGCGAGGAAACAACGGCGCAGCCCGAGGCGAGTGCTTTGTCGTTATTAAGCTTGAGGAGCGAGGAAACAAGATTGAAAAGCACGGGAACGCAAAGGCAAAAGCTGCTTGCAAGGCAGGAGAAGAACGCCCAGGCGCTTTTATCTGTAACCGCGCCGAAAACAGCGAACGCGGCGCTTGCGGCAAGAGTGAGCGCACCGACAAAAAGCAGCATCTTTTCATCGGCTGTGCGTGAAAGCGAAAAGCGCTCGAAGTCTGACGGCAGATTGCAGTCCGCCGTGTAAAGAATTTTAGGTTCACCCTTGGAAATTCCGTAGCCGAGCGAGTCGGCGTCGTTTTTGTTTTCAACCGTTTGCAGCGTGCAAAGCTCCTTTGAGCGCATGAGAACCGAAAGATCGCGCCGCACGCATTCCACTCTCAGATATTCCGAGGCGCAAAGCGCAAGCAGCGAAAAGAAGAAGAACGGGGTGCAGACCGCGTATTGCGAAGCTTCCTCAGGCTTGAAAACAAGAAGTGAGAGACACTGAAGCAGCGAGAACGCTCCGGAAAGGAAAACAAAGAATTCCGCGCCCGGACGGAACTTCAGTACCGCCGAAAGCCCGTCTTTGAGCAAGCCTGACGAAAACGCTGCACCGAGAGCAAGAAGCAAAAGGTTCAAAAGCACAAACACCGTTCCGTTTGCGGCAAAGAGGAAGGAAAACGCTCCCGAAACCGAGTGCGCGCAAAGCATTAAATACAAAACAAGCGACAAAGCAAAAAGCACGGCAAAAATTTTAAGCCGCTTTTTTTGCTGCTCTGTTTGCTGCTTGAGCGTTTTGCGCTCCGTTTTTGCGCTCGTCAACTCCTCTTTAAGCTTTTCAAGGCGAGACTTTTGCTGCGCGGCGCGCTCAGGAAGTCCTTTGGCTTTTTTGCGCTTGCCTGCCCTTTCAACCGCGTCAAAAAGGGTTTCGCCCTTTTTCGGCTCAAGCAGATCGGCAAGGCTTGAGCCGCCTTTGCCCGTCGGCTCCTTTTCAAGAATGGCCTTGTCGCCGTCCTCGGCCGAAAGGACGCGGAAGTTTTCAATAAGATTCTGCCGCGATTCTTTAAGCTGTTTTTCAACCGCCTGAGCGGAAACAATTTTCGGCTTCAACTCGTCTTCGTAGCCGTCAAAGGTGAGCTGAAAGTCATTTTCTTTTTTTTTCTGAGGCTTTGAACCGTTTGTCTTAAGGTCAAAGTGCTTTGTTTTTCCGTCGTCCGGCGCCTGCGTTTTTGCGGTGTCTGTTTCATCTTTCTGCGCCTTTTCTTCGGTTTGCTCGCGGTTTATCGGGGCGATGCCGACCGATTCAAGCAGAGAATTGATGCTGTCAAGGTCTTTTTTCTCCTCCGGGGCGGAAGGCTGCCGCGGCGCTTCGACTTTTTTATCAAAACCGGCTTCATAAAAATCCGAGGGATTATCTTTGCTCGAAGTCATCGTTTTTCACCCTTTGCACTGTCTTTGTCTTGCAACTTCATACATTAAAATTCCTGCTGCGACCGAGGCGTTGAGGGAATTTATCTTACCCTTCAGCGGAAGCGAAACGATAAAATCGCTTTTTTCCCTGATAAGCTTTCCTACTCCGTTGCCCTCCGAGCCGATAACAAGGCCGACCGCACCGGAAAAATCGGTTTGAAAATACGGCTTTCCGTCCATATCTGCGCTGTAAATCCAGACTCCGCGCTCCTTGAGCTCATCAAGGGTTGCGGCAAGGTTCGTAACGCGGACAACGGGCATATATTCAAGCGCGCCTGCGGAGGCCTTTGAAACCGCCCAGGTCAGAGAAACGCTGCGCCTTTTCGGAATGATAATGCCGTGCGCGCCGGCACATTCGGCGGTTCTGATAATGGCGCCGAGGTTGTGCGGATCCTCAAGCTCGTCGCAGATTATGATAAACGGATCTTCCCCCTTTTCCTTTGCAAGAGAAAAGATGTCCTCAAGCTCTGCGTATTCGTGGCTTGCGGCGTAGGCGGCAACGCCCTGATGGTTTCCGCCGCCGCAAAGGAAATCGAGCTTCCTTTTGTCAACCTCCTTGATAACTGCGTCCTTGTCGCGGCAGGCGGCGATTATTCTGCCGACCGAGCCGCCGTGTTCGCCCTTTGCAACAAGGAGAGTGTCTATTGTGCGATCGCTTTTGAGCGCTTCCAGAACGGCGTTGCGGCCGATTATGAGCTGATTTTCCTGCTGATTGCTTTTATTATCCATTTTCACCATTCACTTTTTTATTCTGAAGCTTTTTAAGTGACTTTCCGTCCGCCTTAAAAACCGGAGGGAACACAGTCATTGTAAATTTACGGTTATTACACATTATAAGTTTATTTATTATATCATATATATCAAAGAAAGAAAGAGCGATTTTGAAAAATAGTTTGTTAATTTTTTATAATTTTCCTCTCTTTGTCTCTGAAAAACGGCAAAGGGCTTGATTATCGCGTAATTTGTTGGCATAATTATACTGTTAAGGAACCTTAATTCAGCTATTTTAAGAAGATACGGAGATATTGGATATTATGAACAAAGAAGCAATTGAAGAAATTCTCTCCCTTTCAAAGCAGGAGCGCACACAGCTCATTGAAAAGCACAGGGAAAACGGAGTGCTTATTCCGATGGAGGACAACGTTTTCATCGGAAAGGACGTTTCAATCGAAAAGGGCGCAGTCATTCTTGAGGGCTGCCATCTTCTCGGCAGCACAGAGATAAAAAAGGACTGCGTAATAGGCCCCGGCACGGTGCTTTTCAACACAAGCGTTGACGAGGGTGCCTCGCTCAATTACGTTCAGTCGTTTGAAAGCAGGATAGGCAAGGACTGCAATATCGGACCTTTCGTCCACATCAGACCGGGAAGCAACATCGGAGACAGCGTTCACCTCGGAAATTTTGTTGAGGTCAAGAACTCTACCATTGGCGAAAGCACCAGCGTTTCGCACCTGACCTATGTGGGCGACAGCGATGTAGGCAAGCACGTCAACTTCGGCTGCGGCTGCGTCACGGTCAATTTTACCGGCAAGGAAAAGTTCCGCACCACGGTCGGCGACCATGCGTTCATCGGCTGCAACACAAATCTGGTTGCGCCCGTAAAGGTCGGGGATTACGGCTACACCGCCGCAGGCTCCACCATTACGAAAGACGTCCCCTCAAACGCCCTTGCCATCGCCCGCGCAAGGCAGGAGAACAAGGAGGATTGGGTGCTTAAAAAGAAGCCCTACAGAGGCATGGAATAAAAAGGAAGTATACAAAGATGTTTTTTAAAAAGGATAAGTTTTCTCAGTCCGGCCCGTTCGATTATATGATAGTCGGGCTTGGCAATCCGGGAAAGAAATATGAATTCACAAAGCACAATGCAGGCTTTCTGTGCGTTGACCTGCTTGCGCAGCAGCTCGGCGTAAAGATTGACCGGCTCAAGTTCAAATCACTTATGGGCGATGTGAGAATCAATTCAAAGCGCTGCCTTTTGCTGAAGCCTCAGACCTTTATGAATCTCAGCGGCGAAGCGGTCAGAGAAGCCTCGCAGTTTTATAACCTTCCGCCGGAAAGGATTATTGTTATTTTTGACGATATCAGTCTTGAACCGGGCAGGCTGCGCATCAGGCGCAAAGGCTCCGACGGCGGCCACAACGGGATAAAGAGCATCATATATCAGCTTCAGAGCGACGCCTTTCCGCGCATCAAGCTCGGTATCGGCGCAAAGCCGAACCCGGATTTTGACCTTGCGGATTGGGTGCTCGAACCGTTTACAAAAGAGGCGCTCAAAGCTTTGCGCACAGCTGCGGACAACGCCTGCGAGGCTGTCGGGCTGATGGTTGACGGAAAAATTGACGAGGCAATGAGCAGGTACAATTCATAACAAAAAAGCAGCAGGAGAAAAGGCCCTGCTGTTTTTTCGTATGATGTTCTTATTTATCTTTTCGGACAGGCGGTGCTTGCTTTATGTTGTTCCTTTGTGGATAAATGGTGCAACGGGCAAAGTATCAGGGTGGCTACGAGCGCCGCCCGTACAAATTTAGATTTTAGACATTAGATGTTGGATTTTAGATTGTGGCTGTTGCACGGAATATCTGTACAGCAAAAAACACACCTCGGGCGCGAAAAAATATCTATTATCTATTATCTCTTATCCATTATCTATTATCTAAAGTCCCCCGGTTGTGCAACGGGTTTTTGTCCGTCCGCTCCGCTGGGGTACTTTTTCGGGTGAAATCCGTACGGGCGGGACTCGTGACCGCCCGAAAATATACCTCGCCGCAATTTTGGGCGGCTCCGAGCGCCGCCCGTACGAATTTAGATTTTAGACATTAGATATTAGATTTTAGATGGTGGCTGTTTCG
>JAEDEQ010000074.1 GCA_016293225.1 Clostridiaceae bacterium
GACTGCTTGGATTTTTCATTTTAACTTTTTCCCCAACTATTGACATAGAGCCAAAGAATGTTGATGAAATTATGATGTCAATAAAGGTTCCCGATGAAAACGGAAGGAGCGCAAACCTTTGCATCGTTTCAAAATACGGAACGCAGATGGTGCCGCTGCTCAAGGACGGAAGCATTGTAGGCGATCAGTATGTTTCGGCAAACAAATCATCGTTCGGCGCAACAACGTCAACGGTTTATAATACGCTTTCCGACGAGTATATTGCCGAGCGTACCGCGCTGGGACTGGGAAAGTATATTTCTCCCGATAAGCAGGTGGACGCTTCAACCTGCCTCTTCCCCGATTACACCTGGTTCATCAAGGGCTGCTCACACGGCTTCTATTCCGAAGATGAAAGGAATCTGATTCTGACCGTTATTGATGCAAACAGCCAGCTTTGCATTGACGATTTTTATTGGACTCAGTATATTGTCTTTGATCACGATACCCGCACAAGCCAGCCCATGACCGAGGAAAACTGCCATAACGAAAACTGGAAAGCTGATGAAAAGCTTGAAAAGCCGCAGACCAAGGCCGAGCGCCTCATAGCCTTCCTGCGCTCGCTGTTTAGCTGGTTTAAGACCCTGTTTCAAACGCTTGCTGAAAAGCGCGCCCAAGCTGCTTGATACTGACGAATAATACAACAACGCCCCCGCTGCCGGATTTTTCCGGCAACGGGGGCAGTTTTTGCGGTGTGATTTCTGTTTTTGTTTTAAGACTTACCTTTCCTCGCGGAAATAGGTCAGGCCGAGGCTTGCGGGCGGCTGATGCTCTTTCTTTTTCCTTGCGCTGACCGTAACAAGAACAACGATAGTGATAAGATAAGGCAGCATTTTGATGAGCTCCTTTGCGGCGGAGGAAAGTCCGGGAATGTATACGCAGATGATATAAAGTCCGCCGAAAAGGAAGGAGCTGAGGATTGCTGATTTCGGCTTCCAGAGGGCAAAAATAACTATCGCAATAGCAAGCCAGCCCCTGTCGCCGAAGCCGTCGTTCGTCCATGCGCCGGCTGTGTAGTCCATAACAAAGTAAAGACCGCCGAGACCTGCGATTGCTCCTCCGATGATTGTTGAAAGATACTTGTAACGGTTAACATTGATTCCGGCAGCGTCCGCCGTTGCCGGGTTTTCGCCGATTGCGCGCAGATTCAGTCCGACTCTTGTTTTGCTTAGAACAAAGGACGCAACAAACGCAATGATAACCGCAAGATAGGCAAGGAAGCCGAACGACAGGAAAGTGCTTCCGAAAAGGCCGAGGCTTTCCGCAAAGGGAAGCTTCGTTTTGTATGCAAGGCCGGTGTTGATGAGGGAGATTGAACCGCTTTCGCCGAAGAAGCTCAGAAGTGAGCCGCCGAAGAAGTTTCCGACGCCAACGCCGAAGGTTGTCAGCGCAAGACCTGTAACATTCTGGTTCGCCTTGAGGGTAACGGTGAGGAAGCAGTAAATGAAAGACATCAGCGCCGAGCCGATTATTGAAGAGAGAAACGGGATAAGAATGCAGAGGAAAGCTGACGTTTGGGAAACGTTGTGTTCATAGAGATAACCACCGATGATGCCGGAAATTCCGCCGATATACATGATTCCGGGAATGCCGAGGTTAAGGTTTCCGCTCTTTTCGGTTATTATCTCACCGGTTGAGCCGAAAAGCAGGGGGATACCCTGAATGATAGCTGCATTGATGAAAGAGGCGATTGTTGTCAGCATTTATTTTCCCTCCTTATGCTTTGCGTGGGTGCTCTTAATCTCATAATTGATAAAGAACTCGCAGCCGATGATAAAGAAAATGATAACGCCCGTGAGAATATCCGCAACGCTTTCGTTCAGGCGGAAATTCGTTGCAATTTCGCCTGCGCCCCTCTGGAGGAAAACAATGAGGAACGAGGTGAGTATCATAAGAATCGGGTTGAACTTTGCAAGCCAGGAAACCATGATGGCGGTGAAGCCGTTTCCGCCGGCAAGGGTTTTTGAAATTGTGTGGTTGGTTCCGGAAACAAGCAGGAAGCCTGCAAGGCCGCAAACTGCACCGGAAAGAACCATAGTTCTGATGATAACCTTTTTTACATTGATTCCGATATAGCGCGCGGTGTTTTCGCTCTCGCCTACAACGGAAAGCTCATAGCCGTGCTTGCTGTATTTGAGGTATACAAACATCAGAGCCGTAACGGCGGCAACAACAAGGATATTGAAAAGATATTTCTTTCCGAAAAGATCAGGTATCCAGCCTGCTGAGGTGGAGGAGTTGATAACGCCCATGACGCTTGAGCCGCTCGGTACCCAGACCATGATTGCAAAGGAGACAAGCTGAATTGCAATATAGTTCATCATGAGGGTGAAAAGGCTTTCGTTGGTGTTCCACTTCGCCTTGAAGTACGCCGGAATAACGCCCCAGATAATACCGCCGAGAACGGAGGCAACAAACATTATGAGAATGAGCAGGAGGTTCGGCAGTCTGTCGCCGATATAGAACATACAGGCCGCGCTTGCAAGGCCGCCGATAAGCACCTGACCCTCCGCACCGAGGTTCCAGAAGCGCATTTTGAACGCCGGAGTAACGGCAAGGGAAATGCAAAGGAGGATTGCCATGTTCTGAAGCAGAATCCAGACCTTGCGCTTTGTTCCGAAACTGCCTTTGAACATTGAAGCGTAAACCTCAAGGGGGTTCTGCTTTGTCAGCAGGACGATTATGAGCGCGCAGACAACAAGAGAGGCAAGGATTGCGGCGCCCCTTATGAGCCAGGCTTTCCACCAGACCATTGAATTGCGCTTTGCAATGTGGAAAAGAGGCTCGCGAACCTTGTTTTCATTTTTTTTACTCATCTTTTTCGCCTCCCTGGTGTGTCTTTGTCATGAGAAGACCGAGCTCGTTTTTATTGGCCGATCTTCCGTCAACAATTCCGGTAATTCTTCCCGAACCGATGACCATTATGCGGTCGCAAAGCTCAACAAGAACGTCAAGGTCTTCGCCCACGAAGATGACAGCAACGCCGCGCTTTTTCTGCTCGTTGAGCAGGTTATAAATGAGATATGAGGAGTTGATGTCAAGGCCGCGGACGGGATAGGCCGCCATGAGCACTGTCGGAGCGGCCGCAATCTCTCGGCCGACAAGGACTTTCTGAACGTTTCCGCCGGAAAGTCTCCTGACCGGGGTTGTGGCGCCGGGAGTAACAACCTCAAGGTCGTTGATAATCTTTTCCGCAAGCGACTTCGGCTGCTTGCGCTCAAGGAAAACCGATTTGCCCTTTCTGTAGGAACGCAGCATCATGTTGTCAATAATATCCATGTTGCCGACAAGTCCCATGCCGAGTCTGTCCTCGGGAACAAAGGAAAGGCGAACGCCAAGCTCCCTTATTTGGAGCGGAGTCTTGTCGCGCAGATTTTCCGTTATGCCTGTTTTCGGGTTGTTATATGTTATTTCGCCCGAGTCAAGGTGCTGGAGGCCTGCAATCGCCTCAAGCAGTTCGCGCTGACCGCTGCCGGCAATTCCGGCAATTCCGAGGATTTCGCCGCCCTTTGCGGTAAAGGAGATGTCGTCAAGAACCTTAACTCCGTCGCGGTTTTTGCAGTTGATGTGCTTAACAATGAGCCTGTCCTGCGGATTTTTTGGCTCGCTGCGCTCAATATTGAGGCTGACTTTTTTTCCGACCATCATTTCGGTAAGCTCAGCCTCGTTTGTTTCGCTCGTTTTGACCGTTCCGATGAATTCGCCCTTTCTGAGGACTGAAACTCTGTCGGAAAGCGAAAGAACCTCGTGGAGCTTATGAGTGATAATAACAATGGCTTTTCCGTCGTCACGCATACGGCGAAGAACCGCAAAAAGCTTCTGAGTCTCCTGCGGAGTGAGAACGGCGGTCGGCTCGTCAAGAATGAGAATGTTCGCTCCGCGGTAAAGCACCTTGATGATTTCAACGGTCTGCTTTTCGGAAACGGACATTTCATATATCTTTTTCATGGGGTCAATGTCAAAGCCGTACTTTGCGCTGATTTCGGAAACACGGGCGGCAACCTGCTTAATGCTGTACTTTCCGTTTTCCTTGAGACCGAGAACAATATTTTCCGCGGCGGTAAAGATGTCAACAAGCTTGAAGTGCTGGTGAATCATTCCTATCTTGTGGTCGAAAGCGTCCTTGGGGGAGCGGATAACAACCTCCTTTCCGTCAATGAAGATCTGACCTTCATCCGGAAAATAGATTCCCGATATCATGTTCATCAGGGTTGTTTTTCCGCTTCCGTTTTCGCCGAGCAGAGAAAGAATTTCGCCGTTTTTAACAGTCAGATTAACATGCTGGTTTGCCTTGATTGAACCGAAAGTTTTGCTGATGTTTTTCAATTCGATTGCCGGTGTTTCCAACTTCTTCATACCTCCAGTGTCTTCATTTTTTTCAAAACAAAACGAAAGAATAAAATTCGTCCTCTTTTCAAAAAAACGAAAATCGGGCGAAGCGACAGCCTCGCCCGGTATATTCATTTTTTGCGGAAAATTATTTCTCGCTGATGCCGTCAATGTACATGATGTCGAAGTACGGAGCACTTCTCATGCCGTCAACATCAGACTCGCAGAAGACGCCGTCCTTAATAACTTCGGTATCCTTTTCAAACTTCTCGTCGGGGATAACGTCAGCCTTGTAAGACTCAAGAGCTTTGCCGTCAACGGTGAATGTTGCGGTGTCGAATACCTTGAGTTCGCCCTTTTCAAGCTTTGCAATAGCTTCGTCAAGAGCAGCCTGAGTACCCTCGGCAGCAACAGCCTCGTTGAGCTTTGTGAGCTGAACGGAACCGGTTGCAAGAGTGCCGCACCAGTCTGTTGCGAATTCTTCGCCCTTGGCAACAGCGGTGATTGCAAGCTCATAGTAGGGAGACCAGTTGATCTTTGAGGAGATGAGAGCGGTGTTCGGACCCATCGAGGAAGTGTCAATGTTATATGCAACATTGGGAACCTTCTTCTCTTCGCAAGCCTTGGGAGCGCCCTCTGAGTCAGCGTGCTGGCTGATAAGAACGCAGCCGTCCTTGATAAGGCTGAGAGCAGCTTCACGCTCAAGAGCGATATCGAACCAGGAGTTGGTGTAGGTAACCTTCATTGTTGCGCTTTCGCAAACGGAACGTGCGCCAAGGAAGAAAGAGGTAAGACCGGAAACAACTTCTGCATAGTTAAATGCGCCGACATAACCTATTTTAGCTTCGTCAGCCTTGATTTTTCCGTCCTTGATCATTTCGTTGAGCTTCATGCCTGCGGCGATACCTGCAAGATAACGTCCCTCATAGATAGCGGCAAAAGCGTTGTGGAAGTTTTTGAGTTCAGCGGTCTTTGCGTGAGTACCGGTTGCATGGCAGAACTGGATTTCCGGGAATTCCTTGGCGGCCTGCATCATGTAGGTCTCATGACCGAAGGAGTCTGCAAAGATAATATTGCAGCCTTCGTCTGCAAGCTCCTGAGCGGCGTTGAGGCACTTGTCGTCTTCAGGAATATTGGTCTTGATGAGAACCTGATCGTCCTTGAGACCGAGCTTTGTCTGAGTGTCCTTAAGAGCCTGAATGAAGTTGTTGTCGTATGTTGAGTTTTCATCGTGAAGGCAGATAAGACCAACCTTAACCTTTGAATAGTCAACATCGGTGGGTGCAGCGCTTGTGCTTTCGTCAGCGCCGGCTGTTGTGGTGGTGTCTTTTGATCCGGAGCAGGCAGCAAATGAGAATACAAGAACAGCTGCGAGCAGGAGTGCAAGAACTTTTTTCATGCTTTTTTCCTCCGTTAGCCTTTCGGCAAAAAATTATTTATAAACCGCCCTTGGGCAATTTATCTGAACTTAATCTCGCCGTCGTCCATGCTGTCAATAACGGCAAGAGACTCAACACGGACGCCCGCGTCGAGGATACGCTTTGAGCCGGGCTGAAAGCCCTTTTCAATTGCAATTCCGCAGCCGACAATTTCGGCCCCTGCCTGTCGGCAAAGGTCAATCAGGCCGAGCAAAGCGTTGCCCTCGGCAAGGAAATCGTCAATAATAAGTACCTTATCGCCCTTTCCGAGGAATTCCTTGGAGACGATAACATCATAGGTTGTTCCGTGGGTATAGGACTTGACCTGCGTTTTATAAACCGTTCCGGCAATGTTTTTGGTTTTGGTTTTTTTTGCAAAAAGAACCGGACAATTAAAAAACTGCGCTGTTATACATGCTATTCCTATACCTGATGCTTCAATGGTAAGGATCTTGTTAACTTCGCAGTCTGAGTATATTCTTTTAAATTCTTTGCCTATTTCATTAAGCAGGGTGACATCCATCTGATGATTGAGGAACGAATCAACTTTCAGAATGCTTCCCGGATACACTTTTCCGTCTTTGAGAATTCTCTCTTCAAGAAGAACCATCGCAATTCACCGCTTTCTAAAAATTGAAAAGGACATTTCAAACATCTCAGTTTAAAATGCCGCCCTATGTGTCTTTGCGTTATGTGTTTATTTTATCAAAAGCCGTCGAATTTTACAATATCCCAGACTGTTAAAGTTAATTTAAATTAAAGAGGGGGAATTGTGCATTATGCACAATTCCCGTTTTCGGCGTTATTCAGCCGCAAAAAAGAGAAAGGCAAAGGCTCAGTATAACGCCTCTGTGGGCGGAAGCCGTAAAAAAACTCCCGTCCTTTGTACAAGCCGGGAGAGTTTTTTGTTATGACGCTGAAAGACCGGTTAAAAGCAGCCGTTATTCAAGCACATATATTTCAACGTTTCTTCTGCCGAAGCGGACGCATTCGTCATAGGTGTTGAAGTAGAGATCAACAACGGTCGGGCTGTTATAGATAAAGCCGCCGGTATCGCTTGCTTCGCAGTAGCCGTAGACGCACGTTCCGTCGCACGAAACGATGTAAAGCTTTGAGCCGTAGGGTATTTCGCGCGGATCGACCGCAACTCTGCCGGGCATGGCTCTCTGCCCCGTTGAGGTTATGCCGCCGCCGTAGTACGCCGTTGCGGAGCCGACGATTTTCTGCTTGTATTTTGTCGGCTTTCCGTATTCGTCAAGCTCTATCCTGACCTTTGACGGAAGCTCTGATACCGCACGCAGGCCGGAATATCCGACGGTGCCGACCGAGTCAAGCTTTACAACGCGCTTTTTTGTTCCGGTAAAAATCACCTCGTTTACCGCTTCCTTTTTTGTTTCGGAGCATATAAGGCTGTGCTTTTCAAATTCGCCGTCAATGTAAACATTGATATAGGTGTCCTCGCGCTCGCCGTTTTCGCCGGCTCTTTCAATGTACATTTCTCCGAGATAAAGCTCGCGCGTTTTTTTCTTTTTGGTTTTGTATTTTATTATGACGGTCTGCGTTTCAAGCGAGAAGGTGACTCTCCTGACCCTGACGGTCATGTTAGGTCTGAGCGCGTCCTGAAGCTCATGATTCAAAATGTCATATTCGCCGACTTTTACTCCTGCTTTTTTGAGAATATCCGAGACGGTTCCCGAATTGACCGAGTATGCTTTCCTCTTGCCGTCTGCTGCAACCGTGACCTTAAAGTTTTTTCCAACGCCGAGATGAAGCGGGGAGGGCGCGCTGACGTTTGTGACTTTCTGAGAGGGAAAGTCCTCCTCAAAATGCTCTGCAACACCGTTTACAAGCGTTTGCAGATTTGAGCCGATAACTTCCGCAACCTCCTCCTCGTATTTTGCCTCGGCTGTAAGCTGCGCGGCTTTTTCAAACGCAAAAACAGCCGCCAAGCAGAGAATAAGGAAGGAAAGCGAAAGCAGAATTGAACAAAACCTTGAAACAGCCTGTCCGCCGCCCTGATTTTTAAAGGTGAAGTTCATCGGAACACCTCGTTTTCTTCGTTGACAAATCTGCCGATATTTTACATTATTACGCGGTTTTTGTCAAATCGGCGGCAAGCGTGTACTGAGTATACGGAAAAAAGCAGGTCTACAAAACTGTTCCGGACGGTGTAAAAAAAAACGCCGCCTGCGGTTTAATGCAAGCGGCGGAAAACAGTTTTTCCGTGTTATTATTCGCCTTTCA
>JAEDEQ010000075.1 GCA_016293225.1 Clostridiaceae bacterium
ACGCGACGCCCCTACAGATTACGCCCGAAAAAGTAACCCCAGCGGAGCGGACGGACAAAAACCGTTTGCACCGTTTTGCCACAAAGGAACAGCATAAAAGCCAACCGCCGCATTTCTGCGGCGGTCTTAATAGCAAATTGTCAGGTTATATAACGCTGCGTTTTCAGATTCTTGCAACGCCGCTGTCGATAGCAGCCTTTGCAACTGCCTTTGCAACTGCGTCCTTAACTCTGGGATCGAATGCTGCCGGAATGATGTAATCGGCGTTGAGTTCTTCGTCGCTTACAAGACCTGCAAGAGCGTATGCGGCGGCAACCTTCATCGCATCGTTGATATCGCTTGCGCGAACATCAAGAGCACCGCGGAAAATTCCCGGGAATGCAAGAACGTTGTTGACCTGGTTCGGGAAGTCGCTTCTGCCGGTTGAAACAACAGCTGCGCCGCCTGCCTTTGCCTCGTCCGGGAAAATTTCCGGAGTCGGGTTTGCACAGGCAAAGATGATGGGATCCTTAGCCATGGTCTGAACCATTTCCTTGGTGAGGGTTCCGGGAGCGGAAACGCCGATGAATACATCTGCGCCCTTGATAACTTCTGCAAGAGTACCCTTTTCGCAGTTAAGGTTGGTGATTTCAGCCATTTCCTGCTTGATAGGATTGAGTCCCTCACGGCCCTTATAGATAGCGCCGGTACGGTCAGTCATGATAACATTTTTAAGACCCATGCTCATGAGAAGCTTGATGATTGCAATACCTGCCGCGCCTGCGCCGCTGGTAACAATCTTAACCTCGTCAATCTTCTTGCCGACAAGCTTGAGAGCATTGATAAGACCTGCAAGAGTGATGATGGCAGTGCCGTGCTGGTCGTCGTGGAAGATGGGGATATCGCAGCATTCCTTGAGCTTCTTTTCAATTTCAAAGCATCTCGGGGCGCTGATGTCCTCAAGGTTTACACCGCCGAACGAACCTGCAAGGAGGGCTACGGTCTTAACAATTTCGTCAACGTCCTTTGAACGGACGCAGAGAGGAATTGCGTCAACATCGCCGAAGGCTTTGAAAAGAACGCACTTGCCTTCCATAACGGGCATACCTGCTTCGGGGCCGATATCGCCGAGACCGAGAACTGCCGTACCGTCGGTTACAACGGCAACAGTGTTCCAACGGCGGGTAAGCTCATAGGACTTGTTGATGTCCTTCTGAATTTCAAGGCAGGGCTGAGCAACGCCGGGAGTGTATGCAAGGGAAAGAGCTTCCTTGCTGTCAACTGCAGCTCTGGGAGTAACCTCGAGCTTACCTTTCCACTCGTAGTGGAGTCTGAGGGATTCTTTTGCGTAATCCATGGATATTCACTAACCTTTCAATTAATCTAACGTCTGATATCTTACTTTTCCCAAGGGAAGGTGTAATCAAGCTTGAGGTCGTCGCGAACCTTGCACATTTCCTTCTGAACGGGTTCGCTTACGGGTACGCCGCTGTCCTTTCTCTGGAGCCAGACAAGGTACTCTTTTTCGCCTGCGGTATAAATTCTGTCTGCACCGGGAGCTTTCTTTGAAGCACGGATTGAACGGAGAATCTCGCCTGTTTTATGTCTTGTGAACTCTTCGCCGAGGAAGTGGTTGGTGTCGATAGCAATGAAGAAGTGGCCGAGATGATAGGGAGCCTTGTTGCCGTTTTCATCCTTGCCGTTAAGAGCTTTACCGTAGATGTTGTCCTGAAGAACGGAGGAAAGAAGCTCAACAACCATTGCATAGCCGAAGCCCTTGTAGCCGCCGAGAGCCTCGCCGATTCCGCCGAGAGGAGCAAGAGCAGCCTCGCCGCCTCTGATCTTCTTGAGGCAAGCGCCTGCGTCGCCGGTTACTGACTTACCGTCAAGACCGATAACGGTGCCTTCATGAACAGGCTCACCGATTCTTTCATAGTATTCAATCTTACCGTTCTGAGTAATTGAGGTTGCGCAGTCAAGGATGAAGTCGAAGTCCTCGTCAGTAGGGATACCGATGGTGAGCGGGTTGGTACCGAACATACCCTCAACGCCGAAGGTCGGAGCAACCGACGGACGTGCGTTTGTTCCGGTGATGCCGATGCAGCCCTGCTTGGTAGCCTGAGTGGCATAATAGCCTGCAATACCGTAATGGCAGGAATTGCGGACAACAACCATGCCCATGCCGTACTTCTTAGCCTTGTCGATAGCCATCTGCATCGACTTGTAGCCGATAACCTGACCCATACCGTCATGGCCGTCAACAACTGCGGTTGTTTCGGTTTCCTTAACGATTTCAAAGTTGGTTACGGGGTTCTGAATACCGTCGTTGATGCGGTCGATATAGATCGGCTTAAAACGGTTGCAGCCGTGGGATTCGATTCCGCGTCTGTCAGACTCAAGAAGAACGTCAACAACGATCTTCGCGTCCTCTTCGGGAACGCCTACGCCAATGAAAGCGTCACGAATGAAATTTTCGGCTGTTTTCCAGTCGAGTACTACTTTACCCATGAATTATCACTCCTGTAAATTATTTGTTGTTTTATGTGAAAAAGCAAAAGCCCTTATCATCCTGTGTTTTTCTGTTATTCCTTTTCAACCCAGTTCATGGATCTTTCAACGGCCTTTTTCCAGCCGGCATAGATTTTGTTTCTTTCCTCCATGCTAATCTGCGGCTCAAAAATTCTGTCAACCTCGCGGTTTGCTTCAATGTCCTCAAGGCTGTCCCACACGCCGACGGCAAGACCGGCAAGATATGCCGCGCCGAGAGCGGTTGTTTCAACCGTCTTGGGTCTGTCAACCTTTGTCTGGGCCATGTCAGCCTGAATCTGGAGCATGATGTTGCTGACCGAAGCGCCGCCGTCAACACGCAAATCGGCAATTTCAATTCCGGAATCTCCGCTCATTGCCTCAAGCAGATCCGTCATCTGATAAGTTATGCTTTCAAGAACGGCTCTTGCAATATGAGCGCGGTTGACGCCCCTTGTCAGGCCGACAATGCAGCCTCTTGCATACATATCCCAATACGGAGCGCCGAGTCCCGTGAAAGCCGGAACAAGATAGCAGCCGTTTGCATTGGGAACGCTTTCGGCAAGCTCGTCGCAGCGGCGGGGGCTGTCAATAAGCTGAACCTCGTCGCGCAGCCATTTGATGACCGAGCCTGCGTTGAACGCACTGCCTTCAATTGAGTAGGTTGTCTTTCCGTCAAGACTCCACGCAACGCCGGTGAGAAGGTTGTTCTTTGACTCAACGCGCTTGTCGCCCGTATTCATGAGCAGGAAACAGCCTGTGCCGTAGGTATTCTTGGCCATGCCGGGCTTGAAGCAGGCCTGACCGAAAAGAGCTGACGGCTGGTCGCCGATGGCGCCGCAGATGGGTACACCCTCAAGCTCCTCAATACCGATGATTCCGCCCGCAACCCAACCGTAGACCTGACTTGAGGGAACGGGAGTCGGAAGAATGTTCATCGGAACACCGAGCTTTTCGCAAAGGTATTCGTCCCAGCAAAGCTTGTCAACATCGAAAAGCATCGTTCTTGACGCGTTGGAATAGTCGGTAACATGAACGCGGCCGCCGGTAAGATTCCAGATGAGCCAGGTTTCAACGGTTCCGAAAAGCAGCTGGCCGGCTTCGGCAAGAGCCTTTACACCCGGAACGTGATCAAGAATCCACTTGATCTTCGTTGCTGAAAAATATGCGTCAATGATAAGACCGGTGTGAGCGGTTATGTAGTCGCAAAGCTCCTTGTCCTCTTTGATTTTTTCGCACATTTCGGCGGTTCTCCTGCACTGCCAGACAATGGCGTTATAAACGGGCTTGCCCGTTGCTCTGTCCCAAAGGATAGTGGTCTCGCGCTGATTGGTGATGCCGATACCCGCGATATCCTTTGCGTTGACCTCGCCCGAATTGAGTATTGAGGTGATAGAAGTAATCTGGCTGTAAAGAATCTTGAGCGGATCGTGCTCAACCCAGCCTGCGTGCGGATAAATCTGATCGAATTCGTTCTGAGCCTTGGCAATAATGCTGCCGTGCTTGTCAAAAACAATGGCTCTTGAGCTTGTTGTGCCCTGGTCGAGGGCAAGTACGTATTTTCCCGGCATTTTCGTATCCTCCTTAAAATTAAATCGCAAAATGCGACTGATGAACCAATAAAAAAAGAACAGAAAATGCCACCGCCACCGAAGAAGGGCGAACCTTCCCCCTGCGGTGTTTCGATGGGATCATCTCTATTCTCAATTCTCCATAGATTAATCTCACTTAATCCTATTCAGTTCATTCATGAGTTATTTTACTTCAAATGCACCGTTTTGTCAACATTAATCGAAATAATTTTGCACGCATTTTGCTTCAATCCGGAAAGCGGCAAAATGCACCGCAGTCATTCCTGACAAATGCGGTGCAAATTTTTTCATATTACAAAAATAAGGCTGAACAAACGCTTGATAAACATGATGAGCATCTGAATAATATTGAGCGATACGCCGCTTTCGCCGTTTTCAAGGCTTTGGGAGGAAAGCCAGGAGATAACGCCGTTCGGATAAGACAAGCTAACCTTTTCACCGTTTGCGTTCACGGTCTCGCTCGCATAGTAGACCTCGCCGCTTTTCATGAACATATCATAGGTCACGGCGTCCCAGGTATTATGAACGTCCCCGGCGTTTTCAACTCCCTCAGCGTGATAAAAGGTTGAAAACACGGTGAGCCTGCTCTCCTGCGGAAAAGCGCAGTTGCTGCTGAAATATTTCCAGTTCGGTTTTACAACGGTGTTGTAATCAAGGGAAAGATACTTGTCGTTTTTGTTGACAAAAAGCCAGACGGGCATTTTACCCATAGACTTAAGCTCGCTTCTCGTCGGCTCATAGACGGGAGACATCGGAAAAGCCGCAGCAAAATAGTCCGGATAGCTGCTTGCCATTATGATTGTCATCTTTCCGCCCATGGAGTAGCCGCCGATATAAATTCTTGAAGTGTCCACCGTATCCCTGTTGTTTTCAACAAAGCTGTCAATGGTGCTTTTCAGCGCGCTCTTGCGCTCAATGCCCCATGCAACCGGAGCAAAGGTTCCGGTCGGACAGCGCGGAAGCAGGAGATATGCGCCCTGAGTGCCCTTAAAGCGCTTCTGATATTCCTCGCTTGACCAGTTATAGATACAGCTGTTTCTCACCTGATGGCCGGGATAATCACCGGAGGAGTTGCCGTGCAGCCAGACTACAAGCGGATACTTTGTGCTGTCGTTTTCGTTCTTTACCGGCGAATAGTAAACATAATCAAGGCTTGCCTTTCCGGACTGAAACTGCGCAACCATTGCGTCCATTCCGTCATTTATGCTGACTGCCGAGGACGAAAGCGCAAAACAGGCAAAAAGCGAAAAGACAAAAATCAGCAGCATTATTGTTTTTTTCATGGCGTTACCTCCGGGTTTCTGTTTTCCGCAATGATTGTACAATATTATTAACAGATTGTCAACTTTTTTGCGTTTCGGTCTGCGCGAATATTCAGCCGCGTTTTTGTCGGTTTTGTAAAATCCTTATACTGCAAAAATCACAATATTGTGCTTTTTCTCACTTGACCTTGCGGATATTATATTGTATTATATTAAAGTATTACTGATTAATTACGGTTACGCTTCAAAGGGGTTTATATATCATGGAAAATGTTTTTTCGGGCGAGATTCTCAACATTACGCCGTTCAAAAAAGGCTTTGTTTTTGCCGCAAAGGGTCAGTCCTCCGACGGACGGCTTGTTGCAAATTTTTACGGCTACGACGCCGTAAACGACAAATTTACCCACATTAAAAAGAATGTATTCCTGAAGGTTAAGTTCGGCTTTGAATATGAGGAAATTGCCGCAACGCTCGGCGACTATGTTTCCTGCGATGTGGGCGTGCTCAACGACAACAAAATCATGGCCGTTTTTCCCAACGGCGAATACTATATCTTCAACACCGACGGCTCGGTCAACGTCTCCTCGCTTCTGACCTACCACGGCTCCCCCGTCTGCGACATTGCCGTTGACAATTCCTATGTCTGGTGCGCCGTTCCGGGCGAAAACGCTATCATCAAATACTCTCCGCGCGAGGGCAGGATTCTGCTTCGGATCGGCGGAGGCGAAACAACCGCCTTTGAGCGCCCCTGCGCCGTTCACCTCATGGGAAGCACACTTTACATCTGCAACCAGGCCTCCAAAAAAATCCGCACGCTGAACATCACCACAAACTCCGTCAGGGACTACCGCGTTTTTAACGAAAAGGTCTATAAATACATTAACGTTGCCTCAAGAGAGTTTGTCTGGCTGCAATCGGGGCTTTATCTGCTTGATTAAATACGGTGTTATCACTTGTCAATCTGAACTCAAAACATCTGCCGCCTGATCATTTTTGAACAGACGGCAGTTTTCTATTTGTTTCGGTTTAAACAGTCTCTTGCAAAGAAGAAGCTTTCTCTGCGTCTTCTTCGGCAAGGGCGGCGCGGCGCTTTGCAAGCTCCTCAACCATTTTGCGGTGATCTTTTCCGGTAATTCTGTAAAAGTGCATCGGTATGAGCATGAGAAGATATCCAACTACGGGAGCAAGAGTGGTCAGAAGGAACAGCGCCCAGCGTGTTGCGCTGTTTTGAACAAGCGAACCGTTTGTATGCGGTGTGTACTTTGTTTTTGCAAGAACGTCCAGTCCGACGGAAGCGGAAAACGAATTTTCAATCTTTCCGGTAAAGGACATTATGGCAAGCATAATTCCCTCAACCCGTGTTCCGGTCTTATACTCAACATAGTCAACCGTTTCAACCTCCATCTCTTTTTGAATGAGGTTTTTGAACTCAAGCGGTATTGTTGAAAGTCCGGTGAACAAAACAACAAGGATACCTGTAAACAGCGAAACGGAAGCGTCCACGCCCTTTTTCATCAGTCCGCTGTATGTTGTTGCCGCAAAAACAAGGTGTATCAGTATTGCGCAAACGCAGCAAAGTCTGTACAGCTTTCTTGAATCGACCTTTTCTTTGAATTTCTCAATAATCTTCGGAACAATGATTCCGGCAAGGAACAGACCCGGAGCCTTGATAACGTCAATCGCAACATTATACTTCCTGTTGAACATCAAATCGGAAACGAAAAACGCAGAAACCTGCTCCGGTATCTTGCAGAAGATGAAAGCAAGATTTGCAAGGAACAGCATGAACAACGGCTGATTTTTGAAAAGCAGCGATAAGCATTGTTTTACCGAGGGCGTGTCCTCGTGGTGCGCAATCCTCTCCTTTGTGTTTTTATATGTCATTCTTGTCAGGAGAATTATGCCGGCCGCCGAAATGCAGGCGGCAACAAGGTACGCCGTTTCCTGGTGGTCCTTGAGATACGGCAAAAACGCCGCGCCGGAAACGAGCGCAGCCGGTATTGCGCCGACTATTGCGCGGACTATTGAGCTGATTCCGAAAAGCTTTGTCCTTTCAACGCCGTCCGGAGTGATTGAAAACGCAAGCGCACCCATCGGGATATCGAAAGCGGTGTATGTAACGTCAAGCATGACGAACAGAACGGTTGTGTAAAGAATGTTGAACCAGAGCGGAGCGTTTCCCGAGCCGACAAAAAACAGCACCATAACAGCCGAAACAAAAAACGGCGCCCACTTGATATACGGCCGCATCTGACCGTTTTTCGTCCGGGTTCTGTCAACAAGCACACCCATGACGGGGTCGTTGATTGCGTCAAAAATTCCGCAGTAAAAACGGATTCTTTTGGTAACGTCCATCGCTCTGTCGCCGAGAGCAACAAAGAGAATGTTTGCAATGAACTGATTGACATATTTTGAGCTGGTCATGCTCGTGCACATTCCCTGCGCGCCGCGTCCGAGCGCATAGCTGAGAGTTTCGCGCCAGGTGAGGCAGCCCTCCTCGCCGGTTTCATCGTTCCTGACGATTTTTGTGTTAAGAAAACCTTTTATCCGTCCCATTTTATCGCTCCGTTCACAGATTATTCAGAGGTTCCTTATATTAATTATAGGTGAGCTGCCGCTCATTGTCAACAA